>NZ_CP136709.1:0-32500 GCF_032926325.1 Aestuariibaculum lutulentum
ATGAGTAAAACTGCGCAAACGGTATGGAATAATTGTCTAGAATTCATAAAGGATAACATCCAACCGCAAGCTTACAAAACTTGGTTTGAACCAATCATCGCAGTTAAACTCACCGACAACGCCCTAAGTATTCAAGTACCAAGTAAATTTTTCTACGAATGGCTTGAAGAACATTATGTTAAGATTTTAAAAGTGTCTTTAACTAAAGAGTTGGGAGAAAAAGCCAAGCTAGTTTACATTATTAAAATGGAAAACACCTATGGCAATAAGCAACCGTTTACTGAGAAGATTCCGAGTTCAAACAGAAGTGCTGTAAAATCACAGGAAGTTGACATTCCTTTAAAGAACAAAAACCCAGAATTACGTAATCCGTTCGTTATTCCAGGAATTAGAAATGTTAAAATTGAATCGCAATTAAATCCTAATTACAGTTTTGAAAACTTTTTAGAAGGAGATTCTAACCGTTTAGCTAGAAGTGCCGGATTGGCGGTAGCGGCTAAACCCGGAGGAACATCGTTTAACCCCCTACTTATTTTTGGTGGTGTTGGTTTAGGAAAAACCCACCTTGTACACGCTATTGGTGTGGATATTAAAGATAAGTATCCGGAAAAAACAGTTCTATATATCTCGGCTGAGAAGTTTACCCAACAGTATATTGATTCGGTTAAGAAAAATAATAGAAATGATTTTATTCACTTCTATCAAATTATTGACGTGTTAATTATTGACGACGTTCAATTCCTTTCTGGTAAAACAGGAACTCAGGATGTATTCTTCCATATCTTTAACCA
The DNA here is from genome assembly GCF_032926325.1 of Aestuariibaculum lutulentum. NCBI lineage: Bacteria > Pseudomonadati > Bacteroidota > Flavobacteriia > Flavobacteriales > Flavobacteriaceae > Aestuariibaculum > Aestuariibaculum lutulentum. Next base: position 792 of record NZ_CP136709.1, read on the forward strand.
CTTACACCAAAACGGTAAACAGGTTATTTTAACCAGTGATAAAGCACCGGTAGATATGCAGGATATTGAACAACGTTTATTATCTCGTTTTAAGTGGGGACTTTCGGCAGAATTACAAACACCAGATTTCGAAACTCGTGTTTCTATCGTAAAAAATAAATTATATCGTGATGGTGTAGATATGCCAGACGAAATTATTGATTACGTAGCAAAAAATATTAAATCGAATGTACGTGAGCTTGAAGGTGCCATCATCTCTTTAATTGCTCAATCTTCTTTCAACAAAAAAGAAGTAACTATTGATTTAGCACGCATTGTTGTTGAGAAATTTGTTAAGAATACCAAACGTGAAGTATCTATCGACTATATTCAAAAAGTAGTTTCAGATTACTTCCAGATGGATGTAAGCACCTTACAATCGAAAACAAGAAAACGTCATATCGTACAAGCCAGACAATTAGCTATGTTTTTTGCGAAGAAATTTACAAAAGCATCGTTAGCTAGTATTGGTTCTCAAATTGGGAAACGTGACCACGCGACGGTATTACACGCTTGTAAAACCGTAGATAATTTAACATCAACAGACAAACAATTTAAAAAGTATGTTGATGATATTACAAAGAAACTGTCTGTTTAAAAACCTTTTTAAATGACTAAAATATTAATGGTTTGTTTGGGCAATATTTGCCGTTCGCCATTAGCCGAGGGGATTTTAAAATCCAAACTTCCTCAAAACACCTTTACAGTAGACTCCGCCGGAACGGCTAATTACCATTCCGGCAGTCAACCTGACCGCCGCTCGATAGCTGTTGCTAAAAAATACGGATTAGATATCTCAAATTTAAAAGCTCGACAATTTGTTGTTTCAGATTTCGATCGTTTTGATTATATCTATGTCATGGATGAATCAAATTACCAAGATGTCATCTCATTAGCTCGAAACGAAAGCGACAAAACAAAGGTTCTGTTTATTTTAAACGAAACATATCCTAACGAAAATCACCCTGTTCCCGACCCGTATTACGGAGGAAATGAGGGTTTCGAAAACGTCTATAATATGTTAGACGAAGCCTGTTCTATAATAGCTAAAAAACTTAATTAAAGTGAATACCAGAGGCGTTCTATATTTAATTCCAACCACATTGGGCGATAATGACCCTATGGACGTTTTGCCGCAAACCGTAAAACGTGTTATTGAACAAACGAACACGTTTATTGTTGAAAATGATAAAACAGCCAGACGCTTTATTAAAAAAATAACACCGGAAAAATCGCAGCCAGGCTTAAAAATGTTTCACCTGAACAAATTTACCGACCCTGCCGATTTACCTACTTTTATAGAGCCTTGCCTTAACGGAACCAATGTGGGACTATTATCGGAAGCCGGATGCCCTGGCGTTGCCGATCCTGGTGCCGATATTGTTAGTTTGGCACATAGACACAATATTAAAGTTGTTCCTTTAGTTGGTCCTTCTTCCATTTTAATGTCTGTTATGGCTTCCGGAATGAACGGACAAAGTTTCGCTTTTAATGGCTACTTACCTATCGACAAAGGCGAACGTAAAAACGAAATTAAACGATTAGAGCGCTTATCTTTCGATTATAATCAGTCGCAATTATTTATTGAAACACCATACAGAAACAATAAAATGCTGGAAGATTTATGCCAAATTCTTGAAAGTAACACGCAGATTTGTGTGGCTTGTGATATTACTTTGGATACCGAATTTATAAAAACACAATCTGCAGCTAGCTGGAAAAAAAATATCGTAGACCTTCATAAAAGACCTACGATATTCATAATTCATAAAAGCTAATATAACCTTTAAATTGCTTTTGCTTTCTTGTTAGGTTTTAGCGAAGAGGTATCATAACCTGAAAACTTTTTCATATAATACGCTACGTTTGTACCATAGCTGTCTTCAAAGTTATCCAAACCGTAACTTCTTAAATACTTCTTTACACTTCCAGGACCGGCTAAATGTGCCGCTGCTAAAATACCTGACTCGGTAACTAAAACACCATTAATTCGTTTTCCAACAAAATTCTTGATGTCTCTACGAAGCACCCATTTGTTACGCTCTGCATTAGCGATAAACGCACGCTCCTGTAACTCTGGGTTCTTTAAAAACTTGTTAGGATTGTTAATTCCTAATAATTTCAATGTACCTTTTCCAAATTGATATTTACCTAAATACCCTAAAGTATTCACAGTAAAATAATCACCGCCAGACTCTTTAAAACCAACGGCTTCTTTAAATCCTACAAAAGATTTCCCCAGATAAGGAGAAAACGTTTTGTTCACATCATTCGACGCCAAAACATTATCTTTAATGTCTTCGTCCGGACTTACAGTATAATTTAACTCTAAGCCAGCTGTTGAGTATTTACCTAAATTTACCGTTTCATCTGTTGTAAACGATAAGGACAATAGAATACATATTGTAACACTTAGGGCAATAAAAGTTGCAATACTTTTTCTCATAAACTTAAATTTCTTCAGCTCGGTAAAATGTACCTGATGAGCTTGAAAATTCAGCGTGCAAAATTATAAATTTTATTAATTATTTCAAAATTAATCGTTTATCTACTTTTTTTAGATGTAGAATAGATGAAATGCACATCCATTTTTATTAATTTCTAATGTAGGAAAAGGTATTTTTATGGTGTTAAAAACCTCGAAAACAGTTCGTAACAACTGTGACTTAGTTTGTAGCTTACTCAAGTCTACATCAAGACTTAAATAGTACTGACGATACCTATTGTAGTCTGGTAAATTTAAATTATTTTCTTCTGAAACGCCAGATAACATCCCATCAGCGCCATATCCAAACGCTAGATTCAGCCATTTCGGAAGCTTACTTTCTTTAAAAAAAGAACTTAAATTAACACTTAACCAATAGGTTTGTCCGTTATAATCTTTTAAAACACGTTCAAAAAAACCGTTTCCCAGTTTATCAGAACGTTGTGAAGCATACATTGTTTCATGATAAGAAAACTTTAACAGTATACGTTGCTCATTCCAAAGGAGTTGCTGCCCAACATACAGTCCGGTTCCTGAGGCATTCGCGATAATATCGCCCCAAGAAAAGCCCCATTCTTCGGAAAAACCATCGAGAACCTCAACGGCAGTAAGAAACCCAAAACCTAAAGTAGAACCATAAATTAACTGGTCTTTTTCACTCGCGCCACTCCAGTTTAAAAGGTCTGCGCCCAGTTTTCCCATTTGATAGGCTGTAAAAGCGTGCCCCATTTTATCCATTTGAAGCCATTCCTTATTATCATTTATGGTGTGAAATTTAGAATGCTCATAATCGGCATACCATAACTGGTTTAAACCAACCAATGTAATTCCTGCTAAAGAAGCCTCGCTTATTACAACAGCATTTCTTCTGGATGTATTTAAAGTATCGCCTGGGGTAAGAAAACGCTTTGTAGCAGATTGTGCAAAAGAAAAAAGGCTAACACATAAAAATAGCATTATATATGTTAGCCTTTTGTCTATCATTTAAGTTTTATGTATTATTTATTAATACCTTGGGAAGATAAATAACGCTGATATTCTCTCGCATTGGCATTATGCTGAGATAAGGTCTTTGCAAACTTATGAAACCCTAAACGCTGAGCATCAGCAGCGAAATACAAATAGCTATGCTTCTCAAAGTTTAAAACCGCATCAATCGCAGAAATATCAGGCATGGCAATTAATCCTGGTGGTAAACCTGCATTTTTATACGTGTTATAAGGTGAATCTATTTCTTTATGAACGTTAAGTACACGCTTTATCACGGTGTTTTTATATTCTGGTAATTGATAGGCTGCAAACTTTAACGTCGGGTCGGCTTGTAAAGGCATCCCGATACGTAATCTGTTCATATACACACCAGCAATTCTTGGTTGTTCACTAGCTTGTTTAGACTCTTCGTAAACAATAGACGCCAGTGTCATCACTTCCGCTTGCGATAAACCAATAGCTTTTGCTTTAGCTTTACGCGAATCGTTCCAGAAACGATTATACTCAGTAAGCATCCGCTCTCTGAATAATTTTGCAGATGAATTCCAGAAAAACTCATAACTATTCGGAATATACATACCCAAAGCTGAAGCCTTACTGAATTTATTTTCAGATAAAAATGCAGCATCCTTCATGGCTTCAACCAGCGATGTACTATCAGCTTCAATTTGAGAACTGATTCGTCCTGCTAACTTTTCTAAACTTTCCTGATTGTTAAAAGACAAAGTAATAGGCAAGTTTTTGCTTCGTATCGAGTTGATGATATCATTATTACTCATTCCTCTTTTGATAGCGAAACGACCGGCTTTTAAATTAGTTGTGTACTTTTTTTGTTTTGCTAACACGTCAAAAGAGTCTATATTTTCTAACAAGGGCTCCAACTGTTCTCTAACCTCTGGGTAAGTGGCGTTGGTTCTTACATATATATAAGCAGTATCGTTATTAAATGCTGTATTTGGCTTTAACATGGTGTTGTAAACAAAATAAGCAAAGTATGCTGCTCCAACCAAACCTAATAATGCTATGGCAACAAGTATTTTTTTTAAGTACATTTAATTATTTATAAGCTGAAATAAATATTCGTTTTTAAAAGATCTGTTAAAGTGAATCCAGTCTTTTTTAAGCCCAACTTCTTTAAACCCTTGTTTGGTAAAAAGGTTGATGCTCGCTTGGTTATCTTCTGAAATATTACAAAATAACTGATGCAAATCTAAATGTGTGAAACAATAATTAATCAATAATTTTAAAGCTTCACTACCAATACCTTTTGAGCGATCTTTCGGTTCCTTAACCAAAATACCAACTCCGGCACGTTTATTTTTAAAATCGAAGTCGAACAAATCTATCACCCCTAAAGTTTCATTTTTGTAATTACAGATAACCAGACGCAGTTGTTTAACCTCAAAAATATCTTTGTGAGCCTGCTCTAAATACTGTTTGATTACATATTTAGAATACGGTGTTTGTGTACAACTTAGTTCCCAAATAGATTCGTCGTTTTCAATAGCATGAATAAACTCTAAATCTTCAGGTTCCAGAGCACGTAAATAAATATGTTCTCCTTTTAAGGTAATCATATTGTTCCTTTGAAAACGTAGGTTGCTAGCCCGATAAGCCAAACGTTTTTGTAAATACCGTTCTCCACATCGAAACTTACCTGTAACTTTCCGCCTTCTACATTTAAATTAATTAAAGTACTGTCAGTTTCTCCTAATGTATGCATCGCAATGGCCACAGCTGTTACACCGGTTCCGCAAGACAAGGTTTCGTCCTCAACCCCACGCTCGTAAGTTCTAACTCGAAAGGTATCGTTATTAATCTTCTTTACAAAGTTAACGTTAGATCCTGCCTGATTATAAGGCTCACCATAACGAATTTGGGCTCCTTTAGTTTTAATATCGAAATCTTCTATGTTTTCTTCAAACTGAACATGGTGTGGCGATCCTGTATTTAAAAACACATGGTTTTCATATTGCTCAACTGTTTCAACATCTAACATTTGAAGTTTTACAATACCGTCTTTAATTTCAGCGTGATGTAACCCATCAATGGCCTCAAAAACAGCATGTTCTTTTATAACACCTAAATCTTTAGCAAAAGCCACTAAACAACGTCCGCCGTTCCCACACATGGTGCTTTCGTTTCCATCGGCATTGTAATAGACCATCTTAAAATCTAAATCGGGATGGTTTTCTAATAAAATTAATCCGTCTGCACCTATGCCAAAACGTCTGTCACATAAAAACGCGACGCGTTTGGTATCGTTTTTGTCGAACGTTTGCTGACGATTATCAATCATCACAAAATCGTTTCCTGTTCCTTGATATTTATAAAAAGTCTGTTGCATAATAGAGGGCAAATATAGGAATAATTAACCGTTTTTTCACGTGTTAAACCCGAGTTAAAATTGACGTTAAAAATCGTTAAAACAAAAAAAGGAACTCTATAAATAATTAATTTTAATCGTTCTTTAATCAGATTTTAATTGCTAAAATCTTCACCCAACAAAGGTTATACCTCTCAAAAACAAACCTGGCGAACATTTTAGCATTTATTGAATATTAACTAAAATAGATGATAATTATGAAGAAGATTTTCTCATTAGTATTAGTTTCAGCATTAGGTGGCGCTTTAACTCTAGGTGCCTACAAACTTTTTTTAGAGCCTGAAAACAAAATAGAAATTACAGCAGACTCTAATCCATCATTTTTACCAACAAGTAATATTAGTAATGTATTTAATACTGCTGCTGAGGCACCCGATTTAACAACGGCGGCCGAAAACACAGTTAATGCGGTTGTTCACGTTAAAAACGTGACCATTAGCACCGGACAAATGACGTTTCAGGATTTATTTTTAGGAAGAAGTCCGCAGCGGGCTCAAATGGGAACTGGCTCCGGAGTAATTATTAATGCAGATGGATACATCATCACTAATAATCATGTGATCAATAATTCAGATAAACTTACGGTTACACTAAATAACAACAAAACTTACGATGCCGAAATTGTAGGTTCTGATCCTAAAACCGACATTGCCTTGCTTAAAATTGATGCCGATGAAGACTTGCCTTATGTAACTTTTGCGGATTCAGACCAGGCTAAAATTGGCGAATGGGTATTGGCTGTGGGTAACCCTTTTAACTTAACCTCAACAGTTACAGCCGGTATTATTAGTGCAAAAGCCAGAGATTTATCGGGTAATTCTACACAGTCGTTTATCCAAACCGATGCCGCTGTAAATCCTGGAAACTCAGGTGGCGCCTTAGTAAATACCAATGGAGAGCTTATTGGTATTAATACTGCTATTTCATCTCAAACAGGTTCTTATATCGGATATTCGTTTGCGGTTCCAAGTAATATTGCCAGACGTGTTATTGAAGACATTATGGAATACGGCAATGTACAAAATGGTATTTTAGGCATTACCGGAGGTGCTTTAAACAGTGCTGCCGCAACCGATTTAGGTGTTAATGACACCGAAGGTATTTATGTTGCTGGTGTGGTTGAAGATTCTGGTGCCGATAAAGCCGGCATTAAAGAAGGTGATATTATTAAGGAAATAGACCGTATTAAAGTTTCTAAATTCTCCGATTTAACAGGACACATAGGTGCAAAACGTGTTGATGATATTGTGGAGCTTAAAATTTCCAGAGATGGTGAACTTAAAACCGTTAATGTAAAATTAACAAGAAACGAAACTTTAAATCTGCCTTTAGTTGGTATGGTTAAAAATGCTAAAAGAGAAGATTTAAAATCTTTAAACGCTACCAATGGTATTAAAATTATTGAATTAAATAAAGAATATGAATCGTACTGGAAGAAAAACGGTGTAGATGAAGGTTCTATTATCACATCCATTAACGATGTAAAAATAAATACGGTTGATGATGCACAGGAAGCTATTAAAAACAGATCTTCTTATGAACCGCTTCGCATAGAATTAATCAATTCTAAAGGAGAAAAAGAACGTTACAACTTCAGATAAAAACATTTAAATAATAATTGTCATTTAGCCTCTTAAAAAGTCTTTTTTTAAGAGGTTATTTTTTTGTTAAAATAGCTTACGAAAACGTTTGAAATATGATACTTTTGCCGAAACATTTATAAAAACTAAACTATCTCAAAGATGTCTTTTAACAAAAACTATGAAAAGGAATTAGCCTTTCAAGCAGATCGTAGAAGAGCCACCGTAGAATTCATTAAAATTGTAAGCGATTTATGGTACGACAAGTCTATAGAACTTGTTCTTTTTCGCAACCAACTAATCGACAGAAATGTGAGTCAAATTTTAAATCTGCACGAATACGCAGGTAAATTTGTTCAAAAACCAATCTCTATTTTCGATTCTGTTGAAATTGCACAAGCCATTAAATCGCTTGACATTGCCCCTGCTAAATTAGACATAGGTAAACTAACCTATGAATATCATTTAGAAGACACCAAGTACAACAACGCCAGCAGTTTTATTGCCGATAAACTAAAGGATGCCAACAAAAATGGTTCACTGCTTCCTAAAGATGTCATTCTTTACGGGTTTGGAAGAATTGGTCGTTTGGTAGCTCGTGAAATTCTGGCTCGTACAGGAAAAGGTAGTCAGTTAAGATTAAGAGCCATTGTAACTCGTGGAGCAATTGATGCTCAGGTTCTAGAAAAAAGAGCTGCCCTTTTACGTAACGATTCTGTACATGGTGAATTCTCTGGAACCGTATCGGTTGATGCAGCTAACAATGCACTAAGCATTAACGGAACAACTGTAAATATTATTTCGGCTAATACACCTGAAGAAATTGATTACACTAAATACGGCATTAACAACGCTTTAGTGATTGATAATACCGGTGCTTTTAGAGATGAAGAAGCTTTAAGCAGACATTTAAAATCGAGAGGTGTATCTAAAGTATTATTAACCGCTCCAGGAAAAGGTGTTCCAAATATTGTTCACGGTGTTAATCATTTAGATTACGACCCAAGTAAAGTTGATATTTTCTCTGCGGCATCTTGTACTACCAATGCCATCACACCTGTTTTAAAAGTAATTGAAGATACTTATGGCATTAAACATGGTCACCTTGAAACCATTCATGCTTATACTAACGACCAGAATTTAGTCGACAACTACCACAACAAATACCGTCGTGGTCGCGCAGCTGCGTTAAATATGGTTATTACTGAAACTGGTGCCGGAAGTGCTGTCGCAAAAGCTTTGCCTGAATTAGAAGGTAAATTAACATCGAATGCCATTCGTGTTCCTGTTCCAAATGGTTCGTTAGCCATTTTAAATCTTGAATTAAAAAATAAAACTTCTGTTGAACAGATGAACACCACACTAAAGAAATTTGCTTTAGAAGGCGATTTGGTTGAACAGATAAAATACGAATTAAGCGACGAGCTCGTTTCAAGTGATATTGTTGGCTGTTCAGCACCTTCAATTTTTGATAGCAAAGCCACTATTGTGCGTGCCGACGGAAAAAATGCCGTATTATATGTTTGGTACGATAACGAATATGGATACAGTCATCAAGTTATTAGACTTGCAAAATACATAGCGAAAGTAAGAAGGTATACTTATTATTAGTAGAAATTAAACCTATGACTAACAAAAAAGCCTCACTATAGTGAGGCTTTTTTGTTAGTATGGTATGTAAACCCATTTTATTGTTTTCGATAAATTTTCAATAACCAAATTTTCACCTTGAAAAAATGCAGTGTATTCAACGACATCTTCAACTCCATCAATCAGTTCATATTGATTTCCTGCCTTTCTCCATTTATTTAATTCAAAACCTGTACTGTTGCAAATTTCAGGTGTTGTTTCATAATTTTTAAAATCTCCTGTTGTAGTAAAATCGTATTTGATTATTAAATAAGTATACTCTGAACAACCCAGTTGTTCGGCTTTTTCTCCATTAGAATATATTTCGATGACTTGCCAATTACCAATTATTCTATCCTTTGTATCATCACTCGAACAAGAATTAAAAAGTATAAGGAATACAACAAATAAAAAGAATGTATTTTTCATAAGTAGGTTTTTAAATTGTAACAAAGAAACAAAATTTACTTACAAAACAATAATTAACTTAACTACTCATTAAACTAAAATAAGACACTATAACTATTATTAGTAGTCAAAACATCTAAATTATATTTATTAACGTATATTACAAAAAGCCTCACCTCGTGAGGCTTTTTGGCAATTTTACCTTTAACAGTAAACAATATTTTATAATTTAGTAACCCAATATTCAAAAATTACTTTAAAATGAACAAAATCAAGTATTTAGCTGTTTTTAGCTTTTTATTTACTGCGACTTTATTTGCGCAAACTGAGAATGACGAAGACAAATTATCTTTAAACAGCGGTACCATTGATAACCAATTTGAATATGCTATTCAGCGTTCCAATAATTACCAAGACTATAAAGTAATTAAAAAAACTTGGCTTTACACTTTAAAAGCACATACTCTGGATTCTCTTAATGCTATTCAAAAAAATCTTAACGACACCAAAGCTGTTGTTAATACTCAAGCAAAAGAAATAGACAATTTAAAAGCCAGCCTTTCTGAAACTCAAAACACTCTTAATGAAACCAATTTAGAAAAAGATAGCATGTCTTTATTTGGTATACAAATGAGTAAAGGCAGTTACAATGTACTTATGTGGTCTATTATCGGTGGGCTATTAGTGTTATTAGTGGTATTTATTTATAAATTTAAAAATAGTAATATTATTACCACTGAAGCCAGAAAAGCTCTTTCTGAAATAGAAGAGGAATTTGAAGAACACAGAAAAGTTGCCTTAGAGCGTGAGCAAAAAGTAAGACGTCAGCTTCAGGATGAAATCAACAAACACAAAAAGATTTAATTCTTTATAAAAACAACAAAAAAAGCCGGAGTGTAAACTCCGGCTTTTTTTGTTGTTTTCTTAAACACCCAATCGTTTTAAAACCTCATCCTTATAGGTTTCTCCAATAGGTATTTGTACTTTCTCTATAACCAGTTTGGTTTTTTGTAGTGCTTTAATAAAATTGATATTTACCGCATACGAGCGATGCACCCTAATAAAATGTTTTGCCGGTAATTTATCTAAAATATCCTTAAAACTCGATAAGGTTAAAATGGCTTTATCAGATTCTGAAGTATATATTTTGATATAGTCTTTAAGCCCTTGTATGTACTTTATACTTTCAGTGTTAATCTTAATATTTTCATACTCCGATTTTACAAAAATGAAATCATTTTCAACTGTCGAAACAGCTTCTGTTGAAGGCTTTTCAACTCTCAAGGTACTTCCCTGCTCCAATTCGTACTTCTCCTTAGCTCGTAAAACAGCTTTTAAAAACCTATGAAACGGTATAGGTTTCACCAGATAATCGGTCGCATTTAAGTTAAAACCGTCCAAGGCATACTGCGGATAAGCGGTGGTAAATATAAACTGAGGAATACTATCCAGCGTTTTCACTAAATCAATTCCTGTAAGGTTTGGCATTTCAATATCTAAAAACACCAAATCGACATGTTGTCTGTTTATTAAATTAATTGCTTCTAAGGGATTGGTACATTTTGCAACAATCTCTAAGCCTGCAATTTGCTTTACATAAGACTCAATAACATCGACCGCTAAAGGTTCATCGTCTATAATTACACATTTCATGTACGCTTTCCGTTTTAATTAGCTTAACTTCAAAGTTAAATCTACAGTAAAATGTTCACCAGTGTCTTCAACTTCTAAATTATGTTTTCCAGGGTAAAGCAAATCTAACCGTTCTCTGGTATTTTTTAATCCTATTCCTGAATGATTCCGATCTACTTTTGTTCTACCAATTAAATTTACACATTTAAAATGCAACTCGTCTTCATTAATATTAATTTCAATTTTCACCTCTGTATTGCCTTTAAAATCTGTGCCGTATTTAAAAGCGTTTTCTATGAATGAAATAAGTAACAACGGACGAATTTTTTGATTGGCTTCATTACCACGAATATTTAAAGTAACATTTTCATTTTTAGCAATGCGTAAACGCTGAAGCTTTAAGTAATTCTGAATATACTCCAATTCCTTGCTTAACGGCACGAAATCGTTGTTTGTTTCATAAAGCATATATCGCATAAGTTCGGACAAAGTGATAACCGCCTCTGGCGCATCATTCGATTTTTGCGTGGTTAATGAATATATACTGTTTAAAGAATTGAATAAAAAATGTGGATTTAACTGATGTTTTAAAAAGTGTAATTCCGTCGACGATTTTTGAACTTCAATCTCCTGTTTCTTTCTTTCATTTTTGTTCCATTCACCATACACACGAAGCGCAGTGCCAGTTACCACCAGCAAAATATTAAACACAAAAGGTCCAAGCATTCGAATATGAAAAAATCCATCAGGTTTCTTATCCGGAAACGGCGGCGGGTTTTTAAATCCTTCTTCTAACGGTTTAAAATTCTCCTGAGGCCTGAATTCCGGGCTAAACAAATTAAACAAATAAGTAAGTACAACTACTAAAACCAGTATAATTAATACATACCAAAAGGTTTTCTTTTTAAGTAGAAATTCTGGAACCAGATAAAAATAATTCAAATAAAACAGCATCATATTACCACATACAATAAACATAACCCGCTTAATTAATTGCTCCATTTCTATATGCGGCTGCATTAAATTGAATACCAGAAAAATTGCCCAAATTGAAGCATGAATCAATATTTGTTTGTAATTACGGCTTTCTATAAACGCTGTTTGTTCCATAATGCTAGTTTATGCAATTTATTTGAATATTAAGATTTTTTAACTCTTGAAGTGATATTCTTGGGTTTTGCTTTTTTACTAATTTCTCTACCACCAATGTAGCAACTTTTTGAGCGTCTTCATAATTGCAAAATGATTGATTCTTTTGAATAACCGGTATAAAGTCCTGTTTTATTAAGGTTTTTTGATGATATTGAATACTATAGCCATATCCACTTTCTACCTGATACACTTGCGTTTCAAATTCAAGAATTGGTTTATTGGTTATAGTTTTAAACATTATAAAACCACACAATAATGTGCTTATTACTAAAACCAAAACTATAATGTATTTTATTTTAAATTTCATTTTATAAGGCATAAAAAACCCAAAGCATACTTCCTATTATAAACAATAGTTTGAGATGCTTTGGGGTGTCAATCAAAACTACTAAATCAAATAATCAAATTAATCCCTTTTATATTACTTGTTAATCTTCATCGTCGTAATCCATTTGCGGATAGACTTCGTAAACGTCGTCTAAATACAAGCTTCCGGTACGCCCCATCAACACAAAACCTCTACTTCCATTTGAAAATGCTACCGCATCCTGACGCACTGTAGCTTCTATAGATGTTATATTTTCCCAATCATCGGCAATAGGGTCGTATTCCCATATGGTACCAAGCGCTCCTCCATAGTACCCTGTTGCAATATACCCCAGGCCATCTAAACTAAACCCTACTGCATTGGAACGAACAATAACATAATCGTCTTCTTCATCAAGGTCATTCATTCTTGTCCAGACTTCAGTTTCCGGATCAAATTGCCAGAAATCTACTTTATACTGTCCGTTGCTTATTCCGGTTCCTAAATACACCTTATTATCTATAATAAACGATGTTGCATCGATACGTTTTTCTCCTCCAAAACCTACGAGTTCAGACCAGGTATCGGTTGTTGGGTCATATTTCCAGAAATCCTTTTTATCATTATCTCCATCGTTTCCGGTTCCTATATAACCTTTTCCATTTACTCCAAACTCTACGGCTGCGCGTCTTACACCTCCACCAAAATCAGCTTTCTCTGTCCAGGCATTCGTGGTCGGGTTGTATTCCCAAAAATCGCCCAATTCGTCATTACCATCATAACCAACACCTACATATCCTTTATCATCTATAGCAAATCCAGATGCCGAGCTTCTTCCTGCTCCTGGAAAATCGGCTTTTTGTACCCAATAGTTTCCTTCTATATTATACTGCCAGAAATCGTTTAAATAATCGTCACCATCATATCCAGTTCCCATATAGCCTAAATCGTCAATGGTAAAGCTTATGGCATTACTTCGTGGAGTACCATCGAACACCGAACGCTCCTGCCAGTTTCCGCGGTCTTCACTATCATCATCTCCAGAACATCCTGTAAAAGAAAACGACAAGATTAACATGGCTAATAGAACTGTTGTATTGTTTTTCATAATCAATTTTTTGAGTTGTTTATAGATTGAATTGTTATTCTGCTTTCAAAATCTCCTCAAAACTATTTTTAACATCTCACAACTAAAAACTTAATCGCTATTCCCATAAATAGTCTATACCAACACGGTTTTTTTTTCTACGAACAAGGGGAATCAAGATTAATAGATAAAATTTTAGTGTTTGCCTAGACATCAGCTTATTTGGTATAACATTTTTTACCCGCCTTCATCTATTATATATGTTCGCTTAAATTCTAATTTAATATGACAATCAAACAAACTTTTACACTTCCTATACTCACAATTATTTTATTGTGCTTTTGTGTTGCTGCCTGCAGTAAGGATGAAGAAAATTTCCCTGTAGGTGAAGACTGGATAAACCTTGATACTAATGTTTATTTTATCGACACACTTACTTTAAATACCAGTACATTTAAATTTGATTCTATTATTGTTTCTGGAACCGAAAGACTTTTGGTTGGCGCTTACAACGATCCTGTTTTTGGCACAGTAAAAAGCAAAAGCTACATACAATTAGATAATACCGAATACAGCCTGGACAGCGATGCTGTTTACGATTCTATTGCTGTTATTTTAAAATACGACGACTATTTCTATAACGATACCATTCCTCAACAAACCTTTAACATTTATAAAGTAACTGAAGACATCGAATATCAGGAAGATGCAGAAAGCTATTATAACACTTCAACTTTTAAAATTGATTCTACAATTTTAGGAACGAAAACGTTTATTGCAAAACCTAAAAAAGAAGATTCATTACATATTAGAATAAGTGACAATTTCGGAAAGGAATTATTCGATCAGATTTTAAATAATACAATCAATAATTCCGACGACTTTCAACAAGCTTACAAAGGGATACTTATAGATGCCGACATTAACAATTCTGCAATGTTAGGATTTTTAAAATCAAGCGTAGTTCGTGTATATTACACCGTTGACGAGGAGCTTGATGCCGATGAAAGCGCTTTCGATTTAACCTTTAATTCTACAAATAGTTTTCACAATGTATCCAGTAATAAAACGGGAACCGCTTTTGAAAATCTAACGAATCAAACAACCTATTTAGAAAGTTCAAAAACCAACGAAAATACCTTTACGCAGGGAGGAACAGGTATTGCCACCCGTATTGACATTCCAAATCTTGAAACCCTTTACGATATTCCAGGCACAGGGGCGATTGCCAATGCCAATATTAAATTGTCAATAAAACAGAATTCAAACACGAAAAACCTGTATACCACAGATTCTCTTTCGGTTTACATTATTGATAAAAAAGCAAATTTAATAAGCACCTTAACCGATAGCCAGGGGGCTACCGTTTTAGGAACCATTATCGATGAAGATACCGAATTCAACATCACGACCTATAACATTCCTGTTAAGTACTTTTTAAACCTAAAATTAACCAATAACAACAGTGACAACTTGTTTTTAGCTGTTTATCCAAAAGATTTCACTCAGTCTGTAAACCGATATGTTTTCTATGGTAATAACAGCACCGATAATTTAAAATCGAAACTCGAAATAACCTATGCAAGCTACGATGAATAAATATATAGTTTTAATAATAACAGCAACTGTAATCTTATCGAGTAAGGTAATAGCACAAACCAACTCGCTATCAAGTTCGCCCTACTCGTTATACGGTTTAGGAGTAAGTAATGAGGTGAGTACTGGTAAAGTTAATGGTTTAGACGGGCTTGCCATTGCCATGCCTTCAAATACCTTTATAAACAGTTCTAATCCGGCCTCTTTTGGAGCTGTTCCTTTAAATTCCTTTTTCTTTGATTTCGGACTTAAAGCTGAAACCAATACGCTTGCAGAAGGTGGCAGCAGCAATTCAAACATCATAGCTAATTTTTCAAACATTGCTTTTGCTTTTCCGGTTACAAAACACTCAGGTTTTGGAGTTACATTAATTCCGCTAACCAGTGTAGGCTATACCATTTCAAATATCAAATCGAATATTGAAGGTAGCGAAAATGGTTATTTTTTAACCGATATAACAGGTAATGGTGGTATTAATGACTTGAAATTGAATTATGGATATTCCATTACAAATAATTTCAGATTAGGTATTACCGGATCGGCTTTATTTGGAAAAATAGAACAAACCGAAACCGATTATTTACCTTCCAATAATTTAATTATTGAAGATGTTAGTAATTATTCCGGGTTTCGTTTAGGAGCAGGCTTACAGTATGATTTTTTAAAAACAGTGGCATTTGGAGCTACAGTAAATTTACCAGTTAGTCTAAACGGAAGCAAAGAAAGTACGGTTAACTTATATGATGCCGATGGAAACACCGATTTAAGTGAAACCTACGAAAAAGATATTGATGCTTTTAAATTGCCTTTAGAATATGCTTTGGGATTAAAAACAACTTTCAAAAAGTATCTGAATCTTAACCTGGACTACAAGAAGAGTTTATGGAGCGAAACCAACCAAAGTGATCAATTAGGGAATTATGTCGATCAGGATGTATTTGGTTTTGGTTTAGAGTATGCCGCAGACAAAAAACCTGGAAAGTTCTTTAAAAACATGGAATACCGTGCAGGTTATAAATTCTCTAACGGAAATCTGGAAGTTAATGATTATCGTATAAAAAATTCAACCTTCAATTTTGGCTTAGGAATACCTTTTAATAATGGAACAAGCTCTATGTTAAATATTGGATACACCTATGGCAGTAAAGGACAAATAACCAACGGACTCATTAAAGAGCATTACCATTTACTTTCAATCAATTTAAGTTTGGAAGGTATATGGTTTCAAAAAAGTAAATTTTATTAAACTTGAATATTATGGACAGAAAAAAATTTCTTAAAAACGGATTGTTAGGCTTGGGCACAATTGTAGCCTTACCTACAGCAATGAACTCATGCACAAAAGACGATAGTATTGATGCTACGAATGATAACGCTACAGACGGAAGCAACTCTTCAGGATCTGGAGATTGTACCTTATCCCCAAGTGAAACTGCAGGACCTTTCCCTATTAAGACTCCTGCCGATTTGGTAAGAGAAAATATTGTAGGCGATCGCGATGGAGTTGCCATGCTTATTAATATAACCGTTCAGGATCAAAGTGAAGATTGTGCTCCTTTAGCAGGTGTTTATGTTGATCTTTGGCATTGTGATGCCGACGGCAACTACTCAGAATATGGTGGAACCGGTATGCAATCGACAAACTATACCAATGTGCACTTTTTAAGAGGTCGTCAAACCACCGACAGCAACGGACAAGTATCATTTATTAGTATTTTTCCGGGCTGGTACAATGGTAGAGCGCCGCATATTCATATTGAAGTTTTAAAAACTAACGGAAGTTCTATTCGTGTGACCCAAATTGCCTTCCCTAAATCGATTTGCGACACGGTTTACAGTACGAGTGCGTATAAAGGAACAGCCAATATGCTTAATGAAAACGATAATGTGTTTTCAGATAGTTTAGAGGATAACATGGCAGATTCCGTAACAGGAGATACAACCAATGGTTATACCTTAACTAAAACAATTGTGGTATAATTATAATCTCGTCGTGAAAGACATGCCGAAAATACTTTAATTCAATTATCTTTGCACTTCTTAAAAAAACATCATGCGCATAGATATTATAACTGTTTTACCTGAATTATTAAGAAGTCCGTTTGAAGCCTCAATTCTAAAACGTGCTATCGAAGCTAATTTGGTTGAAGTTCACTTTCATAATTTACGTGATTTTGCGACCGATAATTATAAAAGTATAGACGATTACCAGTTTGGTGGTGGTGCAGGTATGGTAATGATGATTGAACCTATCGACAAATGTATTTCGGCATTAAAAGAAGAACGCGATTACGACGAAATTATTTATATGACGCCCGATGGTGAAACCTTAAAACAAGGTATTGCCAATCAGTTGTCATTGAAAGAAAACATTATTATTCTTTGCGGACATTACAAAGGTGTAGACCAACGAGTACGAGATCATTTTATAACACGTGAAATCTCTATTGGTGATTATGTGTTGTCTGGCGGAGAGTTAGGTGCTGCTGTTTTATGCGATGCTGTTATTCGTTTAATACCTGGTGTTTTAGGAAATGAAACCTCTGCCCTAACCGATTCTTTTCAGGATAATCTGTTAGCACCACCTATTTATACCAAGCCTCGAGAATACAAAGGTTGGAAAGTTCCCGAACTTTTATTTAGTGGTAATCTTCCTGAAATTGAAAAATGGCGTGAAGACCAGGCTTACCAAAGAACCAAAGAACGACGTCCCGATTTACTGGATGAATAATTTATTTGGTGTTAAGGATGGCAGTGACATCCTTTTGCAGCGCAAAAGATATAGCGTATAGCCTAACCCGTAGCCTAAGCGCAGGGTAACACCCTAAAAAAGCATAAAACTTTTAAATTTATACTTTTAACTTATAACTTTTTAATTATCTTTGCACCCTGTTTCGGGTTAACCTCTGGCGAAAATCGTGTATGTTGTTCTGAATTAACTATTTAAAAAATAAAGATATGGAATCTTTAGTAAAATTTGTACAAGACGAATTTGTAGCAAAAAAAGACTTTCCAGAGTTTGGAGCTGGAGACACAATTACTGTGTATTACGAAATTAAAGAGGGTAACAAAACACGTACTCAGTTCTTTAGAGGTGTTGTTATTCAAAGAAGAGGTTCAGGTGCATCTGAAACTTTTACAATTAGAAAAATGTCTGGAACTGTAGGTGTAGAGCGTATCTTCCCTATTAACTTACCAGCATTACAAAAAATTGAAGTTAATAAACGTGGTAAAGTTCGTAGAGCTAGAATTTTCTACTTTAGAGGACTTACTGGTAAAAAAGCTAGAATTAAAGAGCGTAGACACTAATCTGTCGCCTTTAAAAGCATCGAAAAGCCTTGATTTATATCAAGGCTTTTTTTATTAACAATTGTTCACAACTTGTGTTTATAATAAGTTGATAATTAAATGGTTAAAAAAATTGCAATTCTTTATTTTTTGATGTATATTAGCATAAGTTAATAATAAATCAGCAGGTTGCTTTGCGAAACACCTGTTGTACGTTATAAACTAAATAAGATAACGTTCACATTTTTAATTGTTTTTTGAGGTTTTTACCGTATCATGTGTAAGCATGTACCAAGAAACCATGAGATTATAAAAGACTATTTAGAAATAAATAGACACTGAATAATTGAAAGTCTAAACAAAACCACGATTCTAAACCAATCATGCGTTTGTTACAAGACAATGCTTTATAAAAGCTTATCGTTAGTAGCGAATAGTAAAAAGTAAATGCATCAAGAAAAACAATTTTTCGGAACATTTAGTAATAGGTCAATACATTTTGAAAATTACATGAAATGTTTCATTTAAAATAGCAACACTTGAATTGTAAAGGTTTAATGAAAATTTGAACTGATTTAGCGAAATCTAATTGATTAAGTCCTGCTATTTTAAGAAAGCCATGTCAGAGTAGATTAAATTCTGCAGTGATATGGCTTTTGTTTTTTTAGTTACCTGCCCTTTTCTTTAAAAAATTCGTAGTGCTTTCCTTCTTTTTTAAGGTTCTCTAAAAACTTCCTCTTGGAACCCTTTTAGTTTAAACGATTAATCATAAATAATCATCTATTTTTGTATATTCGCAACTCGAAAAAAATACCTAAGTTTTTTCTAATTCATTAAACTAAGTAAAATTTAAAAAAATCACTCAAGTAATGTCTAATATAATTTATACAAAAACTGATGAAGCTCCAGCTTTAGCTACGCGTTCATTCTTACCTATTGTTAAAGCTTTCGTTAAATCTTCAGGAATTAATATCGAAACTAAAGATATTTCTTTAGCCGCTAGAATCTTAGCTGTTTTCCCTGACTTTTTAAACGAAGATCAAAGAGTTTCAGATGATTTAGCACTACTAGGTGAATTAGCAAAGAAGCCAGAAGCAAACATTATTAAATTACCTAATATCAGTGCTTCTATTCCGCAGTTAAAAGCCGCTATAAAAGAATTACAAGCTCAGGGGTTTGCTATTCCTAACTACCCTGATGAGCCAGCAAACGATGCTGAAAAAGATATAAAGTCACGTTACGACAAAATTAAAGGTAGTGCTGTAAACCCAGTATTACGTGAAGGTAACTCAGACAGACGTGCTCCTAAGGCCGTTAAAAACTACGCAAAAAACAATCCACACTCTATGGGTGCCTGGACAAAAGATTCTAAAACGCATGTAGCAACTATGGAATCTGGTGATTTCGCTCACAATGAAAAATCATTAACCTTACCGGAAGCAACAACTATTAAAATTGTTCATACAGACGATAATGGTACTGAAACAGTATTAAAAGATAGCTTCGCTATTCAAAAAGGTGAAATTATTGATGCTACAGTAATGAATAAAAAAGCTTTAATCAGCTTTTTTGAAAACCAAGTAGCCGATGCTAAAGCTAACAATGTATTGTTTTCATTACATATGAAAGCAACCATGATGAAAGTTAGTGACCCTATTATTTTTGGTTACGCTGTAAAAATCTTCTTTAAAGATGTATTCGCTAAGCATGGAGAAACTTTAGAGCAAATTGGTGTTGACGTAAACAGTGGTTTTGGAAACTTAGTTGAAAAAATACAAGAGTTACCAGAAGTAAAACGTAACGAAATTCAGGCTGATATCGACGCTGTTTTTGCTAACGGACCAGCTTTAGCTATGGTAAACAGTGATAAAGGCATTACTAACTTACACGTACCAAGTGATGTTATTATCGATGCGTCTATGCCTGCCATGATTCGTACATCTGGGCAAATGTGGAATGCTGAAGGTAAATTACAAGATACTAAAGCAGTAATTCCAGATAGTAGCTATGCAGGTGTTTATGCTGCAACTATCGATTTCTGTAAAGAAAACGGTGCTTTCGATCCAACCACTATGGGAACTGTTCCTAACGTTGGTTTAATGGCTCAAAAAGCTGAAGAATACGGATCACACGATAAAACATTCGAAATCGCATCTAACGGAAAAGTATCTGTTATTGATGCGAACGGAAATACTTTATTAGAGCACAACGTTGAAGAAGGCGATATCTGGAGAATGTGTCAAACTAAAGATGCACCTATTCAGGACTGGGTAAAATTAGCTGTTACCAGAGCTAAAGCCTCAGAAACTCCTGCAGTATTCTGGTTAGACGAAAACAGAGCTCACGATGCCGAGTTAATCAAAAAAGTAAATACCTACTTAAAAGATTACGATACAACCGGATTAGATTTAAGAATCTTATCGCCAATTGAAGCTACAAAATTCACTTGCCAAAGACTTAAAGACGGTTTAGATACCATTTCTGTTTCAGGGAACGTATTACGTGATTACTTAACCGATTTATTCCCGATTTTAGAAGTTGGTACCA
This sequence comes from Aestuariibaculum lutulentum, assembly GCF_032926325.1. NCBI lineage: Bacteria > Pseudomonadati > Bacteroidota > Flavobacteriia > Flavobacteriales > Flavobacteriaceae > Aestuariibaculum > Aestuariibaculum lutulentum. The sequence goes on from NZ_CP136709.1 coordinate 21,918, forward strand.
GTGCAAAAATGTTATCTATTGTTCCTTTAATGAATGGTGGTGGCTTATTTGAAACAGGTGCTGGTGGATCGGCTCCTAAACACGTACAACAGTTATTAGAAGAAAACCACTTACGTTGGGATTCTTTAGGAGAGTTCTTAGCACTTGCAGTTTCTTTAGAGCACTTTAGCGAAGTTAACAATAACGCAAAAGCTAAAGTTTTAAGTGAAACTTTAGATGACGCAACAAGTTCTTTATTAGAAAACAAAAAAGGACCATCAAGAAGTGCTGGTGAATTAGACAACAGAGGTAGTCACTTCTACTTAGCTATGTATTGGGCTCAAGAATTAGCAAAACAAACAAAAGATGCTGATTTAAAAGCTGAATTCGAGCCAATTGCTAAACAATTAGCCGAAAACGAAGTAGAAATTATTAAGGAGCTAACCGATATTCAAGGGAAACCTGTAAGTATTGGTGGTTATTACGAACCAAGCGAAGAATTAGTGAATCAAGTAATGCGACCAAGTGCTACACTTAATAGCATTTTAGCTTAATTGAATTATTACATTTATAAAAAAAGCTCCTAGAAATGGGAGCTTTTTTTATTTCTTTAAACTTAAGAAAATGACAGAAACTACAAGTGAATTTAAAATGTTAAAATAAAAAAAAGTGTATTTTTGGTGCATGAGTTTTACTAAAACAACCGAACAGGATTCCAATTACAATCATTTAGAAAAAATGAGTGTAAAGGAACTGTTAAGCAACATTAATAAGGAAGATAAAACAGTACCTAATGCTGTTGAAGATGCCCTTCCTGAAATTGAAAACCTTGTAACAGTAATTGTCGAGAAACTGAAGCAGGGTGGCCGATTATTTTACATTGGAGCCGGAACCAGCGGACGACTAGGTATTTTAGATGCCTCGGAATGTCCACCTACTTTTGGAGTTTCTCACGATTTGGTTATTGGTCTTATCGCAGGAGGAGATACAGCTATTAGAAAAGCCGTTGAATTCGCTGAAGATTCTCAAACTCAAGGCTGGGAAGATCTGCAAGCTTATACTATTTCAGATAAAGATGTTGTGGTGGGCATAGCCGCATCAGGAACCACGCCTTATGTGATTTCAGCACTTGAAGCCTGTAACAAAAATAATATTATTACAGGTTGTATTACCTGCAATGCCAATAGCCCGTTATCGCAAACTGCTCAATTCCCTATTGAAGTGATTGTAGGCCCTGAGTTCGTTACCGGAAGTTCTAGAATGAAAGCAGGTACAGCTCAAAAGCTTGTTCTAAACATGATTACAACCTCTACCATGATTCAATTAGGACATATTAAAGGTAATAAGATGGTCGATATGCAATTAAGCAACAATAAGCTGGTTGACCGGGGTACCAAAATGATTATGGCCGAACTCAATATTTCTGAAGACGAAGCTAAAACTTTATTAAACACATATAAAAACGTACGCACAGCTATAAAAAACTACAACAATGGAAGAAACTAACAGAACAGATAAAAAAGTATTATTCAGAGGCATTAAATTATTAGTATTTGCTTTATTAAGCCTTTTTATGGGGCCTGTTTTATTAACATTTGCCCTATCAGACAAGGAAAACTCACTTTATCTTCCTTTGTTAATTATTGCCAGTCTTATTTGTGCTATGGCTGTCTTTTTAGTATTTAAAGGCATTAAAATTATTATGTCCAGTATGTTTAAAAAATAACATACTCATTTATAGAAAAATACTGGTTTAGGTGTTGTTGGGTTATACCCGAAATCTAAATCGGTAATAGATATTTCTAATCCGCTTAAAATATAGTTTATAATAGCATAATGGTGAATGGTGTGACTGTTGGCCTGCGATAATAACGCCCCTATGGTATAGGGGATTTCTATCTTTCCCTGCCCTAAATCATCTGTTACCAAAACAGTTTTACTTATATGGTTGTTAAATGTATTTAAATTGTTTATCAATAATTTCAGGTACGCTTTAGCTTCTAAACAGTCCTGCTCTACTTTTTTATTTCTACTTCGGGCGGTTAAATCAATTTTATTATCTGCATTCAAATTAAAAATACAGTCATAAAAATCCAATATGTGCCTGATATGGGTTCCTATAGATGAAAAATAAGGGGGTATTGATGTGTCTCTTAATTGTTCATTAGTTAAACTATCCAGAATAATTTCTGTTTTTTCAAGAGTTTTTAAAGTAGATTCTATTAAGCCATTCATAGTTTGTAATTTAATCAAATTAATCAATTAAAAAAATACTTACAATATTTAATCTATAACCACTAATATCTAAACTACTATAATTAAATAAGTTATTAAAATTCATTATATTGGTGTAAGTCTTGTTTCATAAAACTCTTACATAAGTTTGGTGGCTTACTTCAAAAAAATAATTACAAATACCATATGGATGCATTTTGCAATTTACTGTTGCATGTCGTTATATGCACAAGAAATTTCCTTAGTTCAATCAGACACCTTTACACCTCAAAAACAATTCTCTTTTAAAACCTTAACTATTAATGACGGATTATCACAAAACAGTGTAATTAGCATAGCCCAGGATAGTATTGGCTATTTATGGCTCGCCACCCAGGATGGATTAAACAGGTATAACGGACGAGATTTTAAGCATTACGATAAACAGTTTGAAGACATTACCCGATCTACTTTCAGCAAACTTGGTAAAGTTTATATTGATAAACAGAATAGACTTTGGATTATTACGCATTCGGGAAAACTAGAATTGTATCAGCCTAAAACTGACGATTTCAAACACATAAAACTTAAGTTTGATGTTAGTAACATATTTCAGGATAAACAGTATAATCTATATATAGGAACCTACAATAAAGGGGTTTTTAAAATTGATGCTCATACCAAGGACACTATTCAATTACTTCATGACGAAGATAAAAACAGAACCATTTACCACTTTTTAGAAGATGATAATAAGCTAGTAGCCACCGGCTCTGGAATTGTTTTGCATATTGGTAAAAACAACGATTATAAAACCATTCCTGTCGAAAATTTAGAAATAACCAATTACAGTACCCTTGAAAAAGGACAGGATGAAACTTTTTGGTTAGGTTCTTTTGGTAATGGTTTATTTTACAAACCAAAAGATTCTCAATCCTTCCTTAAATATGAAAACAACCATATTCCCGGAAATTTGAATATTGAAGATTTATTAATAGACAGTAAGTCCAGGTTATGGATTGCTACATATGGTAACGGTGTTTATTTAATAGATTTTAAAACCAACACCGTTAAAAATTTTAAAGCCAACAAAAACAACCCATTTGCCATTCATTATAATGATATGCTTTCTCTATACGAAGACTCCACAGAAACCATTTGGTTCGGCTCTGATGGTACTGGAGCCAGTTATTACGATGCGCATCTTATAAAGTTTAATATTTTAACCAATAATCAGGTTCCTAAATCGGTAAATGTTGATATGGTACGCTGTATCACCACAGATCGTCAAAACAATATTTGGATAGGAACATCCGGAAAGGGACTCACCGTAGTAGATTTAAAAAAGGAAACTTATCAAACCTATACCACAGAAAATTCTAATATAGCCAGTAATCGAATTATAAGCACCTGTTTTATTAATAATGACTTATGGATTGGGCACCAAGGCTATGGATTAAATATTCTTGATACCAATGGTACCTTTAAATATTTTCCTGAGTTAAAAAACCATACTGTTTGGCGAATTATTCAAACAACAGACTTCCAGGCATGGTTGTGCACAGAGCGCCATGGCATTATCCTTTTCGATAAAAACAAAGGGATTATAAAGGAATATAATACTAGTAATTCCGATTTAATTACTAATAATATTAGAGCTTTGGTTACTGGAAACCATAACGATATTTGGATTGGAACAGATGATAATGGCCTTTTTAAGTTAAATACTTTTACAGAAACGATTGATAAAATTGAAACTATAAACGACAAAATTAAATCGCTTTATTACGACAATAACACCTTATGGATTGGAACAAACGGAAATGGACTTAAGGTTTATGATATTGAAAAAAACACGACTGAAACCTACACAAGTCAAAATGGTTTACCCAATGATGTCGTTTACGGTATACTCCCTGATAATAATAAAAATCTATGGCTCAGTACCAACAATGGCATTAGCAAATTTAATCATATAAATTTCGAAAACTTTAGTGTTTATGATGGTTTACAAGCCAAAGAATTCAATACAGGTGCATATTACAGAGACCAGAATAACACGTTATATTTTGGTGGTTTGGAAGGCATCAACTGGTTTCATCCCGAACAACTTACTTTTAACACCATAAAACCTAAAACCATAATCTCAAAGTTTGAAGTTTTCTCAAAACCAAGAGCGCTAGAATCCGGCTTAAATTTAAACTACAAGGAAAACACAATAACCTTTAGCTTTTCAAGTCTTCACTTTTCACAACCAAAACGAAACCAATATAAATACCAACTGGTTAATCATGACGAAAACTGGATAATATCTGGCAATAACAATACTGCCCACTACACCAATCTTCCCCCAAACACATATACTTTTAAGGTTATTTCCTGTAATTACGATGGCGTTTGGAACAATACACCCGCCACTTACACTTTTACAATTCAACAGCCCTGGTATTTCAGTACTATGGCTGTCATATTATATATTTTACTTTTCCTTATCATAAGTTATTTAGTCTATAGTTATCTAAAATGGCGATGGCATATTAAAATGCAATTGCAATTTGAGCACGACGAAACCGAACGCTTAAAACAACTTGATAGTTTTAAAACCAAACTTTACACCAACATTTCTCACGAATTCAGAACACCACTCACATTAATTACCGGGCCTGTTGAAAAACAACTCAATAACCCCAAACTTTCTGATACAGATAAAAATGAATTAAAACTGGTACAAAGAAACTCCAAGCGTCTTTTAAACCTGGTAAATCAATTACTCGATTTATCTAAATTAGAAACGGGAAACCTAACGCTATCCGTTAGTCAGGATAATTTGGGATTATTCTTAAGGCAGTTAGTAAAAGGCTTTCAATTTAAAGCGGAAGAAAAAAATATAGACTTCACTTATAATATTTCTCCAATTCGCGAAGCCTGGTTCGATAAGGATGTGGTTGAAAAAATTGTAACCAACTTACTTGCTAATGCTATAAAATATGCTCCTGAAAATGGAATAGTTTCTTTCCATGTCAGTCAGCAGCAAGGAGAAATTATCATAACAATAGTTAATAATGGCAATACCATATCCAATGAAAATATAAGTAAACTATTTCAGCGTTATTACCAGGATAACAAATCATCCGATGGTGTTGGCATCGGGTTATCTTTGGTTAAAGAACTTACGGTTTTATCACATGGTAATATTGTAGCACATACATTAAACGAAGACGACATTCAGTTTACAGTAACGCTTCCTATTGCACGTTCCTTCTTTAATGCTAACGAAATTGCAAACAAGCCTGTTCCTAATACCTTTGATGATTTAGAAGAACAAAATCAATCGGAAAATTTAAAAAATAATGAGAAACCTTTAATGTTAATTGTAGAAGATGATGAAGACATTCGAATATTTCTTAACTCTATTTTTCGAGACGATTACACTATTGAAGAAGCCGAAAATGGGGAACTAGGCATAAAAAAAGCCTTAAAAATTATTCCTGATATCATTATTAGCGACGTCATGATGCCAAAAACCGATGGTGTAATTCTATGCAAGACTTTAAAACAAGACGAGCGTACCAATCATATTCCAATCGTATTATTAACGGCTAAAAGTGGAACCACTTTTGAAATTGAAGGTCTAAAAACCGGTGCCGATGATTATATTGAAAAACCTTTTCATAGCGAAAAACTAAAAATCAAGGCCCGTAATCTTATTGAATCCAGACAAAAACTGCAACAACGCTACAGTCAAAATTTTGAGCTGAATGAAATTGCCGTAACCGGTGTTGATCAACAGTTTTTTAATAAAATTCAGGAGGTTTTAAATGAACATATAACTGATAGTCAATTTAATTCGGAAGATTTTAGCAAAAAAATGCTCATGAGTCGTATGCAGTTACACCGAAAATTAAAAGCCTTAACCGGATTAACAACGACTGAGTTCATTAGATCTGAACGGCTTAAGCTTGCAGAAAAACTATTAACCACATCAGACTTAACAGTTTCTGAGATTGCCTATCAGGTGGGCTTCAATACACCATCTTATTTTATTAAATGTTTCAAAGAAAAGCACAACCAAACACCTTCAGAATACAGCTCGAAATAGTTAAAGTTCACATTTTATATACCTTGTTACATTTATCATATCTTCTGTTACATACGTGATATAGCTTTTTCTACTTCTTCTATAATTTTACATCAAGCAATAAAAAATATAATCAGTTATTTATCTCCCTACCCTAAGAACCAAATGTTCAAAACTGATGACATAAAAAAAGAAGATAATCAAACTATCTACTTAAGTATTGATCACCTAAATAAGGGACAATACATATTTAATATTATGCTTGACAACAAGGTTTTAAAATCTATCAAAATCGATAAGGACACTTAAAAATATATAAAGAAGCTATTAATCAGGGTAAAAAGAGAATAATGAAAATATAAAATTTGGAATTATTCTCTTTTTTTAATTCGCTCAATCATGAAATCAAGATTCACCTTTTTCTTGAGTATAATGCTTTTTATGAGCTATTCATCAGAAGCACAACTCTTAAAAAAATTAAAAGAAAAAGCTCAACAGGCCGTAGAACGGACAGTCCTAAAAAAAACCGATGAAGTAGTTACTGAAACAACAGAAATTACCATTGATGGCATCACTGGATCTAATAAAACAGACAGCGATTCACAAAAGACGACATCAAATAACGAAGCTTTTGCGATACATACCGAAGACAAAAAGAAATTCTTTAAAGAAGATGTTATTATAAAAATGCATGAGAATGGCAATCTTAATCAAACTCAATATTTCGACGCAAATACAATTGCTGTAAGATTAGACAATCCGAAACAATCGCAACCCGGATTCATAGACAGTGAAGGTTTTATATATACCAACAATAATGGGGAATATACCAAAAGTTCTATTATAGCCTTACAAAGTCAAGGTATGATGGTACCAACTATGATACTTGATGCTTATAAACTCCCTCCTGAACCTTTTTTGGCACAGCTTCAAAAACAACAAGATTTAGGTATGACGGCAAACCCATTCAACGGCATTGTAGAATTTGCTTTTATCTATAAACCTGAAAATTTTAGATACAGCGATTTTAAAGAGTCTAAACAGAGTTTCAATGGAAAAAATTATACCAAGTTCACCTTCTTAAATGAACCTGGCTATGACGGCAGTTATGTGCTTTTTGATGACCAGGACAGACTTGTAGAAATATATAATAAAATATCAACAGTTAATCAGTCAACAAATCCTGTCAATATTGCTTCACGATCTCCTGGAGAAAGCTTACTAAACTACAACTACAGTGCCGTTGAAGTAAATCTTCCAGAAGCTAGAGAAGTTAAAATGTCCGGCCAAGGTCTTATGGAAGGAGTAATGGGTAATATCGTAAGAGGAGAATCATTTGAAAAAAATGAAATAGATGAAGATGATTACAACACAAATAACTCAAAAGGTATGGTTAAATCCAATCAACAAACGCTCAACAATCATAAAGTTACTGTAAAAGATTTACCCGATTCATATGATTTTGATTGGAAGTACGAAACAAATATGATCATAGAATCTAATAAAAAAGAAGAAATAAACATGGTCTTTTTAATTAAACAAGGAGTCAATTATCAAGCTAGCCAAATAACAGATAATAAATCTAAAGACATGGGTAAATCTACTATGATTTTTGACTCAAACTTAAAGACAATGATTATGCTAACTGAAGTACAAGAAAATACAATACTTCAATTATTTCCTATACCAGATACTAAAAAAGAAAGCAATAAACCAACTTATAAAATGACAGCTTTACCAAATAAAACTGTAATGGGATTTAACTGTATGGGAAGTAAAATGGAGGACGACAGATATATTATAACCGTATATCACACCAGAGAAACCCCTGTTAAATTAAGTAATTTTCTAAGCTTTAATACTAAACAACATTCAAACCTCTACGAAATAGATCCCAGAATATTAAAACAATTTAGTGATGGTTTTATTACAGAAATGCAACTTGTAGACAAAAAGAAATCGAAAAACAATACAACAATTATAGGTAAATCACTAAAACGAGAAAAAACAGAAATCAAAAAAAGTGATTATCAAGTAATAGATATGTTTACTGGTAAAAATTAATTCTCTAAAACAAACAAAAAAGCCTTTATCATTATCGATAAAGGCTTTTTGATATTTGAAGTTTTGTGACCAGGCTGGGGTTCGAACCCAGGACCCTAACATTAAAAGTGTTATGCTCTACCAGCTGAGCTACCTAGTCTTTCATGGCTCGTGTCTCTGTCATTACACAAGGCATATAATAAAAAATCCTCAGTCTATTCTATAAGACTGAGGATCAAAAAAGGCAACGACCTACTCTCCCACAAATGGCAGTACCATCGGCGCTAACGGGCTTAACTTCTCTGTTCGGAATGGTAAGAGGTGAGCCCCGTCGCTATAATCACCTTAAATTTTAGGTTGGTGTAACTTACATCAACCGCGCATCACGCGCTAATATTTTAACATATTGAAAAAAGAACCATATCGGTTAGATACTATTTAAAAAATCTGTACTCTTAAAAAAAACAGGCGTACAATAAGCCTATGGGTTATTAGTACTACTCGGCTATGACATTACTGCCTTTACACCTGTAGCCTATCAACGTGGTCATCTCCCACGACCCTTTAAAGAAATCTCATCTTGTGGTGGGTTTCGCGCTTATATGCTTTCAGCGCTTATCCCTTCCCAACGTAGCTACTCTGCAATGCCGCTGGCGCGACAACAGATACACCAGAGGTTAGTCCAACTCGGTCCTCTCGTACTAGAGTCAGATCCACTCAAATTTCTAACGCCCACTGTAGATAGAGACCGAACTGTCTCACGACGTTCTGAACCCAGCTCGCGTGCCACTTTAATGGGCGAACAGCCCAACCCTTGGGACCTTCTCCAGCCCCAGGATGTGACGAGCCGACATCGAGGTGCCAAACCCCCCCGTCGATATGAGCTCTTGGGGGAGATCAGCCTGTTATCCCCGGCGTACCTTTTATCCTTTGAGCGATGGCCCTTCCATGCGGAACCACCGGATCACTATGCTCTTGTTTCCAACCTGATCGACTTGTAGGTCTCTCAGTCAAGCACCCTTATGCCATTGCACTCTACGCACGGTTACCAAGCGTGCTGAGGGTACCTTTAGAAGCCTCCGTTACTCTTTTGGAGGCGACCACCCCAGTCAAACTACCCACCAAGCACTGTCCCCTCGTCGAGGGTTAGACTCTAGATAAGCAAAGGGTGGTATTTCAACAATGACTCCCCGAATCCTGGCGAACCCGGTTCAAAGTCTCCCACCTATCCTACACATTACTTATCCAAAACCAATACTAAGCTATAGTAAAGGTGCACGGGGTCTTTTCGTCCCACAGCGGGTAATCGGCATCTTCACCGATACTACAATTTCACCGAGCTCATGGCTGAGACAGTGTCCAGATCGTTGCACCATTCGTGCAGGTCGGAACTTACCCGACAAGGAATTTCGCTACCTTAGGACCGTTATAGTTACGGCCGCCGTTTACTGGGGCTTCATTTAAGACCTTCGGATTACTCCTAAGCCCTCCACTTAACCTTCCAGCACCGGGCAGGTGTCAGGCCATATACGTCATCTTTCAATTTAGCATAGCCCTGTGTTTTTGATAAACAGTCGCCTGGACCTTTTCACTGCGGCCCCACCGGAGTGGGGCGACCCTTCTCCCGAAGTTACGGGTCTATTTTGCCTAATTCCTTAGCCATGAATCTCTCGAGCTCCTTAGAATACTCATCCCAACTACCTGTGTCGGTTTAGGGTACGGGCTGCTTCTCTCGCTTTTCTTGGAAGTCGCTACTCTGGATTATCACTGCAGCCGAAGCCTTAGTGTACTATCGCGGTGTTACCACTCGCTTCAACGAACTATTCCGTCAGTTCGCACCAAATTTACGCCTCCGTCACTTTTAATAAGAGCAGGTACAGGAATATTAACCTGTTGTCCATCCACTACCCCTTTCGGGTTCGCGTTAGGTCCCGACTAACCCTCAGCTGATTAGCATAGCTGAGGAAACCTTAGTTTTTCGGAGTGCGGGTTTCTCGCCCGCATTATCGTTACTTATGCCTACATTTTCTTTTCTAACCAGTCCAGCATGACTCACATCACACCTTCAACCCTGTTAGAATGCTCCCCTACCAGTTATAATAAATTATAAATCCATAGCTTCGGTAGTATACTTATGCCCGATTATTATCCATGCCGAACCGCTCGACTAGTGAGCTGTTACGCACTCTTTAAATGAATGGCTGCTTCCAAGCCAACATCCTAGCTGTCAAAGCAGTTCAACCGCGTTTTTTCAACTTAGCATACATTT
>NZ_CP136709.1:1537500-1647500 GCF_032926325.1 Aestuariibaculum lutulentum
GATGTACAATATGAAGGTAAGGCCGTATCCGAAGGAGAATCTTGCCTGCAGTGTCATCAGCAAACCAAAGGGTTTTCAGAATACCATAATCCGGAACTAATTGGTTGTGCCAATTGCCATCTAGGGAATACAGCTGATTTTAACAAAGCGGGAGCACATAAGGGTATGGTTTTGATACCCGGAAACTTGATAGATGCCCAAAGAACCTGCGGAACATGTCATATCAACGAATTACATAATGTAGAGCACTCCCTAATGACGACCAATAGTGGTTTGGTGGCGGTCGATAAATTTGTGTTTGGAGAATCCGATAGTTTGAATGCCCATTACCATATTAAAGATTTGCAGTATTCTGCCGCCGATAAACATTTACGGGATTTATGTGCCAATTGCCATTTGGGCGCTCAAAAAACCGATTATGGCCCTATTACCCAATTAAGTCGTGGAGGAGGGTGTAATGCCTGTCATTTAAATTATTCACAACAGGCCAAAGCCGATCTTAACACCTATATAGCTTCTAACAAAATAAAGTTGCCAAAAGTACACCCTTCCAGTGATGTGTTTATGGATGATACCCATTGTTTTGGATGTCACAGCCGATCTAGTAGAATTTCTACCAATTATATAGGGCTTCAGGAAACTTTACTGGATGAATCTGATTTGCTTCACACCCAAGGACATGTAGTTCTTGAAGATAAAAGGGTTTATAAGAAGTTACAGGAAGATGTGCACCATACCAAGGGCTTATTGTGTATAGATTGTCATTCCTCGCATGAGGTGATGGGAGATGGAAAGACCTATGCACATGCCGAAGATGCCGTAACTCTGCAATGCAGCGATTGCCATTTCAAATCTAAACCTCGTACGGTTCCTTTTAATTCCATTGATAGAGAAAGCCGATTGGTTTATTTGCACAGGGGATATGAGCATTCCGACAAAGAAATATTAATAACAGAAAAAGATGGACACCCTTTAATAAATACCTATATAGATTCTTTGGGGAATGCCTTTTTAATAGGAAAAAAGGACCAGAAATTACATCCTTTAGCACCGCAATCGGAGGTTTGTTCTCGCGATAATGCTCATAAAAATGTGAGTTGTAGTGCTTGTCATTCCTCGTGGACACCACGCTGTATTGGTTGTCATAATAAGTTTGATGGCAATGAGGCACAGGCTTTTGATTTGTTGGATAAGAAGCTTGTTAAAGGTCAATGGAAGGAATATGTGGCTGAGTTTTCTGCATCATTACCTGCATTGGGTGTGAGGGAACACGAGGAAGGAAACATTATTGAACCGGCAATTCCCGGGATGGTCATGACCATAGACAAAGGAAGTTATAGCGGGCATCCGGATACCTATGTATCTTTTCATAGGCTTTTTGCGCCAAATGCAACACATACCACCGCAAAAGCGGTACGCGACTGTAAATCATGCCATGCCAACCCTTATACTCTAGGCTATGGCAATGGAAACTTGGTTTATTATATAAATCAAGGAAAAGGAGAATGGGTGTTTACCCCAGAATATGCCTTGAATCCGCATGATGGTTTACCTGAAGATGCCTGGGTGCCTTTTATGAAGCAAGGCAACGGGCAAGCTTCAACATCTACACGAACCAATTTCAGACCTTTTAATGTTAAAGAGCAACAGCGTTTGTTGTTTGTTGGTGCCTGTTTACAGTGTCATAACGACACTTCCAAAGTTATGCAACAAACTCTAGAAGAGGGGTTGCAGGCCAGTTTAAAGCGATTGAGTAAGGCTTGTATTTTACCTGAGTAATATTTTGTGATTTTCATGAAGTTAGCCTCTTTTAAAATTCAAGCTGTTGATTTAAATTAGAAAAAAATTGTGGTGTTATGGAAATGTTTCGCAGTTTTGTAAGTGTAAATGTGTAAACATTTACGGATGGATTATACAGACTTCAGACTATGCGGTGGACAATTAAACCAAAGCCAGAAAACAATAAATTAGCTGTTTTAAAAACAGCACTTCAAGTTGATGATATTACTGCTACGTTGTTATTACAGCGTGGCATTGAAACGTTTGATGAAGCGAAGGCTTTTTTCCGCCCCGATTTAAACGATTTACATAATCCGTATCTTATGAAAGATATGGATAAAGCCGTTGCCCGAATCGAACAGGCCTTTGCTAATAACGAAAATATTCTGGTTTATGGCGATTATGATGTTGATGGAACAACCTCGGTAGCCTTGATGAGTTTGTATCTAAAAACCCGAAGCGAGCAGGTTGCGACTTATATTCCAGATCGCTATGATGAAGGTTACGGCGTTTCATTTAAAGGTATCGATTTTGCCAGCGATAACGATTTTACACTAATTGTAGCTTTAGACTGTGGTATTAAAGCGATTGATAAAGTTGAATATGCTAAAGAAAAAGGCATCGATTTTATTATTTGTGATCATCATAGACCGGGCGATACCATTCCGGAAGCTGCCGCTGTATTAGATCCTAAGCGTGTAGATTGCGAATATCCGTATAAAGAATTATGTGGCTGTGGTGTTGGTTTTAAACTCATTCAGGCTTTAGCTGATAGAGATGGGAAAACCCTTGAGGATTTAGTTGGATATTTAGATTTGGTTGCCACAGCGATTGGTGCCGATATTGTACCGATAACGGGCGAAAACAGGATTTTGGCTTTTTATGGATTGAAAGTGATTAATGCTTTTCCAAGACCCGGAATTAAAGCGCTTATCGATCAGGTAAATAAGAAAAATGAACTAACGATTACTGATGTCGTTTTTACAGTTGCACCACGAATTAATGCTGCCGGACGCATGAAACACGGTAATTATGCCGTGACTTTATTAGCTGAAGAAAATGAAGCTTTGGCTACCAAATATGCTGAGGAAATAAATGCCTATAATGAAGATCGTCGTGAAACTGATAGACGAATTACAGAAGAGGCCTTAGAACAGATTAAAGACAATAAAGAGGAGGACCGAATCACCTCGGTGGTATACCATGAAAGCTGGCATAAAGGCGTTATTGGTATTGTAGCCTCACGTTTAACAGAAACCTATTATCGGCCAACTTTGGTGTTTACTAAAAGCGGTGATAAGTTAGCGGCATCGGCGCGCTCGGTGGTGGGGTTCGATGTGTACAATGCTTTAGAGGCATGCAGCGAACATATTGAACAGTTTGGTGGCCATAAATATGCAGCGGGTTTAACCCTTAAAGAAGAAAATTATGAAGCCTTTAAACAGGCTTTTGAAGATGAGGTTACTAAAACCATAGACAGAAGTCTGTTGGTTCCTGAAATTAAAATTGATGCTCAAATTAATTTAAACGATATCACCCCTAAATTCTACCGAATATTAAAGCAGTTTGCACCATTTGGTCCAAGTAATATGACGCCTGTTTTTATGACAGCAAATTTAATGGATACCGGTTGGGGAAAACGCGTTGGAGCAGACCAAACGCATTTGCGTGTTACCGTAAAACAATCCGATTCTAATCCTATTGTGGGTATTGGTTTTGGTTTAGGTGAAAAAATGGATATTATCTCCAGTCAGGCGCCCTTTGACGCCGTGTATTCCATTGATGAAAACGAATGGCAAGGCAATGTATCTTTACAACTTAAATTAAGAGATATCAAGTAAATCATGACTAAAAAAGACCCATACGCGGCGCTACGTTACCGGGAGTTTAATATATTTTTATTACTTCGGTTTGTGTTGGTTTTTGGTTGGACGATGCAATTTATTGTTATCGAATGGCAGGTGTATAGCTTAACCAAAGATCCGCTATCGTTGGGCGTTATTGGGTTAATGGAAATTATTCCGGCGTTTACCATGGCCTTGTTTGCAGGTCATATTGTAGACCAGAATGAAAAACGAAATTTGTTAGCCAAATGTATTTCTGCATTTTCATTAATTAGCTTGGGTTTGTTTTTATTAACCTGGCCAAAAGTGGTAGACGGCTGGTCTACTAAAACCATTTTGTATAGCATTTATGCGTTGGTGTTTTTTGGTGGTTTTTTGCGATCGTTTTTCGGACCAACGATTTTTTCCTTAGTTGCGTTATTAGTGCCTAAAAAAGTTTATCCTAACGCTGCAACCTGGAACAGTTCTACCTGGCAAATGGCAGCGGTTTTGGGGCCTGCTTTTGGTGGGTTTGCGATTAGCTGGATTGGTGTGCATTGGTCGCTTTGTATCATTTTCGGATTGATTATTTTATCGCTAATCATCTTACTTCAAATTAAACCGAAACCTATTTTAAACCCTAAAATTGGAGAACCTGTGGTTGAAAGTTTAAAGGAAGGTGTTCGTTTTGTATTTAAAACCAAAGCCATTTTGGGCGCTTTAACTTTAGATATGGTTGCGGTATTGTTTGGTGGTGCGATTGCCTTATTACCGGTTTTTGCACAAGATATTTTAAAAGTGGGGAGTGAAGGTTTTGGCGTGCTTCGTGCTGCTCCGGCCATTGGTGCTTTTTTAACCATGCTGGTAACGGCCTATATTCCTATTAGTAAGAATGCCGGAATGAAATTGTTAGGAGCTATTTTTGGTTTCGGACTTTGTATTATCGTTTTCGGATTGTCATCCATATTTTGGGTGTCGGTAGTAGCCTTATTTTTTAGCGGAGTAACCGATGGGGTTTCCATGGTAATTCGTCAAACCATTTTGCAAATTAAAACACCTGATAATATGCGCGGACGCGTATCATCGGTAAACTCGATGTTTGTTGGATCTTCAAACGAATTAGGGGCTTTTGAGAGTGGTTTAACCGCCAGACTTATGGGGACGGTAACAGCAGTTGTTTTTGGCGGAACTATGACGTTAATTACTGTAATTTCTACAGCTTTAGTTTCTCCATCTTTTAGAAAACTTGACTTAACCAAAGATCTGGAAGAACATGCTGCTTCTTAAATCAAGCTACACCATGATAATTATTGAGAGGACTTATTTTTTTTAGCTTATTTCTTTAGTATGAAAACACATTTTTAGCATTTCATATAAATCGGGGTGCTTTACTTTCATACGTTCCGGTTGTTCAAAGAAATACTCTGAAGCAACAGCTAAAAATTCGGCTTCGTTGGTGCCACCATAATTTCTAATATCCGAGGTATTGTTATTTATAGCTTCCATTTCTTTGTGAATGGTTTTTAACCACGGAATAACATAAGGGTGTTGAATTAAAGCTTCCGGTACGCCATCGGTTATTCCATCGGAGTTATCAATTAAATGAATAAATTCGTGGATGCCTGTGTTGAAATTATCGCGTTTACTATCAAATCCTTCATAGAGTGCTTTTCGTGATAAAATCATTTGATTTTTTAAGCGCCCGCTACCAACTACACCTGCAATTTGTCGTTTTTTTTCGGTTTGTTTGTATCCAAAATCTTCGTTAAAATGATCAGGATAAATTAAAACGGTACTTAAATTATTATAATGCCATTCGGGGAAGTAAAATACGGGAATAACGGCACTTGCCGCAACAAGAATTTTATCAAGGTCTTCCAATTGAAAGCCAACAGCTTCAACATAAACTTCACTTAAAAACAGCATCATTCTGTTTTGAAATCGTTGCTGTTCGTTTGGTTTTAAGCCTTTATAAAAAATGACATGTTGTAGTAAAATGTTATGCCAGGGTTTTGGAAATTGACTTGGTTTTTTACGTCGTGTTGAAACAACGGCATAGATACCAAAAAGTACAATAAAGATGAATAGAATACCAACCATAAATTGTACTGCTTAGGTTTTTTTTTACGTTATTTTGGATTAAAAACTTTTAATTCGAATTCCTTCCCATTAAAAGCGCCATAAGTGTAATATGAAATCCAATCGCCAAGATTAATGTATTTCGATTGCTCGTTTAAATCGATTTCTAATGGTAAATGACGGTGACCAAAAATAAAGTAATCGCGGTGTTTGGTTTCTAATTTGCGTTTGCAGTATTGTACCAGCCATTCGTTATCCTCGCCAAGGAATTTAGCATCTTCGTCGCCCGAAATGAGTTTGTTTTTTACGGACATATATTGCGCTAACTTAACGCCTAAATCGGGGTGTAACCAACGAAATAACCATTTTGAAAACGGATTGGTAAACACTTTTTTCATGCGTTTATAACCTTTATCGCCCGGACCTAAACCATCACCATGACCAATAAAAAACTTGGTATTGTTAAAGGTGAATTCCTGTGGTTTGTGGTAAACGGGAATATTAAGTTCTTCTTCGAAATAGCCGTTCATCCACAAGTCGTGATTACCAACAAAAAAGTAAACGGGAATACCCGAGTCTGTTATTTCGGCGAGTTTGCCTAATGTTCTGGTAAACCCTTTTGGTACTACGGTTTTGTACTCGAACCAGAAGTCGAATAAATCGCCTAACAAAAAAATAGCCGCAGCATCGTGTTTGACTTCATCTAACCAGGCAACGAATTTTTTTTCGCGTGGTAATGAGTCTTTTGCTGTGGGTGCGCCTAAATGGTTGTCTGAGGCGAAATATATTTTTTTTCCTTCTGGAATTTGCATGTTGTAAATATAATAATTCCTGCAAAGGCAGGAATCGCTTTATTCATGTTTCTTGTTTTGTGCTTACGTTAGGGATTGCTCATGTATTCTTATTTATCTGGAAATCGTGAATGCTTCGCATTTGAAGCAATTGTTTGAGCTCTTTATACTTTTGTAAAAAGTTTAAAAGCGAGTGTGCAAAGCCCGACCCGAAACATAGTGGAGGGTAACGCCCTATAGGTTGTCGTTAGCATACCACTCGGCGTACGAACTATCTGTTTCCTGAAGTTTTAGCGAGTGTAGCGTAATGTGTTCTGGCAGACGTTTCATAATTTTTTTTGCAAAGTCGATTACCATCATCTCGCTGGTTGGCTGGTAATCTACTAAAAGCACATTGTGGCCGCGATCTTCAAGTTCTTTAGCCAACTCGACATGAGGTGTATTTTTGTTAAAAACCGTGGCGTGATCGAAGACATTTACAATTTCCTCTTTTACAATTTTTTTAAGGTCTCCAAAGTCTATAACCATGCCGTATTTTACATTGTTTTTGTCTGAAATGGGTTTGCCAAATACAGTTACAGATAGTTTATAGCTATGCCCGTGTACATTTTTACACTTACCATCGTACCCGTAAAGGGCGTGTCCAGTTTCGAAAGAAAACAGTTTTGTTATGCGGATATAGGTCATCAAAATAAAAAAATTTAATACAAAGATATTCATTTTGTAAAAGCAATTAGATTTTAGTTTACATTTGCGCGCTTTTATCCACTCAGGATTGATAGTTTTTATGTCTTAATTATTTATGAGTCAACTTTTTGAGGCTATTGATTTTGTTGAAAATCCGTTATACGAACAGATTATTTCGGACATCTCAACCCAACAATTTAGTATAGTAGAAAACTTCTTTACACACGAGGAAGTCGATCTGCTAAGACAGTCGCTTATTAATAAGCACGAGGAAGATGCTTTTAAAAAAGCGGCTATTGGAAATCGAGTAAACGAAACCATCGAAAAATCGATTCGTGGTGACATGATTTTATGGATAGACGAGGCAAAAGCAGATATTGTAGAACAGGTGTTTTTTAATAAGGTAAACGACCTGGTAGGGTATTTAAATAAAACCTGCTTTATGGGAATTTTGCAGAAGGAATTCCACTATGCGGTCTATCCACAAAATACCTTTTATAAACGCCATATAGATACGTTTCAAAATGACGACCGCCGAAAATTATCGATAGTTTGTTATTTAAACGAAGATGGCTGGTTGCCTGAAAATGGTGGTGAGTTGGTGTTGTATTTAGATGAAAACGGACAGGAAACTGAAAAAGTAATTTATCCGTTCCCTGGTCGTATGGTTATTTTTGAAAGCCAGATTATTGAACACGAAGTAAAAGTGGTTAATACCGAGCGTTTAAGTATAACCGGCTGGTTAAAAACAAGATAATTAGCGTCTTTTTCTGCGGTTGTAAACGTAGATGATGACTAACACGATAGCTAATATTAAAAACAGTCTGTTGCCCATAATTTTAAAGGTTTAAATTTGTTTTTAAAGGTACACTTTTTGAAAAAGTAGCCTAAAATTATTGATTCTTTTTTTTGTTGTACGCGTATATGGTATATGCAATAAGTACAAGTACAATAAAGGGAAGCATGGTACCTATAAAGACACCTATTTCGTAACCTTTGTCTGGGGCATTTTTTATTTTATCCTCAATATCTACTTGAAGTAAAAATGTCATGAATA
This sequence comes from Aestuariibaculum lutulentum, assembly GCF_032926325.1. NCBI lineage: Bacteria > Pseudomonadati > Bacteroidota > Flavobacteriia > Flavobacteriales > Flavobacteriaceae > Aestuariibaculum > Aestuariibaculum lutulentum. The sequence goes on from NZ_CP136709.1 coordinate 1,545,717, forward strand.
AATTCATATAATTATTGATTGTCGAACAAATTTAAGAGTTTTGAGACAGGGTCAGGAACTTTTTTCTGAAAAAGAGAATAAGAGGAAACCCTCTGGAGATAATCCAAAAGGTCATGGCTATAAAAATAGCATGAAGTTTATAGCCTAAACTGTCTAGTAAGAACAGAATAGGAATAAAGACGATGAAAGTGGAAAATAAGAGGATATTTCTTAAATATTTCATCATACCAAGTCCTTTAAACATCCCGTCAAATATAAAGGCTAATGCACAAAAGGGTTGCATGATGAGTACAATCCAAAAGGAATTATAAAACAAGTTTAAAACTTGAGGATCCTTTGAGAATAAATGGCCTAATGGGTAGTAACCTATTCCTCCGATGATGCCTAGGATAATACCAACGACAACACCGTATCGAATAAGTTTATTGCTTAAAGTCATAAGATCTTTATAATTTTTGCCGCCATAAAGTTTTCCTGATAATATATTGCCTGCACTGGCATAGCCATCGATAAAAAACGCACCAAAGAACCATAGGTTTATGGCAATGGTATAAGCCGCGATATAAGCCGTTCCGTAACTCGTTGCAAATCTTGTGGCAAAATAAAGTGTGGCGTTAAGCGCCAGGGTTCTCACGAATAAATTAAGAATCATAATTATGAACCTTTTGATTTCATGGTTAAAAGGAAAACTTAGCTTTAAAGGAATGTCGGTTTTCTTTAACAGGTAATACGCCGAAAGTATAGCCATGATGCCTTGAGAAATAAGACTGGCGTAAGCAGCACCTTTTATATTCATAGCAGGGATGATACTATTAATACCAAATACCAGAACGACATCTAATACTATATTGGTTAAAGCCCCGACTATGGCAATAATCATAGGGTAGTAGGTGTTTTGTAAACCTCTGAAGGTGCCGAACACAGCAATAGAAAATAAGGTAAACGGAAATCCGAAGACTCTAATTTTGTAGTATTCTGCGGTGTAATCTAAAATTAAGCCGGAGGCGTTATAGAGTTTGAAAATGGTGTTTGTAAAAGGAAACGTTGTTATGATAATAATGATGCTAAGCGATGTGATTATGAATATCGCCTGCGCCGGAAGGTTTTTAATTTTTTCTACCTTATTGGCACCAACATATTGAGATACGATTGAGGAAATAGCACTTCTGGTTTGGCCTAAAACCCAAATAAGCATCGAAATAAAAGTGCCCACAATACCTACAGCAGCAAGAGATTCGGTAGCGTTGACTTCCATGTTTCCAACAATAGCTGTATCGGTAATAGAGAGAATGGGTTCAGAGATTCCGGCAATTAAAGCAGGAATGGCCAGTTTATTAATATGTTTAAAGCTTAGGTTTTGATTCATAAATTTTCAGCGTAAACGAATGGCAAAGGTCGTAATTTTTAATGGTTTAGAATTTATGAATTAATAATTGGTCTTAACGGAATGTTATAATTCGGTTTAGTGTGATGTAAAATGTTTTACATTTGCGCTCGTTTTTCAATAATTATATTAAATTTAAACTTCAAAAATCATCAATATGAAAAATATTCTGGTTCCTGTTGGATCGTCATCAAATGCCTTAAGTAATTTGCAGTATGCTGTAGATTTTGCTCAGGCTTTTGGCGCGAAGCTATACGTGGTGCAAGTGTATAATGTGTACACAAAAGCAGGAACAATGCTAAAAGTTGATGATATTATTGAACGAGAGAGTAAAGCCTATTTAACAGATTTGGTATCTCAAATAGACACTAAAAATGTTGAAATAGTTATTAAGACATTTAAAGGGAAATTAATTGATACTCTGGAGTTGGCTTGTAAAGTTGGTGATATCGATTTAATTTTAATAGAACCTCGTACAACGTCAATAAGTGATGAAGTATATTTAGGAAAAACATCGGGTAAAATTATAAAGCATACCCAAATACCTGCTTTAATTGTTCCTGAAGGTTATAAGTTCGAGCCGGTGTCTAATATTTTGTTTGCGGTGAAGTCGGCTATTATTAAAAAAGATGATGTTTTAAATCCGCTGAAATCGGTTAAGGAACAATTTAAATCGGTAGTAAATTTATTATTGGTGAAAACACCGTTTTATGGTGAAGGCGATTTTATTTTAAACGACGATTTAAAAGCTTTAGTAGATTCTACTTCAAAAACGGTAAATGCAACAACTTATCAAGGTGTGTTGGAACATTTTCAGGCAAATCAGCCAGATATGCTTTGCGTTGTAAGACGTAAACGCGGATTTTTTGTGAAAGCCTGGGAAAAAAATATAATTTTGAAAAAGGAATTTTATAGCTCAATACCGGTATTGGTATTAAGTGGTCTAAAATAAATGAGGGGGATTAGCTCAGTTGGCTAGAGCGTTTGGCTGGCAGCCAAAAGGTCACCGGTTCGAGCCCGGTATTCTCCACAAAACTCCAAGGTTATGCCTTGGAGTTTTTTTATGCCTAAAGTTTAAATTAGAATTACACTCAGCATTTTAATTATATTTGAAAGACTTTTTAAGACACGTTCTTTTTTTGAAAAGAAGTAAACGTGTTAAAGAAAACTTGTCTAACTTTAATAAAGTAATTTAATTTCCAGATTAATAGTTGTAGTAAATGCATAGCATTAGCTTGAAGGAATTTAAGGCGTATTTTGATGATCAGTACATGTCTTTGTGTTTGTTTGCCCATAAGTATATTGGCGATTTAGAACTTTCAAAAGATATTGTACAGGATGTCTTTGTGAAAATATGGGAAGATAAAATTACCTTTAAAAGTGAAAATAGCATTAAAACATATTTATACACTTCTGTAAAAAATAAATGCCTGGATTATCTTAAAAGTAAAACCTACAAGTCTACAAATAAGCTAAGTGATGCTGATATTCAAAAATTAGAAACCGAACCTTTTTTTATGAGGGAAGTTGCTGTGCAGGAAACCTCTAAAATTATACATCAGGCTATTGCCACTTTACCAAAAAAGTGCGCCGAAATATTACTATTAAGTATTCAGGATTATAGTAATCAGGATATCGCTAACGAACTAAATATTTCGGTGAATACAGTTAAGGCACAAAAGAAAATAGCTTATAAAAAGTTGAAACCTATTCTTAAAGAGTACTTTCTTTTTATCTCTTTTGCTTTAGAATAATATTTTATTACTACCGTAATTTTTTGATGCTTTTTATTGTAAATCAATAATTTATAATGATTTGCTAAGGGCGTTTTTTTTAATTTCTAAAAAAAAGTAAAATTTTTTTAACCCTCCCAAGAAACTTTATCGTCTTATAGTTAAATAAGCATATAATTAGGTTAATAAAGCATATTTTAAATGTCAGTTTTCAATAAAATATTTAAACTATCAAACAAGACTGCAAAGTCTTTATTAAACAATAGGACTCCAAAAAAGTTGCTTAAAACAGAGCTTTTCTCTGAAGAGGATCGAGCTTATATTCTAAACGAATTAACGAATAAGGAAGCCATTGAGAATAGAGAGGTATTATCAAGTAAAATTGATAAAGAAGCGGATTGGCAACTGGTTAAAAAGAAAATATCAAAACCAGTTAAAAGAATGAATTGGTATTATGCGGCGGCGGCTGTTTTAGTAACATTCTTAGCCATAGGGTTCTTAATCAAACAAAATTATACTCCAGATGAAACTCCTCAAATTATTGTAAATAATATTGAAATAGGTTCTGATAAGGCAACATTAACTCTGGAAGATGGTACACATGTAGAATTAGGAGAAGGGACTTCGTTCGAGGGAGAGAATGCCAATAGTGATGGTGAAAATTTAGTTTATAAAAAGCCGGATTCGAAAAAGGGACAACTCGCTTATAATTATTTAACCATTCCACGCGGAGGACAGTTTTATGTTGAACTTTCAGATGGTACTAAAGTGTGGTTAAATTCAGAATCACAATTAAAATACCCGGTAAGTTTTGTAGAGGGTGATACACGTAAGGTTGAATTAATATATGGTGAAGCTTATTTTGATGTGTCCCCAAGTACCGAAAATAAAGGTTCTAAGTTTAAAGTCTATAACAATGAACAGGAGATTAAGGTTTTAGGAACAGAATTCAATGTAAAAGCATATAAGGAAGAATTTAATATATACACGACTTTGGTTGAAGGTAAAGTAGAGGTTGGTTTTAATGACAAAAAAGAGTTTTTAAAACCAAGTCAGCAGGCCAACCTCGATTTACAAACCAATACATTTAAAGTGTATGAAGTTGATGTGTATAATGAAATTTCATGGAGAGAAGGTATCTTCAGCTTTGAAAATAAAAACCTAAAAGAAATTATGACGGTACTATCCAGATGGTATGATACCGATGTAATTTTCGAAAATAAAGCTCTTGAAAAGGAAGAATTTATTGGGGTTTTAGGTAAGAATCAGGATATCCTTGAGATTCTTAAAACCATTCAAAATTTCGGAATCATTTCCGATTACCAAATAAACGATAAGACCATCATTTTAAAATAAAAAAAGAGAGCGAAGTTTTGACATTTGGCGGTATCGAACTTCGTCTCTCCTAAACTAAATTAATTAAAACTAATGTTTAACTAATCCAACAACTAAATTATGAAAATTAAATTAATTACGGACCGTTCGCGTACGCGAAAACGGCTGCTATTGTTTATTATGAGAGCATTTATCTTCTTATTATGTACCACTGTTTTCAGTTTGAATTCAGTTAACGTTTTTTCTCAAGAAGAAGTATTTATCAGCAAGGATGAAGTAGTAAGTGTAGACAAGGTGTTCAAAATAATTAAGGAACAAACCGATTATCATTTTATTTACCCGAAAGATTTATTTAAAAACACGCCAAAAGTTCATTTAAAAAAGGGACTGGTTAAAATACAGGATTTGCTTAACGAAAGTTTAGATGCCAATAATTTAAACTTTGAAGTGTCTAAGAATAACACCATTGTTATAAAGAAAAGAACAGAGCTAATTTTAGATGACGTTCAGGGCATTCAAATTTCAGGTTCTGTAGTCGATGGTTCAGGGTTACCGTTGCCGGGAGCAAATATTATTGTTAAGGGAACAAATACGGGGACCCAAACCGATTTTGACGGGAAGTTTACTTTAACCGTTTCCAATGCTGATGCTGTGCTTATAGTATCATATGTTGGGTATACAACCAGAGATGTATCCTTAGAAGGAAAAACATCTTTAACTATCATGTTAAGAGAAAATGCCGCAGCATTAGATGAGGTTGTTGTTGTTGGTTATGGGACACAGAAAAAGTCAGATTTAACTGGATCTGTAAGTGTTGTAGATGTCGATGAAGCTAAAAAGACAGTAACATATGATGCCGCAAAAATGTTACAAGGTCAGGTTGCCGGAGTAACAGTGCAATCTTCCGGAGAGCCAGGTGGATTTGTCAATATAAAAATCAGAGGGGTTAATTCATTTAGTAATAACAATCCGCTATTTGTTATTGATGGAATGATTGTAGACAGTCCATTCGATTTTGCTCCTGGAGATATCGAGTCTATGCAGGTATTAAAAGATGCATCGGCTGCTGCTATTTATGGTGTTCGTGGTGCTAACGGAGTTGTGATTATCACAACCAAAAAAGGAAAAGCAGGACAATTTAATATTAAGCTTAAATCGTTATTTGGTATTCAAAATGTAGCAAATACATGGTCGGTAACCGATAGAGAAGGCTATCAGAATATTACAAGTGCTGCCGAGGTGAATGCAGGATTAAGCATTGCGCCGGGTAACGACCCAAACAATGCCGCTTATATTAGTGATGTTAATACCGATTGGCAGGATGCGGCTTTTAAAACCGGATACATAGAAAACCATTCGGTAAGTTTCAATGGTGGAGCCGAAAGTTTAGGGTATAATTTAAATCTTGATTACTTTAAAAACAGCAGTTATGTTGATTCTCCACAAGACTACGAAAGAATATCAACCAATCTGAATTTGAATGGTCAAAAAGGAAAATTCAAGTATGGAGCTAAGTTAGGGTATACCGATTCAGGTAAAGAAAACTTTAATGAATATCTGGCAGGACAGTCGGCAATTTCAGATATCGTAGGGGCCATTCCAACCATGCCGGTGTATGATGAAAATCGATTAGGGGGTTACGGCGGTACCGATAATTTAACCCAACGTGCGATCTCCATGAATGCTATTGGGTATAATAACTTAATAGATAATACGGCCAGAAGAAATCGTTTTATTGGCGATGTTTGGGCTGAAGTAGAGATTGTAAAAGGCTTAAAATATAAATTAGATGCCAGTTTTGATCGACTAGACTGGAAAAACAGAACGTTTATTCCACCAAGCGATTTAGGTTGGTATTATATTACTACCAACGATGAAGCATCTTTGGATGTGTCTACAGGAAATCAAACCAGAACATTTTTAAATAACTTGTTAACCTATAATGTCGAGTTAGGAAAGCATAATATTACGGTTTTAGGTGGGTTAATTCAGGAACGTAATGAATATTATAACCATTGGTCCAGAGGAGTTGGCTACGAACCAGGAACGATTAGTCATTTGGAGTATGCCGATGCAACAAGTACCGGAGAATATGAAAGTACCATTACTGGAATTTCATATTTAAGCAGATTAAACTATTCTTACGACGATCGTTATTTAATTACTGCAAACTTCAGACAGGATAGAACTTCATTATTTAGTGAGACAAACAATAAAGGTAATTTCTATTCATTTTCAGGAGCTTGGAAACTTAGTAACGAGCATTTTATAACCTTACCAGATTGGTTAAGCACTGTAAAATTAAGAGGTGGTTACGGTGAGTTAGGAAACAATACTATTCCTCCATATTTCTTTGCAACTACTACTAACCAATTTGCGAGTTACAACTTTAATAACGAATTAGCACCGGGAACAACTGTTGTAAGTTCGTTAGATCCGGATGTGCACTGGGAGATTACAAAAACTACCAATGCAGCTGTTGAATTAGGGTTTTTTAAAAACGCATTGGAGGTTACCGGAGAGTATTATGTGAAAAAATCTACCGATTTATTAATTGGAGTTCCATTACCATATTCAACTGGGGCATTTCCAGCGAGTATCACCACAAATGCTGGAGCTGTAGAGAATAAAGGATTCGAATTTACAGCCTCATACAGTAACAATGCTCGTGAATTTCAGTATAACATTTCGGCCAATTTAGGAACCCTTAAAAATGAAGTGTTACAAATAGGTCTTGATGGAAACCCAATATATGGGGCTGCTTCAAAAACCGAAGTCGGACGATCTATAGGCGAAATTTTTGCTTATGAGACAGATGGAATTTTCCAATCTGCCGAGGAGGTAGCAAGCTCACCAACACAAATTGGTGCTGCGGCTGGTGATATTAAATTTAAAGATCAATTAACCGTTGATACCGATGGCGATGGTATACCTGACGCAGCCGATGGCATTATTAACGATCAGGATAGAACCTATCAGGGTGTTACCATTCCAAAGTACAGCTACGGATTAAACTTTAGCTGTAATTATAAAAATTTCGATTTATCATTCTTCTTCCAGGGAGCAGGAGGACATAAAGCTTTCAACGGGCTATATCGTAATTTAATGATTGGGCAATATACCAATCACCATACCGATATGTTGGATTACTGGACACCAACAAATACAGATACTAATGTACCTCGCCCAATAATTGGTGATCCGAATGCAAATCTTAGAGATTCTAACCGCTTTGTTGAAAATGCCGATTATTTGAAACTTCAGAATATAGAATTAGGGTATAAAATCCCGGTTGGAGCGAATGGTGTTTTACAGGAAGCGAAAGTATATATTAATGCTCAAAACGTATTTACTATTAGTAATTATCGTGGTTACGATCCCGATTTTAATAGTAATGATGGGTTGTTCTCCAGAGGTTATGATGGAGGGTCTTTTCCGAATCCAAGAACGATTTCTTTAGGTGTTCAAGTAGGTTTTTAAGGAGTAATTAATAATTAAAAAAGAAATTAAAATGAAATATATAAAGTTTAAATATGTATCACTTTTCCTTTCCTTATCAATCGTGATTAGCAGTTGTGTGGCAGAGGATGATTTAATACAAGTAGATCCAAATAACGATGCAGTAGATTCGTTTTGGGCCGATGACCAAGATGCGCTTCAAGGTGTAAATGCAGCTTACGGTAGTTTGCTTACCGACGGAACATATATGAGAAGTACGCCTTTATTATTAGATTTAAAAGGAGACGATTGTAGAAGTAATAGCCCATGGGGAGCGATGTACAACGTAGGGCGATTTAATTCAAACGTAGCAGATGCCGCCATTTATGGATGGGCTTACGAAACGTATTATCAGGGCATTTATCGTGCTAACCAAGTGTTAGATAAAGTACCTGGAATTGCTATGGAAAATGAAGCATTAAAAAACAGAATTTTAGGTCAGGCTTACTTTTTAAGAGGCTTATATTTATTCCATGCCGTAAACATGTTTAAAAATGTACCGGTTCCTGTTGAGTTAGCAGCTTTTTATCCGCAAAAGACCGAAGCTGAAGGTTGGGCTCAGGTTATCGAAGATTTTAAAACGGCTGCAGATATGTTACCTGTGTCATATACCAGCGGCATTTCTGGTTTAGATTTAGGTGAAGTGGGACGTGCAACCAAAGGGGCAGCTTTAGCCTATTTAGGAAAAGCATATTTGTTTACACAGGACTTTACTAATGCAAGAGATGCTTTTAAAGCGGTGATTGATTTAAATGTATATGCATTAGTATCTAACTACCGCGATAATTTCACCGATAAAAATGAAAACAATTCAGAATCTGTTTTCGAGGTTCAGTTTAGTCGTGAAGCTGGCGGTGTAGACTTAGGCTGGGGTGGTGCGCCACAATCAGGTTGGGGAAAAACTTCGGCAAGAGCAATTACTTACGGACCTAGAGCTTTTGGTTGGACCGATGTACAGCCTACATGGACTTTATTTAATGAATTTCATGAAGAGTCGACGATTTCTGGAGAGGTCGATCCGCGATTAGATGCCACAATGTTTTATAATAAACCAGGAGGTATGATGTTGTACGGACAGGATTTTGCAACATTTTATGGTAATAATCCATCAGATTTAAATGATTTATTCTGTAGAAAATATCAAAATTCGGATGGAGAATATGCTAATGAATACGATTGGCGTTCAGGAATTAACGAGCGTTTAATGCGATATTCTGATGTGTTGTTAATGTATGCCGAAACCTTAAATGAAACCGGAGCTACGGCATCAGCATATACCTATATTCAAGAGGTTAGAGATCGTGTAAATCTGCCGGATTTAAGTGTTACAAAACCAGGAATGAGCCAGGCAGAAATGCGTGAGCAAATTGGTCACGAACGCTTTTTAGAGTTTGCACTGGAAGGGCACCGTTTCGATGATATACGTCGCTGGGGATGGTTAGAAGACACTAATAAATTAAATTGGTTAAAGTCTAGAGATGCCGAGTATGCCACATATTCTGAAGGAAGAGAGTTTTTCCCGATTCCGCAGTTAGAAATTGATAATAACCCGGGAACAACACAAAACTTAGGATACTAAACCTGTGTAGGACTTAATATTTGAGTTAGTTAATTTTCATATGGCAAGTAAGGTTGAGACTTGCCATATGATTTTTAATAAAGTACACATATCAATAAACAAGTACATATAAAACATTAATTTATAAATGTTAATGTTACAGTTATTTGCCTCTCAGTCTTGGATATATTAACTTTTTTTGATTTATTTGTAAGTGTACATTGAACACTTAATGTGTTTGTAGAGAAAAATGTATAAAATTTATACCAACAACTAATGACAGCTTTAAAAACTAAACTATTAAAACCCCTAGCCTTATTTTTAATGGCTACATCGGGTTTAAATGCGCAAGATAATACAACTTCTATAACCATTCAGGTGGATGATAATGCCCCAGTAATTAGCAAACATATTTACGGGCATTTTGCCGAGCACTTAGGGCGCTCTGTTTACGATGGTTTTTATGTAGGAGAAGATAGTGACATACCAAATACAAATGGAATTAGAAACGACATTGTTGAAGCGCTTAAAGGATTAAAGATTCCTAATTTACGTTGGCCGGGTGGTTGTTTTGCCGATGAATATCATTGGAAGGATGGCGTTGGCCCTAAAGCAGACAGACCTGTTATTGTAAATACCCATTGGGGTATGGTTGAAGAGGATAACAGTTTTGGAACTCATGAGTTTTTAGAACTTTGTGAGTTGCTTGGTGCTGAGCCTTACCTTGCTGGAAATGTAGGTAGTGGAACGGTTGAAGAATTGAACGATTGGGTCGAGTATTGTAATTACGATGGTAATACCAGCATGGCGCAATGGAGAAAAGCGAACGGGCAAGAAGAACCTTGGCGTGTGAAATACTGGGGTATTGGAAATGAAAGTTGGGGTTGCGGAGGTAATATGACACCAGAGTTTTTCGCCAATTTGTACAGACAATATGCGACTTATGCCAGAAACTATCCTGGAATAGATATTAAAAGAATTGCTTCGGGTGCCGATGCTGATAATTACCGCTGGACCGAAGTAATGATGAGAGATGTACCACATCACATGATGTGGGGACTTTCAGTACATTATTATACACGTACAGGATGGCCACCGTCAGGCTCGGCAACAAAATTTGATGAGTCTGATTATTTCTCAATCATGAAAACCTGTTTAAAAACCAGCGAAATTTTAGATAATCATATTGCCATCATGGATAAATATGATCCTAAAAAACGAGTGGCTTTAGTGGTTGATGAATGGGGAAGTTGGTATGCCGTTGAAGAAGGTACAAACCCAGGATTTGCCTATCAGCAAAATTCTATGCGTGATGCCATGATTGCGGGGTTAACATTAAATATGCTTCATGAAAGAGCAGACAGAATTAAAATGGCTAATCTGGCGCAAGCGGTTAATGTATTACAGGCGGTGATTTTAACCAAGGATGAAAAGATGTTGCTAACGCCAACATATCACGTTATGAAAATGTATACAGCGCATCAGGATGCGAAATTGTTACCACTTTCATTCGAGTCACCAAAGTATACTTTTAACGGAGAATCACTTCCTGCTATTTCAGCTTCAGCTTCAAAAGATAAAGACGGATTAGTGCATATTTCACTGGTAAATATCGATTCTAAAAAAGAAAACATCATAGAAATTGATTGTACTAATTTAGATGTAAAAGATTTTACGGCGAATATTGTAGCCTCTAAAAAACTGCAAGACCATAATACATTTGATAATCCTTCAACAGTTAAGGTTGAAGACTTCAAAGATTTCAAATTAAAAAAGAATAAGCTTACTGTAACCATTCCTCCTTTCTCTGTTGTGATGCTAGAGGGAAAATAATACTCAAGCTTATGAAAAGGTGTGAAACATTTAAGGTTGAAGCTCTAAGAATTCTATTTTTAGTGGCTTTAACGATAATGAGCTGTTCTAAGGATGATAGCGAAAACTTTGAAAAAGCAGGGACAGTTATTAGTAAAGAATGTAACGGAACTACACAAATTATAACCTATGCCGATGGTAATGGAGGAACCTATACAGGTTCGGTAGAAAATGCTGTTGAGTGTGGTTATGAACCTCCTGTAGTTGAAACATTTAACGGACCAACATATTCTGATAATTATTCATCGATAGCTTCGTGGAGTAGTCGTTCCCAATGGAATTTGGCAAATGTACATGACCCATCGGTGGTAAAAGATGGTGAGTATTATTACATGTACCAAACTGATGCGTCTTATGGCAATGCACATGACGGTCACGGTCATTTTCATCACAGAAGATCGAAAGATTTGGTAAACTGGGAATATCGAGGTAGTACGATGACTTCAGCTCCTGTTTGGGTAAAGGATACTTTAAATAGCATGCGTGCTAAAATGGATCCGGCTTTACCAGCCATTGAAAATCCAGAGTATGGTTATTGGGCGCCGTGTGTTAGAAAAGTAGGCGATAAATTCAGAATGTATTATAGTATCGTGGTTATTGATCCTATTGTTGGAAGTGATTTTAATACCTCATGGACAGAGCGTGCGTTTATTGGTTTAATGGAAACCAATGATTTGGCATCGAATATCTGGACAGATAAAGGGATGGTCGTTTGCTCTGTGGCAGATGGTTTGGAAACCTATACCAGAACGAACGGAAATGATTGGAGTGGATATTTTAAATTCAATGCTATCGATCCAACATTTATTGAAACCCCACAAAATGAACAGTATTTAATATACGGGTCATGGCATTCAGGCATTGCAGCTTTAAAGCTGAATCCAGAAACCGGTAAACCTGATAAATTGGACGCTTTAGAAGATTATGGTGTTACCATAGCCAAGCGTGGTAGTAGCCGTTGGCAAGCTTCAGAAGGCCCTGAAATTCTATATAATCCGGATACTGATTATTACTATTTGTTCATGGCTTACGATGAATTATCGGTTGCTTACAATACACGTGTTGCGCGTTCTAAAAATATAACCGGACCTTATTTGGGTATTAATGGAGCAGATGTTTCGGCTGGAGCAGATTGTTACCCAATGATAACGCATCCTTATGGTTTTAAAAATCATACGGGGTGGGTTGGATTCTCACATAATGCCGTGTTTCAAAATCCTGATACGCAGGAATGGTTTTATGCGTCACAGGCACGATTACCGGAAAATGTTCCAGGTATAGCCGTTTCCAATGCGATTATGATGGGACATGTACGTGAAATTCAATGGACTGACGATGGCTGGCCTGTTATTGCACCAGAGCGTTATGCAGGTGTGCCAACAACAGAGATTACTGAAGCTTCTTTTATTGGCTCTTGGGAACATATAGAAATGAATTATCAATATAAAATCATTCAGACATCAAAAACCATAAACCTCACAGCCGATAAAAAAGTAACCGGGGGCGTTTCAGGGACATGGTCTTATGATAGTTCGACGAAAACATTAACCATTAATGGAGTGAAATGTAAAGTGAAAGATGCCTGGGACTGGGAAGCAAGTACCAGAAAAGTGACTATTACTTATTCTGGACTTACTGGTGGAGGATTGCCAGTATGGGGCAAGAAAATATAAATCAATGACCAACACAAAACGAAATTGAGAATGAAATTAACTTATGTATGTTTAAGCGGGCTTTTAGCCTTAACCGTGTCTTGTAAGTCGTCTAAAACTTCGGAAGCTATGCTAGCCGTAGAGAAGTTTAATAACCCGATTATCACAGAGATATATACCGCTGACGCTGCGGCTATTGTACACAATGATAAAGTGTATTTATATGCAGGCCATGATCAGGCACCAAACGATGTTAATGCCTATCGCATGCATGAGTGGCTGGTGTATTCATCATCAGATATGGTACATTGGCAGGAACATCCCGTGCCTTTAAAACCTACAGATTTTAAATGGGCTTCTGGTGAGGCTTGGGCCTCGCAGGTTATTGAACATAACGGGAAATTTTATTGGTATGTAACAGTCGAGCATGGTAGTATTCATGGAAAAGCGATTGGTGTGGCAGTGTCAGACAGTCCTACCGGGCCTTTTGTAGATGCCATTGGAAAGGCCCTAATTACAAACGATATGACCACTCAAACTAAAATTAGCTGGGACGATATCGATCCAACAGTTTGGGTGGATGATGATGGTCAGGCGTATCTGTTTTGGGGAAATACGGTTTGTAAATATGCTAAGCTAAAGCCTAATATGATTGAATTAGATGGTCCAATTATGACCGTCGATTTACCAAACTTTACAGAAGCACCATGGATTCATAAAAAAGGCGATTGGTATTACTTATCTTATGCGTACCAATTTCCAGAAAAAATAGCCTATGCTATGAGTAAATCTATCACTGGTCCTTGGGAATTTAAAGGGATTTTAAACGAAGTAGCCGGAAACAGTAACACGAATCATCAGGCGATTATTGAATTTAAAGGGAAGGATTATTTCATCTATCATAACGGAAGCATTCCAACACATGGTGGAAGTTTCAGACGTTCGGTTTGTGTAGATCGTTTGTATTATAATGAAGACGGTACGATGAAACGCGTGATTATGACTTCGGAAGGTATTCAGGAATAAAAGATTATTATGAAATCACTTGCATCAAAATTAAGTCTAATAGTATTGTTCTTCGGAATGCTGACGTTTGCGCAGGACATTCGTGTACACGATCCAGTGGTGATTCAGCAGGATGATACGTTTTATTTGTATTGTACAGGTCGAGGCATTAGCTGTTTTAGTTCAAAAGATTTAAAAAACTGGAAAAAGGAACCTACGGTATTTCCTGAAAAACCAGAGTGGACAGATCAGGTGGTTTCAGATTTTAAAAATCATATCTGGGCACCCGACATTTCGTTTTATAACGGAACTTATTACTTGTATTATTCGGTATCAGCGTTTGCTAAAAATACTTCTGCTATTGGTGTAGCAACGAATAAAACCTTAAACCCTTCCCATGAAAATTATAAATGGGTCGATCATGGTATTGTTATCCAATCGGTACCTAATCGTGATTTATGGAATGCTATTGATCCCAATTTAATTTTTGATGAGGAGAATATACCGTGGTTGTCTTTTGGGTCGTTTTGGGATGGTTTAAAAATGGTGAAACTAAATCCGGATTTATTGTCTATTGCTGAACCTCAGCAATGGCACACCATTGCCAGACGTGAACGTTCTTTCGATTTAGCGGATACAAATCCGGGTGATGCTGCTCTTGAAGCGCCTTTCATTTTCAAAAAGAATGACTATTATTATTTATTCCTGTCCTGGGATTTATGTTGTCGAGGAGAAAAAAGCACCTACAAAGTCGTGGTTGGCCGTTCTAAAAACGCCACAGGGCCTTATTTAGATAAAAAAGGAAAACCGCTTTTTGAAGGTGGCGGAACTTTACTCGTTGAAGGGAATGAAAACTGGTATGGCGCCGGACATAACAGTACGTATACGTTTAATGGAAAAGATTATATGTTTTTCCATGCCTATGATGCTAACGATAATGGTTCACCAAAGCTTAAGGTTGGTGAGTTACTTTGGGACGAAGCTGGCTGGCCGAGTTTAAAGACAAAATTAGAATAGACATGCAAAAGTTAATCGGAAGTTTATTGGTATTAAGCACTCTGTTTTCTCAGGCACAGAAGCAGGTCGAGGTATTCCCTTTAAATCAGGTGAGTGTAACTTCAGGTGTTTTTAAACAAGCCTCAGAAACCGATTTTAATTACATTGAAAAACTTAATGCAGACCGATTATTAGCGCCTTTTTTACGAGAAGCCGGATTAGAACCAAAAGCGACGTCTTATACCAATTGGGAAAATACAGGGTTAGATGGTCATATTCTTGGGCATTATGTGTCGGCTTTGTCTATGTATTTGGCATCAACTAACGATGCTAAAGCCGAAGAGTTACTGGATTACACGCTTTCTGAATTACAACGTATTCAGGAAGCCAACGGCAATGGTTACATTGGAGGTATTCCAGGAAGTTCAGACTTATGGCAGGAAATTAAAGCGGGAAAAATTGAAGCAGGAAGCTTCAGCTTGAATGGAAAATGGGTGCCGCTTTACAATATTCATAAAACGTTTGCAGGATTAAAAGATGCCTGGGTGCATGCTGGTAAAGAAGAGGCAAAGGATATGCTCATTAAATTAACCGATTGGTTTATTGACGTTACTAAAGATTTGACCGATGTGCAGGTTCAGGATGTGTTACGTTCGGAACATGGTGGATTAAACGAAGTCTTTGCTGAGGTTTATAAGATTACAGATGATAAAACCTATTTAGAATTGGCAAAGCGTTTTTCCGAAAAGGCATTGTTAAATCCGTTGGCTGAAAATAAAGATATCCTTACTGGAATGCATGCCAATACGCAAATTCCTAAGTTTATAGGTTTTGAAAGAATTAGTCAGCTCGATCACGATGCAAAATATCATAATGCCGCTTCTCATTTTTACGATAATGTGACCCAACATCGTTCGTTAAGTATTGGTGGTAATAGCGTGCGTGAGCATTTCAACCCTATAGATGATTTTAGTTCCGTTTTAGCAGGCGAGCAAGGTCCTGAGACCTGTAACACCTACAATATGCTTAAATTAAGCAAGCTGTTGTTTGAAGACACAGGAGAAAATAAATACATTGAATTTTACGAAAGAGGACTATATAACCATATTTTATCTTCACAAAATCCTAATGGTGGTTTTGTCTATTTTACACCGATGCGCCCGGGACATTACCGTGTGTATTCGCAACCTGAAACCAGTTTTTGGTGTTGTGTGGGTTCTGGTTTAGAAAATCATACCAAGTATAACGAACTTATTTATGCTAAAAGTGAAGATACACTTTATGTGAATTTGTTTATTCCATCAAAAGTTAACTGGAAAGAAAAACAAGCAACATTAACACAAAATACAAACTTCCCGGAAGAGGCTAAATCGCAACTGGTTTGGCAAAGTAAAAAGAAAACAAATGCCACTTTAAAATTGCGCTATCCCACTTGGGTAAAACCGGGCGAGTTAAAATTATTCATCAATAAAAAGTTAATAGAGATTGAAACCCAACCGGGACACTATATTTCCTTAACACGTAAATGGAAAAAGGGAGACAATATTGAAATGGAATTGCCTATGCATTTGGGTTTGGAGCAAATTCCGGATGAGTCAGGTTATGTGTCGGTTAAGTATGGACCTATTGTTTTGGCTGCGGTAACAGGAGAAGATAATCAGGTAGGTTTATTCGCCGATGATAGCCGCGGGGGGCATATCGCCAACGGACCATTTTTACCTCTAACAGAAGCGCCGATGTTTGTATCTGAAAACCTTCAAAGTATTTTAAAAAATATAAAACCTGTTGAAGGAAAGCCGTTAACCTTTTCAACGGGAGATATGGTGTATCCAAATCAATTTAAAGGTTTGATACTTCAGCCATTTTATAAAATTCATGAGAAACGATATGCTATTTATTTCAAGAATGAAACACCTGAAAGTTTAGCTAAAATGCAACAGGCTCTTGAAGAAAAGCAAAAAGCCGAAGCGTATTTAAGATCGATAACTATCGATTATGTAGCGCCGGGAGAACAGCAACCAGAATCTGATCATGGTATAGAATCAGAGCAATCAAATAATGGTGTGCATCAAAACCGCCATTGGCGTGATGCGTCAGGTTGGTTTAGTTATAACATGAAAAATAAAGAACATAAGGCAAAAGCGTTACGTGTCACTTATTTTGGTGGAGATACAGGTAGATCCTTCAATATTTTAATAAATGAAACACGAATAGCCAAGGTAACATTAGACGGTTCTAAAGGCAATGTGTTTTACGATGTAGACTATGAAATTCCTAGTGATTTAATTAAGGAGAAAGATATTTTAAACGTACGTTTTGAAGCCAAAGCAGGTTCTGTAGCGGGAGGCATTTATGGCGTGCGATTAATTAGTGAAACTAAAAATTAATACAACAACTAAACTAAATATTATGATACAACAACGTTTAACAAAAGCTATTGGTTTATCCTTGATGCTAAATGCATTTTTGGTGGTTGGGCAAACCGATTTAGAGGTAGATATCAATAATAAAATAGCAGAGATTCAACCAACGATGTATGGTGTGTTTTTTGAAGATATCAACTTTGCTGCCGATGGCGGTTTGTATGCAGAAATGATAAAAAACAGATCGTTCGAGTTTACGGTCGATCCGTTTTTGGGCTGGGTGCAACCCAACAGTGACAAGCATTCGTTTAATAAAAATTCCGGGATTGGATCTATTGTGAAATATGCAGATAACCCTGGAAACACTAATTTTATTAGAGTTAAAGTAAATAACGATCAAGGCTATCAATTGATTAACGAGGGCTTCCGTGGCATGGGAATCAAAGAAGGCGAAAGCTATAATTTGTATTTATCAGCAGCTAAGCATAGCGGAAATATCAGTAAAATTAATGTTCAGTTTATTGATGAAAATAATGTGGTTTTAGGAGAAACTTCAGTAGATATAACATCATCAGACTGGACAGATTATAAAGCACAAATTACAGCCAGTAAAACACAGGCAAAAGCGAAACTTAAATTCACGTTTGAAGGCACAGGAGAAATCGATTTAGACATGATTTCTTTATTTCCTGTTGATACATGGAAAGGCAGAGAAAAAGGATTACGCAAAGATTTAGTACAGTTATTATATGATTTAGATCCAGGGTTTTTAAGATTTCCAGGAGGTTGTATTGTTGAAGGGCGCACACTGGCAAGACGTTATCAATGGAAAAAAACAGTTGGCCCAATCGAAAACAGAGAGGTTTTGGTAAACCGATGGAATACCGAGTTTAGTCATCGATTAACACCCGATTATTATCAGAGTTTTGGTTTAGGGTTTTTCGAGTATTTTCAGTTGTCTGAAGATTTAGGGGCAGAGCCTCTACCTATTTTAAGCTGCGGTATGGCTTGTCAGTTTAACTCAGGGGAGTTGGTGCCTATGGATGAGCTAGATCCTTATGTTCAGGACGCCATAGAATTAATTGAATTCGCTAACGGGTCTATAAATACGCCTTGGGGTAAATTAAGAAACGAGATGGGGCATCCAGAGCCTTTTCGTTTAAAATATATTGGTGTAGGTAACGAACAATGGGGACCAGATTATATTGAGCGTTATAAAGCTTTTGCACAAGCTATTAAGGCAAAATACCCGGATATGATTATTGTTTCAGGTAGCGGACCATTTCCTGATGGTGATTACTTCGAATATGGCATGGAAGAGCTTAAAAAGCTAAATGCCGAAATTATAGACGAACATTATTATCGTAGCCCAGAATGGTTTAGAGAGAACGCAACACGTTATGATAGTTACGACAGAAAGGGACCTAAAATTTTTGCAGGTGAATATGCAGCACAAAGTGTAGCTATTGCAAGTCCTGAAAATAGAAATAACTGGGAGTGTGCCTTCTCTGAAGCTGCTTTTATAACAGGACTAGAGCGTAATGCCGAGGTTGTGAATTTAACATCGTATGCACCACTTATGGCTCACGAAGAAGGTTGGCAATGGACACCAGATATGATTTGGTTTAATAACTTACAGTCATACGGAACAGCGAATTATCAGGTTCAAAAGTTGTTTTCAACTAATCGAGGAACCGATTTAATTTCGGTAACCAGTGATGGTCAAGATTTAACAGGACAAAACGAATTATATGCTTCAGCAGTTACCGATTCAGGAACAAACGAAGTGATTGTAAAAGTGGTAAACACCTCAAAGCAATCACAGGAGGTTACTATAAATTTAAAAGGGAAAAAAGTTTATAAAAAAGGAGCATTAATTGTTCTTAAAAGTGAAAACCTGGAGGATGAAAATTCATTTGAAAACCCAGATAATATTGTTCCTGTATCTGCTGAAATTCAGAATAAAAACGGAATACTTAATTTGAAATTACAACCTTATTCGGTGTCCGTGATTAAATTTAAATTGCGATAAGTGTGAATTTAACAATTTTAAGACTAATTTTATATCCAGTTTCAAGAATAACTAAATAAAGATAAAATGAATAATACATTTAAAAAAGGCCTTTACACGTTTGCTTTATTGGGTGCAGCTTTACTAAGTGTGCAATGCAAAAGTGACAAAAAAAATACGGTTCAAGATGAGATTGTAACCGAACCAACACCTTTAGTAACGATTTCAAAGAAACCTTTCGGAATAACTTCCGATAGTATCGCTGTAGAGCAGTATACCTTAAAAAATGAAAAAGGTATGGAAGTCAGTATTATCACCTTTGGAGGTATTATTACACACTGGACAGCGCCAGATAAAAATGGAAAATATGAAGACGTTGTTTTAGGATATGAAACCTTAGCACCTTATGAAACAAATCCAACGTTTTTTGGAGCTTTAATTGGTCGATACGGGAATCGTATTGCAAAAGGGAAATTTTCTTTAAATGGAGAAAAATATACTTTAGCAACTAACGACGGGCCAAATCACTTACACGGTGGTAAAAAAGGATTCGATAAAGTGGTTTGGACGGCTTCGGAAACACAAACCGATAGTACCGCTTCTTTAGTGTTAACGTATTTAAGTAAGGATATGGAAGAAGGGTATCCCGGTAATTTAGATACAAAAGTGGTTTATACCTTAAATAATAACAATGAACTGGAAGTAGCTTATGAAGCGACAACCGATAAACCAACCATTGTAAACTTAACACAGCATTCTTACTTTAATTTAACAGGAGATGAGTCTCAAACTATTTTAGGGCACGAGTTAATGATTGATGCCGATCAGTTAGTACCAGTTGACGAGACTTTAATTCCAACAGGAGAATTAACAGATGTTACAGGAACACCATTCGATTTTAGGGCAGCGAAGCCAATTGGTCAGGATATTAATGCTGAAGATACACAGTTAAAACGTGGTTTAGGGTACGATCACTGTTGGGTGTTAAACAATCAGGATGAAGGGATGCGTTTAGCGGCATCAGCTTACGATAAAACAAGTGGTAGAGTTTTAGAAGTTTATACCGATGAACCAGGAATTCAATTATACACCGGAAACTTTTTAGACGGTACATTACCTTCTAAAAACGGAGGAACTTATGGTCATAGAACGGGCTTTTGTTTAGAGACCGAGCACTACCCAGATTCTCCAAACCAACCAGAGTTTCCATCGGTGACTTTAAATCCTGATGATACTTATCAAACCACAACGATATTTAAGT
Source organism: Aestuariibaculum lutulentum (assembly GCF_032926325.1). Taxonomy (NCBI): domain Bacteria; kingdom Pseudomonadati; phylum Bacteroidota; class Flavobacteriia; order Flavobacteriales; family Flavobacteriaceae; genus Aestuariibaculum; species Aestuariibaculum lutulentum. Next base: position 1,566,385 of record NZ_CP136709.1, read on the forward strand.
TCAATACTAAATAATTAAAGTGTTAATCAAAAGAAAATCCCAATAAGTAATTTATTGGGATTTTTTTATGCTGCATGTTTTATTTAAACAAAGAAAAATTAAAGCCTTTTTCTTCAAGCTTTTTGTATTTTCTGTAGTCGAATTTATAAAGATATGCTCCTTTTTTAGATCCCGATTTATCTTTTTTATCTAACGGAATAAGGAGCTTTAAAGACAAAACTTTCTTTCTAAAATTTCTTGGATCTAATTCCTTTTGATGAATAACCTCGTATAATTTTTGAAGCTGCGGAATGGTAAATTGTTTTGGTAATAACTCAATACCAATTGGGTAAAATCTCGATTTCAATTTTAAGCGCTCTAAAGCATCTTGCACCATATCACCATGATCATAAACCAGTTTAGGTAATTTATCGACTTCAAACCAATGCGCGCCATGTTTGGCAACCAATTCTTTGTCATATTCACCAATACGTATTAAGGCGTATTGCGCTATAGATATACAGCGAGCGCCATCATCTCTACTCGTGTCTGAATAAGATTTTAGTTCTTCCATATAGATGTTTTCCAGACCTGTAATCTCCTTTAAAACACGTTGAGCCGCCTCTGTAACACTCTCGTTTGGACTAACAAAACTTCCAATTAGAGATAACTCGCCTTGTTTGGGCTTTACACGTCGCTCAAAAACTAAAAGTTTCAAAATACCATCATCAAAACCGAATATAATACAATCGGTGGCGACATAAATTTTTTCTCCGTTTTCGTAGGTATGTGTTTCTTTCGTGGCTGTCATGTTATTCATTTAAAAAGTTTAGAGTCTTTTGAATTACGGTATTTAGTTGAAGTGGTAGTTTGTTGTGTTCCCAAGGGTGTTTAGCTCCAAAAACGTGGTCGGCGTTTTCTATGGTTACAAATTTACTGTTTGTATTCCAATTGTGGATATGTTTAGATTCAGTAATAGATACACTAGTATCTGCATCGCCATGAATAATGAGATGAGGTTTGTTTAAATGTTTTGCGGCGCGTTCAATATTAAAACGGTCTTGATTTGCTTTAAAATCTTCGTAGAACTGATAATAATGGGGCATCTGCTGTTTGGTTCTGCCATTTTCTACAAATGTAACACCTGTTTCCTGCCATTGGCTGGCCTCGTAAAGTTGCATCATTCGATTTTCAAAATCAGAGACACTGGCTAAACTAATAAGTTTTTTAATTCGTGTGTCTTCTTCTGCTTTAATTAAGGTAATGCCTCCTCCACGGCTATGACCTATTAAGGTTATGTTATTCGTATTGGCAAACTTTTGAATTTCAGAAGAGTTACAAGCCCAGTCTATAACCGTTTTTAAATCGTCAAGTTCTTTAGTGTAATTGTTATTTCCGAAGGCTTCTAAATCAGGAAAGTCTATGGGTTGCTCTACCGTTCCGCCGTTATGCGAGAAGTTAAATTTTATAAAGTAAAATCCTGCTTTCGCGAAAGCGTTTGCCATTAAATTCCAGGCACCCCAGTCTTTAAAACCTTTATAGCCATGGCAAAATATGATAATGGGCTGATTGATTTTAGTTGATGTGTAGGTTGCATCAATTAAAATGGGTTTTTGGTGTAAGCCATTAATAATAGTTTGCTTTTTGGTTAGCATTTAAACGTCTTTTTCTGTAAACGGAATGTTAGGGTTGCAAATCTCTAAAATAAGGTTTTTTAATTCAATCTTAAAATTATCAATAGTTTCCTGAGTAATTAAAACTTCTTTTTTTGCTCCGTAACCCGATTTGTCCTTTTTTGCAAATTTTAAAACACCTGCACTTAAGTTTTTAAAAGAGATAATACCGGCTTCAACGGGAAGGTTTATTTGATTCATGAGTTGCATCATGTAGGCGTAAGTTAATACTTGAAAACTTTTGCTGTATTTTTTATAATCGGTGGTTAAGTCTTCCCAGTTTACAATTTCAACCTGATTCTGGTCAACACGCCCTGTTTTATAATCTATAATTCGGGTGATGCCGTTGTATTGGTCAACACGGTCTACTTTTCCAACCAGTTTAACAGGGAAATCTAATTTAGGAATATCTGTAATTTCAACTTTATTGTCGGCTTCAATAGCTATGATTTTTATCTCATTTCCGGCTTTTAAGTCTTTAATTTCGAAGTCTAAAAAATTAGAAACATAACGTTTGGCAATTTCATAAATAATCAGGTTTTTACCTTTAGTAATATCGCCTTCCTTATATTCATTTTTAAAATGAAATGTAACGCGTTCGTCAATTCTGGTTTTTAAATTTTTAATAATTTCCACTGAAATAAACGAGCCTTCTAAAGGTTTATAGAAATCTTCGAGCGTGTTGTGGACAACTGTTCCCAAGGTATTGGCAGCAACGGTTTCTTCTACATCATCGTGTTCCTTAATTTTTAATATTTTTTGATAATAAAAATCGATAGGATTTCGAATATACGATGTTAATGAAGAAGGCGAGAAACCTTTTTCTGCAACAGCTTTAATTTCGTTAACCAGTTGTTCTGTTTTCTCAACAGTATGTTCTGTTAGTTTTAAAACAGGTACTTTTGGCGCCAGAATTTGGTGGTTGATGTTGTGATTATTTTCGAGTTCTAACTGAGTTATAAATCGGCTTTTTTCGCCACCAGTAAGAACATCGGCTTCAGTATTATAAAGAATATATACATTTTTAGCACGCTGTAATAAACGATAAAAGTGATAGGTATATACCGCATCCTTTTCTTTGTATGTGGGCAATTTATTTTCGATTTTTAAATCGAAAGGAATAAAGGAATTGTTGCTTTTTCCGGAAGGTAAAACTCCTTCGTTAACCGATGAGATAATGACAGTTTCAAAATCTAAAACACGCGATTCCAGCATTCCCATAACCTGTAAGCCTTGCAGTGGCTCTCCTTGGAAGTCTAGGGTTTCTGAGCTTAAAAGTTCTTTATAAATTCCGAAAAGGGTTGAAATATCTGTGATATGCTCATATTTAGAATTTAGGTTGTTAAGTTCATTAAACAACTCGTTAAATCGATATAAATATTCTAAGGCAAGTAGGTTCGAGTCTTTATTCTGATCAAGATATTTTTTAATGATAACAATTAAAGATGAGCAGTTTTTTAAAGCTAAATAGATAGATTTATTCCAGTTCGAGAAAAGTAAATCAATCAATTCACCTGATTTTGGAGTAATAGCCTTTAAGCGCTCTGCTGTTAGGTAAATAATGTTATTGCCATCAATAGTTTCAATAAGTTTTGAAGCATAGTCTACATCATCAACGTAAAACAATGGTCTGATGAACTGATGTGAAATAATGTTAATCACATCTTTGTAATAAAAGCTTTTAGATGGAGTTTTATGAATGTAAAACAGCGATTCAAATAACCAGGCTAGTGGAATGGATTTTAAGGGAAATCCCATGGTTATATTAAGAGCATTAATGCCGTCTGGAATGGAGTTCAAAACTGGAATTAATAAATCTTCATCGCCTAAAACAACCGCAGTGTTTTCAAGATTAGGATTGTTGCGCTGTAAGTCTTTTAAAAGTGAACCTATATACTTAGCCTGTCCGATATTTTTTGGAATACCGAAGGTGGATATATTTTTATTTTCGGTATAATTTTGTGTGATCCATTTAAAGTCATGTTCTTTAAAATGAGGCCAGTTTTTTCTATGCTGTCTGGTAAATAACGAGGCATCATGATAGGTGTTATTGAAAAATTCAGCATCAATATCCCAGTAAATATCAGCTAAATTCTGTTTTAATAAAGCTTGGATGATGGTCTCTTCACAGGTGTTTAAGGCATTAAATCCTAAAAATAAATGCTGCTTTGCCGGGTTTTCTTCAATGTATTTAGAAATGCTATCGGCCGCTTCTCGGTATAGTAAGCCTTGATAGCCTATTTGTTTTAATTTAAGCTGTTTAGAGAAGTTATTATAATAGCTATGAAGTTTGTTCCAAAACGCTAAATAATTTTTGATAAAGTCCGTTTGGTTTTCTTCCAACGACCAGTGGTGATGTTCTATTTCTTTAATATCGCTTAAATAGTCGAAAATCTTTTTCTGAGGAATACGGTATCTGTCAATTTCATTGAAGTCTTGTAATAGAATTTGCGCCCATTTGGTAAAGACTTCAAAGGAATCGGCTTCTTCTTTAGGAGTTAATTCAAGATAGGTATTATAGAATTCGAAAAGTAATTCGGTATTCGAAACGGTTTTTAATCCGGAAAGTTCTTCGACAAATTCTTCAATACTTATAATTTCAGGAGCAAAAATAGTTTGCTTACAAACTTTATGAAGTTGGTGTTTTAAGAAGAGCCCGGCTCTTTTACTTGGTAAAACAAAGGTTAATTCTGAAAGATTTTTATTGTTGTCTTGTAAATCTTTTAGAACATCGAAAATAAACGTCGTCATTGGATAAAAATAAAAAACGCTCCGGATATCCGAAGCGTTTTTCTAAAACTTATTTGTAAAAAACTAGAATCTAGTTTTCTTATTTTATTAAGTTAATCTCAACACGTCTGTTGTTAGCTTTACCTGCAGCAGTTGAGTTTGTATCAATTGGTTTAGACTCGCCGTAACCTTGAGAAGAAAGTCTTGCTGCATCAATACCGTTGCTAGTTAAGTAATCTTTAACAGAGCTAGCTCTAGACTCAGATAATTTTTGGTTAAAAGACTCACTACCAACGCTGTCAGTGTGACCTTCAACTGTAAATTTAGCGTTAGGGTATTCTTTTAAGATAGCAACAATATCATCTAATACTTGAGCAGATTGAGATTTAATTGTTGATTTACCTGTATCGAATAAGATTGTTTTAGCGTAATCGTTAAGAGCTTTTTGTACAGCCTCAGTTACTTCAGGACAACCGTTGTTAGCAACAGTACCCACTTTGTCTGGACATAAATCATCTTTATCTAATACACCGTCACCGTCAGCATCAGCGTAAGGACATCCGTTGTTAGATGCAGGACCTGCTTCGTTAGGACAGTTATCTTCAGCATCTGTAACACCGTCACCGTCAGCATCTGGACATCCGTTTAATGAAGCTAAACCAGCAACTGTAGGACATTTATCGTCTTTATCTGCAATACCGTCACCGTCTGTATCAGGACAACCATTCATTTCAGCTGAACCAGCTTCGTTAGGACAATCGTCTTTGCTGTCTTCTATACCATCACCGTCTGTATCAGGACATCCGTTGAATTCTTTAGTACCAGCAACTTCAGGACAAGCATCGTCTTTATCGTAAATACCATCACCATCACTATCAGCTCCACCAAATTTGATTGAGATACCAGCAGTGTGTTGGAAATGTGTTTGTAAATAATCTTCGAAAGCGTGTTTGTAAGAAGATTGGAAAGTTAAACCGATGTTTTCGCTGAACCAAATGTTCAAACCAATAGTTCCGTTTAAAGTACCGGCACCGATTTCATCTACCCAAGTATAACCACCACCAACACCAAGATATGGATCGATAGTTGTTCCTTGTAAGAAGTTGTATTTAATTGTACCATCTACACCGTAGTATGATAAATCGTCAACTTCATTTACTTCTTCTGGATCTGATCCAGGAACGTCACCCCATTTTTCAATTTTGTTTAAAGATCCGGCAACACCAAAAGAGAATCCTCCTCCAATGTATTTAGATACCGAAATTGTAGATAATGAAGGTAAGATATTCCAGTGGTCATCTACATTGAAAAATTCATCGAAAATAGATTCACTAAATTGAGCATTGCCTACTACGCCATCACCAGAAGGGTAAGCGTCTACGCCATTTGCACCAATAGTAATCTGCCAAGGATTGTTTTTGTCTTGCGCATTCATGTTGCTGTAGCCTAGCACTAACAACATAGCGAACAATAATCTGCTAAGATTTTTCATATTCAAAAGTTTAATTTTTAAGTGTTAATCGTAAACAAATTTAAGTTGTTAAAATTTATTAACAAAATAAATATAATAAAAAAAGCCTCACATTGTGAGGCTTTTAAAAAAAAAGATGTAAGTTTTTTTATTTAGAAACTAGTGTGATTTTGATCTCACTTCTTCTGTTTTCAGCTCTACCTTCTTTAGTTTTGTTATCAGCAACTGGGTTGTTTTCACCAAAACCAACTGTAGAAACGTCTGCAGGAGCTACTCCAGTACTAGTTAAATAATCAGCAACAGCTTTAGCTCTTTTTTCAGATAATGTTTGGTTGTATGATTTAGGACCAACGTTATCTGCATAACCTTCAATAGTTAAGTTGTAGGTTTTGTCAGTTTTCTCAATTAAATCAGCAATCTTGTTTAATGTAATTTGATTGTCTGGAGTTAATCTAGCGCTATCAAATTCAAAGAAAATAGTTTTTGCAAGTGCATCGATTAATTCTTGAGTGTTATCTACAACAACTTCAGGACATCCGTTGTTAGATGCAGGACCAGCTTCGTTAGGACATTTATCGTCGATATCAACTACACCGTCACCATCAGAATCAGGACAACCGTTTAATTCTTTAGATCCAGCAGCATCAGGACATCTATCATCTTTATCAGCAACACCGTCACCGTCAGAATCAGGACAACCGTTTAATTCTTTTAAACCAGCAACTTCTGGGCACTCATCTTCGCTGTCTTGAACACCATCGTTATCGCTATCAGGACAACCATTGAATTCAGGTAAACCAGCAACTTCTGGACAAGCATCTTCGCTGTCTTTAATTCCATCTCCGTCAGTATCTTTGCCTCCAAATTTGTAAGCGATACCAACATTGTGTTGGAAGTGAGGGATTAAATAATCTTCGAAAGAGTGCTTGTAAGTAGATTGGAAGTTTAAAGCAACATTTTTCTTTTTAGTGAACCACCAGTTAAAACCAGCACCACCATTTAATGTTCCAGCTCCAACTGTGTCAATCCAAGAGTAACCTCCACCAATTTTTAAGAAAGGTTCGAAAGCACCTTCTGTGTTAAAGCTGTATTTGAAGAATCCATCAACACCATAGTATGAGAAGTCATCAATTTGTTTTCCTAAGTAAGTAGAAGCATCACCAACTTTTGAAATTTTGTTTACAGAACCAAAAACTCCAAAAGAGAAGTTTCCACCTAAGTAACGAGAAACCGTTAAAGAAGAAGGGTAAGGAGCAATGTTCCAGTGGTCTGTTGCGTTAAAGTATTCGTCAGTCCACCAGCTTTGGCCAGGGAAGTGAGAATCTCCAACATTTGTTGGATAAGTATCTACCGCATTTACACCAATCCCAATTAACCAACGGTTATTAGCATCCTGTGCTTGTAGGGTGCTTAAGCCTACAACAACTAAAGCGAAAAATAAAATAATTTTTTTCATGTGTCAGATTTGTTTGAACAATTTTTTAAGCTAGCAAATTTAAAGGTTTATAAAGTTTCTGAAACACGAATCTTTTTTTTTCGATTAAATGCATAAAAATCGCATGAAAGGTAAATTAGAGTTTATTTATAAGATTTAGACTTCTTTAATTGTTATCTCTTCGTTTGTATAAATTAGGATTTTTTTGAGTACAAAAATGTGCATTTCGTTTAAAACATCTTCGTAAGATTGTAATTGCTGAGCATGTTTTTTGTCTTCCATTCCGGTTTTGTAATCAATAATTACACATTGATTATCAGGAAATAAAACAATACGGTCTGGTCTTAAAATGATCCCTTCTTTTGAGATGATATCACGTTCGTTATAAACTGTGTTATCGTTGTTATAATAGTTTTGTAGTTTAGGATGATTAACAATTTCGTTAATAACATCTTTTAGTTGATCTGCTTGTGAATGGTTGATTGTTCCTACAGATAAAAATTCATTAATAGCATTATCAACATCATTTTTAGAAATAATCTTAGACATAATGTTGTGAACAAGGTTCCCTTTTTCAATGGCTTCTTCCTGATTTGTGTCCCAAAGCATTCCTGATTTTGTAACAACATTTATGTTATGGTCTTCTTTAGCTGTCGAAATAAATTCATTCACGGTAATGGTTTCTTTAGATGAATTTTCATGATTCACTGTTTTTTCTGGAGATCCAAAAGAGTAGGAGTTTTGATTATTATCCCAAAGGTTAAGATGTTGCAGGTAATTTATAAATAGACCCGAATATTTATTTTTATTTGGTTCTCCCTTTGTGCTTAGATCTTTCGTTGAAATAATATATAGATGTTCTACAGGACGTGTTAGTGCAACATATAAAAGGTTTATATTGTCTAATTCCTGTTCAGAACGATGGTTATTAAAGATTTCTAATCCGATATCTCCAAAATATTCGAAGTCTTTATTGAAATTTAATAAGGTATGAGAAAAGCCATGATACATATCATCGTTGATAGGAAACCATTCTTTTGGTTCAATTTCTCTGTAGAGATCTAAATCTGCGTAAGGGAAAATAACCACAGGAAATTCTAAACCTTTAGATTTATGAATGGTCATAATTTGAACAGCATCCTGACCTTTTGGAGAAACAATACTCAAGGATTCTTTTTTTGCATCGAAATAATCTAAAAATCCTGCGATGTCCGATCCTTTTTTATGAGAAAAGTCCAGAACAAGGTCTAAATAAAATTGAATATATGCATTAGAATTTTCAACAAGCTTAAAACTTCTTACTAATGTTTCGGTAAGGTCATATAAAGGTAGCTGAAGTAAATAATTACTGTTTACATAAATGTTGTAATCTTCATAACTTTTAAAGAATTCGTGCAACTCTAATTTTAAATGTTCGCTAAAGAATTCGTGTTTATCTTCAATGTTAAAGAAATCAACCAAATAATTTAAAACTTCAATTTTTACTTCATTGTTTTTGGGTTGAATTAATAATTTTAAAATGTTGTTTAAAAAAACAATCTCCGGAGCATTGTTAATTAATAAGGTTTCAGAAGATATAATAGGAATGTTAAACTGACTTAAATAATTAGCCACAGCCACACCTTCCTTCTTTTTTCTAACTAAAACACAAATGTCTTCCAGCTTAAAATTATTTTCTAAACAACGATTAATGGTGTTTAAAGCCTGCTTGCAGAAAAGCTCGTCTCGATCATCTTCTTTATCTATATCTAAAAAGGATAATTCTACGTAGCCACTTTCACTTTTACTAATCTCTTGTTGTCCTTTTTCATAAAGGTCTTGGTAGGTGTTGTTGCTAAATACCTGCTGCGCAAGAAAGTTGAAAAACTTATTATTGAAATCTACTACTTCTTTAAAACTCCTGAAGTTAGCTGGCAGATTTTTTAACTCTTTTTCGACTTGAAACGGATTTTTATCAAGGAACAAATCTATAAACTGTTCGGCTTTTCCGCCTCGCCAGCGGTAAATAGCTTGTTTGGCATCACCTACCAGCATGGTTGTTCCTTTATCTGCCGAAAGGGAGTTGTCTAATAGCGGAATTAAATTCTGCCATTGCATAACCGAAGTATCTTGAAATTCATCAATAAAATAATGATTGAATTTTTCGCCAAGACGCTCGTAAACAAATGGCGTGGGCTGGTTGCTTATTTCCCGACTAATAATGGTATTAAATTCTGAAATAAGCATTTTATTTTGGTCTGATTTTAGTGCTTTTAACTCCTTGTTAATGGCGTTTAACACGGATAGCGGTGTTATGTTTTTATAAAAGGCTTTCAGGAATTTTACATGAAAAACACCCTGTTTTGTTAAAGCAAAAGCCGATGCGATTTGAGGTTGAATAGACTCGATGGTCGATGCAACATCACCGCTTACTTTTTTTGGGTAGAGTGTTGCAGATTCTATGTTTTCCTGCCATTTAGAGGTAAAAGCAACATCAAAATTACCTTCGCTTATTTTCTTAAAATGTTTAGGCAAATAACTCCCTGAAAAATCACCATATTCTAAACCAGCACCTTCAATTAAATCTAAGGTGTCCTGAGCTGCTTCAGTAATAGCTTCTTCAGTTGTTTTGATGTCTTTTTTAAGCTGAATTTTCAAAGAGTTGAAATCAGTTAGCGTTTTATGTTTTAGCGTTTCAATAAACGGAATATCATTTTCGTTAACTAAGAGTTTTGCTATTTTATTAAAGTCGAAGGCGATATCGAAGCTTTTATCATCGTCTGCTTTTTCCAGTGCAAATTCAACCAAAACATTAGTCAGGGCTTTGTCTGTTCCTGCTTTGGCAATTAAACTATCTACAGCCTGATTGAGTAACGTATCCTGATCGAGTTCTACTTCAAAATTTATAGGCAATTTTAAATCGTAGGCAAATGTTCTTATGAGTTTATGTGTAAATCCATCAATAGTCGAAATATCGAAAGCTGCATAATTGTGAATGATGGTATTTAGTAATTTGATAGATTTTTTATGAAGCTCTAAAGGTTCCATACTTAAATCTTTACTAATAAGTTCAAACATGGTGTTTGATTGCCTTAAAATTTCAGGATCTGAAAACTGCTTTAATACTTCAATAATACGCTCTTTCATTTCAGCCACGGCTTTGTTGGTAAAAGTGATGGCCAAAATGCGTTTAAATTGATCGGAAGAATCAGAACTGAATAAAATTTTTAAATATTCTTTAACCAAAGTAAAGGTTTTTCCACTTCCTGCAGAGGCATTATATATGGTAAATGGTGGGGTTTGCAGCATAAATTTCAAATTTGAACACAAGATAGAAACAATCAATCATTTCATAACGATTAATTATTTTTAATTGAGGGCATTTATGTGTAAATTTGAACTTAAAATATTTATTAATAGTTAAAACAAAAAATTATGGCTTTCGAATTACCTGAATTAGGTTATGCTTACGATGCTTTAGAGCCTCACATTGATGCTCGCACTATGGAGATTCACCATACTAAGCACCATCAAGGATATACAAATAATTTCAACGCTGCAATTGCAGGAACTGAGTTAGAAGGAAAATCTGTTGAAGATATCTTAACCAATTTAGATTTAAATAACGCTGCTGTTAGAAACAACGGTGGAGGATATTTTAACCACTCTTTATTCTGGTCTGTAATGAATCCAGAAGACAGAGGATATTTATCTGGTGAATTAAAAGATGCTATTGTAGCTGAATTTGGTTCTAAGGAAGCATTTGTTGAAGCTTTCAGTAAAGCTGCTGCAACACGTTTTGGTTCTGGTTGGGCATGGTTATGTGTTCATAAAGGTGGAAAAGTAGAGATTTGTTCTACTGCTAACCAAGACAACCCGTTAATGCCAGGAATTGGTTGTGGAGCAACTCCAATTTTAGGTCTTGATGTTTGGGAACATGCATATTACTTAAACTACCAAAACCGTCGTCCAGATTATATCGATGCTTTCTTTAAAGTAGTTAACTGGAATGAAGTTGAAAGACGTTACGCTGAAGCTAAGTAATTAGTTTTTGAAATTATATTAGAAATCGTCTGGAGTAATTCAGGCGATTTTTTTTATGCTTTAATTTGAAATTTTCAGAAGTATTTAGAATGGAATAGAAATGAAAAAGGTGGACAGAATGCCCACCTTTTTGCCCCAAATCTACCATAAACTTAACCTACTTATGTTATGGTACAGCAAATATATTGTGGTAAAAAATTGTGATAAAATATTTTGGGTGAACTACCAATAATTTGGCTTAAGAGAATATCCTTAAATTTAAGTTTATGTAAAGGTTCTGGTTTTTAGGAAACTAAAAAGCATAAAAAAAGGCGAACAAGTGTTCACCTTTCTTTGCCCCAAATCTACCATGAACTTAACCTACTTATGTTATGGTTCAGCAAATATAGATGGGAAGTACGAAGTGTTAAAATATTTTAGTTGAAGTGCTAAAATTTTGGTTTAAAGTGAATTAGGTAGGAATTTTAAACTGCTAAGGAGTTTTTGGTGTAGGAAACTAAAAAGCATAAAAAAAGGCGAACAAGCGTTCACCTTTTTTTGCCCCAAATCTACCATGAACTTAACCTACTTATGTTATGGTTCCACTAAAGTAGATGTAATTCAGGTGATTAAATTATTTATTAGATAAAGTGCATTTTTTTTAGTTAAAATGTATTTTATCTTAGATGAAATGAGATTTATCTATTTTTAGAGGTTATCTTTTAAGAAGTGCTTAATTAATAAGCACGTTCTTTATTCCCTTCGTAAAAATTAATAAAAGCTCTGTTTACTACTCGGTTACCTCCAACAGTTGGATAGTTTCCTGTAAAATACCAGTCTCCTAAATTCTTCGGACATGCTTCATGTAAATTCTCTACAGGTTGGAAGATGATTTTTACTTCAGCTTTAATGCTGTCCGGACTTAAAAGTTCAGCGATTTTATCAGAAATTTGTTCATCTGTAAACGGATCATAAATTTCCTTTACAAAATTTTGAACATACTTATCTGCTAATTCTGTTTGCTCGATACATTTATTGTAAACTTCTTCAACTATATGATACTGTCCATTTTCTTTTAGTAATTCTAAAGCCGCTCTAAATGCTACCAAGCTTTCTAAGTTGGCCATATCGATTCCGTAACAGTCTGGATATCTAATTTGTGGCGCAGACGATACAACAACAATACGTTTAGGTCCTAAGCGGTCTAACATTTTTAAGATACTTTTCTTAAGTGTTGTTCCGCGTACAATACTGTCGTCAATAATAACTAAGTTGTCCTCTGGCTTAATTACACCATAAGTAATGTCGTAAACGTGTGCTACTAAATCGTCACGGCTGCTATCTTCAGTAATAAAAGTTCTAAGTTTAGCATCCTTAATAGCGATTTTTTCAACGCGGATATGCTCTGATAAGATTTCTTTTATTTTTTCAGAAGAAAGCGAATGCTGTCCTTCTAATATTGCAGCAGTTTTTCTTTCATTTAAATAAATATCGGCAGAATCTACCATTCCATAGAAAGAAGTTTCAGCAGTATTTGGTATGAATGAAAATACCGTGTTTTTAATATCGTAGTTGATAGACTCAAGAACTTTAGGCATTACTAAATTACCTAATTTTTTACGCTCCTGATAGATTTCAGCATCACCACCTCTAGAGAAATAAATACGCTCAAAAGAACATGATTTTCTTTCTAATGGTTCTAAAATTTGTTTGAAACGAACTTCTCCAGATTTTTTAATGATGATAGCTTTTCCTGGATCTAATTCATGAACATCTTCAAATTTTACGTTGAAAGCTGTTTGAATTACAGGACGCTCTGAAGCGATAACTACAACTTCGTCATCCTGGTAATAATATGCCGGACGAATACCTGCTGGATCGCGTAATACGAACGCATCACCATGACCAATTAAACCGGCCATAGCGTAACCACCATCCCAGTTTTTAGCCGCTCTTTTTAAAATTTTAGAGACTTTTAGGCGCTCAGCAATTTGAGGTGAAGCATTCTTTTTACTGAATCCTTCTTTTTTAAGATCTTTATAAAGTTTAGCAACGGCGTCGTCTAAGAAATGACCAATTTTTTCCATAATAGTAATGGTGTCGGTATATTCTTTAGGGTGCTGACCTAGCTCAATTAAGTTTCCGAATAATTCTTTAACATTCGTCATGTTAAAGTTACCGGCCATAATTAAGTTTCTATGCATCCAGTTGTTCTGTCTTAAGAATGGGTGAACACTTTCTACGCTGTTTTTCCCGAATGTTCCGTAACGCACGTGCCCTAGCATAACCTCACCAATGTATGGAATGTTTTTTTTCTGTGCAGCAACGTCGTTTGCATATTCCGGATGAGCTGTAAGCTCGGTGTTGATACGATCGTTAATTTGAGCAAAAATATCCTGAATAGGTTGTTGTGCTACAGAACGAACACGGCTTATGTATCGCTCACCAGGCTTCATGTCTAGTTTAATACTTGCAAAACCAGCCCCGTCTTGACCACGGTTGTGCTGTTTTTCCATCATCAGATACATTTTGTTTACACCATAAAATGCACTTCCGTATTTTTCTTTGTAGTACTCTAGTGGTTTTAATAACCTAACCACGGCTATACCACATTCGTGTTTTAAAGCATCACTCATTTTAGATCTATTGTGTTTGTCGCTTTTGCGTAAATAATAACGTTTATAATTAAAAACGCGCTCAAATTCGAGCGCGCGGTTTTATGCTAATTCTATTTCAAATTGTGTTAACTGCTTAAACTGTAATAAGCGTTTATGGACTTCACCTTCGGTTAAATTCTGCATACGTTCGGTACCGAATTTTTCAACACAAAACGAGGCTAATGTTGAACCATAAATTACCGCATTCTTCATATTTTCGAATGATGTGTCTCCGGTTTTTGCAATATATCCTGCGAAACCTCCAGCAAATGTATCGCCGGCACCTGTTGGATCGAAAACTTCTTCCAATGGTAAAGCAGGAGCGTAGAATACATTATCGTTGTTAAACAATAAGGCACCGTGTTCTCCTTTTTTAATCACTACATATTTTGGTCCCATTTCATGAATTTTTCTAGCAGCAACTAAAAGAGAATATTCTCCAGTTAATTGTCTGGCTTCTTCATCGTTAATGGTGATTACATCAATTTTATTGATTACTTTATGTAAATCGTCTAAAGCACAGTCCATCCAGAAATTCATAGTATCAAGAATAACCAACTTAGGTTTTTCTTCCATTTGTTCTAAAACACTTAGTTGGACGATAGGATGAAGATTTCCTAACATAACCACTTCGGCATTTCTGTAATCTTGAGGAACTACTGGATTGAAGTCTGCTAATGTATTAAGTTCTGTTACTAACGTATCACGGCTATTCATGTCGTTGTGGTAACGACCGCTCCAGAAAAATGTTTTTCCTTCTTTAACGATTTCAATTCCTGAAATATCAATATTTTTATTTGATAATAGGTCTAAATATTCTTGAGGAAAATCGCCACCAACAACCGATACGGCTGCAGCGTCTACGTTAAAATGTGAAGCAGATAATCCAATAAAAGTGGCTGCACCACCAAGTATTTTGTCGGTTTTTCCGAACGGCGTTTCAATAGCATCAAAGGCTACTGTGCCAACAATAACTAACTTACCCATAGAGGTTTTTTAATTTTGGTGCAAATATACGTCTTTTAACTGCTAAAAACCGAATTTATTTTCGTCCAAAATCTGCAGGGATTTCACCCCAGGCTTTTGTTTCCCATTTTACTATGGTTGTCGTGTAGTTGTTGGTCTTTAGCCAGTTAAGAGCTCGGTCTACCAATTCAAAAAGATCTTTGTTTTTTTCGTTGCGCTCTAATTTTGTATTGCAGGTTTTCTTTTTAACCCAGCTTATGGCAGTCTTAGAATCAGTATAGATAATACGGTTGCTATTTTTCTTTTTTAGAAGCGCCAAACCGTGAACAATGGCTAAAAATTCACCTATATTGTTAGTGCCTTCCTGAAAGGGACCTTGAATAAAGAGTTGTTGTTTGGTTTTGGTATCGACACCACGATATTCCATAACACCCGGATTTCCGCTTGAAGCGGCATCAACCGAAATGGAATTGTAATTAGGTTGCCCTATTTTCTTTAATTGTTCGGGAGATAATGTGCTGCTAAACGATTTGTTTTTTCCGATAAAATCTTTGTAATTTCCGTTTAAAGCTTTTTTGGCGGCTTCAAAGGTTTCAAATGATTTATACTGAGCACCTTCGTAATTGGTTATTTGAGCTTTGCAATCGTTCCATGTTTCAAAAACACCAGTTTTATGTCCTTTCCAAATGGTATAGTATTTCTTCTTTTTTTTAGACATGGTTTATTGCGACTGTATACCTAATATATTGTAGGTGTTAGTTTTGCTCTGTTAATAGTTGCTCGACAACCTTAGGGAAATGTTCCATTTCAAGTTCATGAATTTTAGCAGCAACATCTTCGGCAGTATCCTTTGCGTCAACAACACATTTAGCTTGAAAAATAATAGCGCCTTCGTCGTAATTTTCATTAACGTAATGAATGGTGATTCCTGTTTCAGTTTCTTTGTTTTCAACAACAGCTTGGTGTACGTTCATGCCATACATGCCTTTACCACCAAATTTAGGTAATAGAGCCGGGTGAACATTAATGACCTTATTAGGGTATTCGTTTATTATTGCTTCCGGGAATTTCCATAAAAATCCAGCTAAGACAATTAAATCTGGTTTTGTGGCTTTCAATAGATTTAAAACGTCGTTTGTTTCTGTTAAAGCGACCTTGTTGAATGATAGCGCACTAACTTTTAATCGTTTCGCGCGATCTAGAACTTTTGCTTGCGGATTGTTTGTGAGTATTTGCACAACAGAAGCTATATCACTGTTGTTGAAATATGCAACTAAATTTTCGGCATTTGAACCACTTCCTGACGCAAAAATGACAATACGTTTCATTTACAGACCTATTGATGTTATGTTTTCTTCGGCAAAAAAAAGAATAATTATTAACAATTAGCGGGTTAAATTTAAATTCTTAAAAGGAATTTAGTAAATTAGAAACACTTTTTTAATGTTAAACGTGTGTTATAAAAATAAAGTTTTTTATTTTTGCCAACTAATTAAAACTTAAAATTAAAAGATTATGTCAGACATTGCATCAAGAGTAAAAGCGATTATCGTAGACAAATTAGGAGTTGATGAAAACGAAGTTGTAACTGAAGCAAGCTTCACTAACGATTTAGGAGCAGACTCTTTAGATACTGTAGAATTAATCATGGAGTTCGAAAAAGAATTCGACATCCAGATTCCAGACGACCAAGCAGAGAACATTGCAACTGTAGGTCAAGCTATATCATATATCGAAGAAGCAAAATAAGCCAAGTACTTTATGGAATTAAAGCGAGTTGTAGTCACAGGATTGGGCGCTTTAACACCAATTGGGAATACCAAAGATGAATATTGGGAAGGCCTAATTAGTGGTAAAAGTGGTGCTGCGCCTATAACATATTTTGATACCGAGAAGTTTAAAACCAAGTTTGCTTGTGAGTTGAAAAACTTTAAAGCAACAGACTTCATAGACCGTAAGCTAGCGAGTAGAATGGATAGGTTTACGCAATATGCTATGGTAGCTTCAGACGAAGCTATTGCAGATGCGAATTTAGACTTAGACAAAGTAAACAAACTACGTGTTGGGGTAATATGGGGTGCAGGTATTGGAGGTTTGGAGACTTTCCAAGACGAGGTATTGAACTATGCAAAAGGTGATGGTACGCCAAGATTCAATCCGTTCTTTATTCCTAAAATGATTGCAGATATTGCACCAGGAAATATATCCATTAAACATGGATTTATGGGGCCTAACTATACAACGGTTTCAGCCTGTGCTTCTTCGGCAAATGCTATGTTCGATGCGCTAAACTCTATTCGTTTAGGACATTGTGATGTAGTTGTTACAGGAGGAAGCGAAGCAGCAGTAACAATTGCAGGAATGGGAGGTTTCAATGCTATGCATGCCTTATCTACTAGAAACGAAAGCCCAGAAACAGCTTCTCGTCCGTTTGACGGAACAAGAGATGGTTTCGTATTGGGTGAAGGTGCAGGAGCACTTGTTCTAGAAGAATATGAGCACGCAAAAGCAAGAGGTGCGAAAATTTACGCAGAATTTATAGGTGGAGGTTTATCTTCTGATGCTTACCACATGACGGCACCACATCCAGATGGAAAAGGCGTAGTAGCCGTAATGAAAAATTGCTTAGAGAATGCAGGTTTAAATCCTGAAGACGTAGACCATATTAATACACATGGTACATCTACACCATTAGGAGATGTTGCAGAACTTAAAGCAATTTCAGAGGTGTTTGGCGATCACGCAAAACACATAAATATTAATTCAACCAAGTCAATGACCGGGCATTTATTAGGTGCTGCAGGTGCTATTGAAGCTATTTCGACTATTTTGGCTATGGAAAACGGAATTGTTCCGCCAACCATTAACCATACAACGGTAGACGAAAACATTGATCCTGAATTAAATTTAACTTTGAATAAGGCTCAAAAGCGAGACATTAAAGTGGCTATGAGTAATACATTTGGATTTGGCGGACATAACGCTTGTGTATTATTCAAGAAATTAGACTAAATCCCGAATGAGAAACATTCGTAACATATTAAATTCCCGTTTTAAACGCAACGGGAATTTTTTTATGCAAATACATAAGATTCTGGGATTTAAACCTAAAGAATTAAAATACTTCAAAAAGGCATTTACACACCGCTCGATGAATATTAAAGACAGTAAAGGAAACGCTGTTAATTATGAACGTTTGGAGTTTTTAGGAGATGCCATGTTAAGTGCTGTTATTGCTTCCCATCTTTATTTAGAAGTGCCAAGTGGAGACGAAGGCTACTTAACAAAAATGCGCTCTAAAGTAGTTAGTAGAGAGCATCTTAACGAACTGGGGAAGGAGTTGAAACTGATTAATTTGGTTGAAAGCAAAATTCCGCCGGGTCAGTTTGGAGAAAATATTCACGGAAATTTATTCGAAGCCTTAGTTGGTGCTATTTTTTTAGATCGCGGTTACGAATACTGTGAAAAATTTATCTACAATCGCATTATTATTCCTTATGTAGATATCGAACGCCTGGAAGGTAAAGTTATCAGTTATAAAAGTTTACTTATCGAATGGTGTCAAAAGGAGAAGAAAACATTCAACTATAATGTTTACGACGATACCGGAATTGACGAAGTAAAACACTTCTCGGTTAAGCTCTCAATAGACAATAAAGTCGTGGCAAAAGCCAGAGCTACTTCAAAGAAAAAAGCAGAGGAAAAAGCATCAAAGCGAGCGTTTTTTGTATTTCAGAATAAAATATCAAAAATGCTGTAAAACTTATCAAACAAAGCTATTAACTACAACGTTTTAGTTAAAATTCTTCTAAATATTAATATAAAGTTATAACAGTTGAATGTTATTAAGTATTATATTTACAACGTTTAATATAAGTTATGGCTATTCACAAACTTATTCTGGATGATGTTTTTGAAGAAGTATCACATACTTTAATTGCGATTCATTGTTCTATTGACGATTACCGTTTAGCTTATCTTTTAAACAAACATTTAGGAATTAGTCTGGCTCGAAAAGATGCAGATATTGATGTTAATATAGATCAGTCAGCCTATTCTGTATTTGAATGGAAAGATGAAAGACAGTTAACCACATGGAACTTGGTTTCCAATGCATGTAAAACTGAAATACATCAACCAGACATGGGTAAATCGTTGTTCGATTTACAGGAAAAGATAACAAGATTATCCTACTTAATACCGGAACACAAGGCAGTTAATTATTTTTTAAAAATAGATAACGAGTTTAGTACCAATAAGGAAAAATATATACTGCAAAGTATAAAGAGTATTCCTAAAGTAGCAACAGCCTTTAGTGTTGATATTAATAAATTGAAGTCAAAAGAAAATTTAATTTTTTAGCTAATGCCATTAAATAAAAAAACCAAAATAGTAGCAACCTTAGGTCCTGCTACAAGTACAAAAGAAGTTCTAAAAGGAATGCTTGAAGAAGGTGCAAATGTTTTTAGAATTAACTTTTCTCATGCCGATTATAATGATGTTGCCGAGCGCATAAGAATGATACGTGAACTGAATGATGAATTTGGTTTTTCTGCGGCGATTTTAGCCGATTTACAAGGTCCTAAACTTCGTGTTGGGGTCATGAAGGAAGAGGTTGTTGTTAATCCGGGTGATGAAATTGTTTTTGCAACAGGAGAACGTTTCGAAGGAACTAAGGAGCGTGTTTACATGACCTATGAAAGATTTCCTCAGGATGCAAAACCAGGGGAGCGTATTCTTTTAGATGACGGTAAATTAATCTTTGAAGTTGTTTCAACAGATGGAGATTCTGAAGTTAAAGCAAAAGTAATTCAGGGAGGTCCTTTAAAATCTAAAAAGGGTGTTAACCTTCCAAATACAAATATTTCTCAACCGGCGTTAACGGAAAAAGATATTGAAGATGCGATTTTCGCAATTAGTCAAGATGTTGACTGGATTGCATTATCATTTGTTCGTCATGCTGAAGACTTACAGCAATTACGAGATTTAATCGAAAAGCACAGCGAGCATAAAATTCCGATTGTAGCAAAAATAGAAAAGCCTGAAGCTGTTAAAAATATAGATGCTATTGTTGCTAACTGTGATGGTTTAATGGTTGCTCGTGGCGATCTTGGGGTAGAAGTGCCTGCAGAAGAAGTTCCGTTAATTCAAAAGCAATTGGTATTACGTGCTAAAAAAGCTAGAATCCCTGTAATCATTGCAACTCAGATGATGGAAACCATGATTAGTAGTTTGACACCAACTCGTGCTGAAGTAAACGACGTTGCAAACTCGGTTATGGATGGTGCCGATGCAGTGATGCTTTCAGGAGAAACTTCTGTTGGTCAGTATCCGGTACAGGTAATTAGACAAATGGCAAATATTCTTAAAAACGTTGAAGATTCACCATTAATTCAAGTGCCTCAATTACCTCCTCATGTACGCACAAAACGTTTCATTACTAAATCGATTTGTTATCATGCAGCATTAATGGCAAACGAGATTGATGCGAAAGCGATTTCTACTTTAACGAATAGTGGATATACGGCATTTCAGATTTCAGCTTGGAGACCATCTTGTCATATTTTAGTATTTACACCAAACAAACGCATCTTAACGCAGTTAAGTTTATTATGGGGAGTTAAGGCGTTTTATTATGATAGATTTGTGTCTACAGATGAAACTGTGGGTGATATTAACAGAATGGCTAGAGATCAAGGTTTCGTTAAGAAAGGAGATATGGTCGTGAGTTTAGCGTCTATGCCAATCGCCGAAAAAGGTATGGTAAATACACTTCGAGTAAGAGAGATTACTAAGTAAAAGTCCTAGAATAGAATATATAAATTAAGGCCACTTAAGAATTTAAGTGGCTTTTTTGTTAAGATTAAAATCCAAATTTTAACTGCACACTTACGCTTTTTTGTTCCGGTTCTTTTTTTGTTTCGGTGTTTAAATTGGATAAGGATATACCTAATAAGCGTACCGAATTTTTTAGTTTTTCCTGATAGAGTAAATCCTTTGCGGTATCTAGAATGAGGTGTTTGTCGGAAACAAAATAAGGCAACGTTTTACTTCTGGTTTGAAGAGAGAAATCACTGTATTTTATTTTTAGGGTTACTGTTTTTCCTGAAACATGACTTTTTGTAAGGCGTCGTGAAACTTCATCGGCGATGTGTTCCAGTTTTTCTAGCATAAACACCTCGCTGGAAAGATTTTCACTAAAGGTACGTTCGGCTGCTAAACTTTTTCTAATGCGATTTGGTTTTACTTCGCTAGTATGAATACCTCGAACTACATAGTAATAATAGGAACCGGATTTCCCGAAGTGTTCTTCCAAATATTCAATAGATTTTTGTTTTAAATCCATTCCTGTGAAAATACCTAACTGATACATTTTTTCAGCAGTAACTTTGCCAACACCATAAAATTTTCGAATATCGAGTTGTTCTAAAAATTCAATAACTTCTTCCGGATTTACGGTTTTTTGTCCGTTGGGCTTGTTATAATCGCTGGCTACTTTCGCTACAAATTTATTAATGGAAATACCTGCAGAAGCTGTCAATCCGATGTCATTAAAAATACGTTCGCGAATTTCTTTGGCAATTAGTGAGGCACTTGGGTTGCCTTTTTTGTTATGGGTAACATCTAAGTAAGCTTCGTCTAAAGACAAGGGTTCCACGAGGTCGGTATACTCCAAGAAAATCTTTCTAATCTTCTTTGAGATTTCAGTATAACGTTCAAAATTATGACGCACAAAAATCAAATCCGGACACAATTTAGCCGCCAATGTTCCAGACATGGCACTTTTCACACCAAATTTTCTAGCCTCATAACTAGCGGCACTAATAACACCACGTTTACCACCACCGCCAACTGCAATGGGTTTCCCTTTAAGCTCGGGATTGTCCATTTGCTCTACAGACGCATAAAAAGCATCCATATCCACATGAATAATTTTTCTTATGTTAGAGGTCGGTAGCATATTGTAAATTTATAATATCTTTATCAAAGCGAACGATTTTCATTAAAAACAATAATTTGAAAACAGCAATTATTTTAGGGGCCACCGGATTGGTTGGAGGACTGGTTTTACAGCTGCTTTTAGAAGATGACAGGTATAAAAAAGTTATTGTTTTTAGCCGACGAGCCTGCGGGGTAAAACACGCTAAGTTGGAGGAACATTTTGTTGATTTATTTAATCTTGAATCGAGTTCTAATCAATTTAAAGCCGATGTGGTGTTTTGTTGTGTTGGGACTACGAAGGCCAAAACACCAGATAAGGATATTTACACTAATATAGATTATGGCATTCCGGTTATGGCAGCGCAAATGTGTAAGCGCAATAACATCAATACGTTTATTGTGGTGTCGGCTTTAGGAGCCAATGTAAATAGCTCGGTGTTTTATTCCAGATTAAAAGGAGACATGGAGCATGATGTGTTGGATCAAAAGGTTGAAAACACCTTTTTGTTGCAGCCGTCATTAATTGCGGGAAACCGAGAAGAAAAGCGTTTGGGTGAGTCTTTAGCAAAATGGCTTATGCGAGTGATAAACCCTTTGTTGGTTGGTAAATTGAAAAAGTACCAATCTATAAAACCTGAGACAATCGCGCGAGCGATGGTGTGGCTGGATAATAATGTTTATAATGAAAAGCGTATTCCTTCAGATAAAATTAAAAGCATAGCTAATCTAAATGATAGAAATTGAACGTAAATTTTTAGTAAAGTCTACAGCTTTTAAAGCTGAAGCATATAAGCAAACGAGAATAGTTCAAGGATTTTTAAATACTGACAAAGCCAGAACGGTTCGTGTGCGTTTAAAGGGGGAACAAGGATTCATCACGGTGAAAGGTCCGTCGTCAAGCGATGGTCTTGAACGTTTTGAATGGGAAAGGGAAATTGCTAAAAATGAAGCAGAGGCCCTTTTAAAAATTTGCGAGGAAGGCGTTATCGATAAAACGCGTTATGAAGTAAAAGCCGGAAAGCATACGTTTGAAATCGATGAGTTTTACGGCGATAATGAAGGGCTTATTGTAGCCGAAGTAGAATTAGTAACTAAAGAAGATCAATTTATAAAACCCGAGTGGCTTGGAACAGAAGTCACCGGTGATGTAAAATATTATAATTCACAACTAAGTAAACACCCATTTAAACTATGGAAATAATAAAAAGAACAGTATCGGTTTTTGTATTGCTATTGGCTTTTGTTGCCTGTAAAAATGAGTCCAAAGAGACGGAAGTCATTTCTGAGTCTATAGAAGACGTAAAGGATACAATTGAAGTTGTTGAAAAACCTGTGGTTAAAACTATGCAACAAATTAAGGAAGAACTTAATACTAAAGGGTTTAAAACTTTTGATTATGTTGATGAAAAAACACAGGATACCATTTTAATGCAGCAGTACTTTATGGCCTTCTTAAAAAGCGGACCAATACGTTCGCAAAACGAAGAAGAAGCCGAATTACTGCAGGAAGCACACCTTAATTATTTAGGTAAAATGTATGAGTTAGGGTATGCAGATAT
This sequence comes from Aestuariibaculum lutulentum, assembly GCF_032926325.1. Lineage (NCBI taxonomy): Bacteria > Pseudomonadati > Bacteroidota > Flavobacteriia > Flavobacteriales > Flavobacteriaceae > Aestuariibaculum > Aestuariibaculum lutulentum. Next base: position 1,589,799 of record NZ_CP136709.1, read on the forward strand.
TTCAGGACCTTTTGGAGATGATGGTGATATTCGAGGTATTACCATATACAATGTACCTACACAAAAAATGGCTGATAGTTTAGCCAATGCGGACCCAATGGTAAAAGCCGGACGTTTAATTGTTGAAATTCATCCGTGGTGGGCTGCTAAAGGATTTTCATTGAGGTAATTATTCGCCGTAAATTCCAATGTATAAGTCGCCGTTAGCATTCATAGTTGCTCTGTACATGCCAGCCGTATTGAATTCCATAGCAATATTACCGTGTTTGTCAACCCCAATAATACCGCCATCGCCACCTAAAGCCGGTACTTTATTTTGTATAACTTCTTTGGCAGCTTCTTCAATTGATAAGCCTTTATATTCCATAAGAGCAGAGATATCATGAGCAACCACCGAACGGATAAAAAATTCACCCCAACCGGTGCATGAAATAGCACAGGTATTATTGTTAGCATACGTTCCCGCACCAATAATTGGGGAGTCGCCAATGCGTCCCCAGCGTTTGTTAGTCATGCCTCCGGTGGAGGTTCCTGCTGCCAGATTACCGTTTTTATCGAGCGCAGCACAACCCACAGTTCCGAATTTAGAATCTTTAATAGTGTCATCATAAAAAGCAACCTGTTCAGAAGCTTTTACTTTTTGAAGGGAATTAAATCTGTTTTCTGTGTAGAAGTATGAAGTATCTACAATATGTAAATCTTGTTCGGTTGCAAATTGCTCCGCACCCTCTCCGGATAACATTACGTGGGGAGAATGTTCCATAATCGCTCGAGCTAAATCTATCGGATTTTTAACGGTTTTAGTTCCCGCTGATGCTCCGGCATTTAATGTTTTTCCATCCATAATGGAGGCATCGTGTTCGTTGGTTCCTGCGTTAGTAAAAACTGCTCCCTTTCCAGCGTTAAATAAAGGTGAGTCTTCTAAAACATTAATTGTTTTTTGTACGGCATCTAAACTACTGCCTCCGTTTTTTAAAATTTGATAACCAACTTTAATAGCTTCCTCCAGCTTTGCTTTATATAACGCTTCTTTTTCAGGTGTTATATTTTTTTTCAAAATGGTTCCGGCTCCACCGTGAATAACGATGGCGAAAGTTGGTTCCTTAGCTGTTAAGGCTTCAATACTTTTAGTTTCATTTTTACATGAAAGACAAATTATAAAAGAGCAAAAAGCTAAAATAAATCGAGACATGAGATATGGATTTTTGGTTGTTTTAAAGGTAGGTGTTTTTTATAAAATTTAGATTTCATATAAGTGCTTCATTCTAAACTTGATAATTGTCATATTTTACAGGGGTTGTTATTTGTATCTTGGAATCCTAAACAGATTTTTTTTTGAAAAATGAATAAGATATTAGACCCTATAAACCGCTTTATAAAGTCTTCAAACTCAGGAAGCTTTTTATTGTTGTTTACTACAGCTTTGGCATTAATTGTAGCGAACTCTCCTTGGAGTTCTATGTATCACGATTTATTAAAAAGTGAATTTACCTTTGGATTTGTACATGACGGATTTGAGTTAACCGAACCCTTTTATCTTTGGATTAACGATGGTTTAATGGCTATCTTCTTTTTTCACGTAGGGCTTGAAATTAAACGAGAAATATTAGACGGGGAGTTGTCGTCCATCAGAAAAGCATCATTGCCTGTAATAGCCGCTTTGGGAGGCGTTATTGTTCCTATTATAATATATATCACAATGATTTCAAATCCGGAATTGAAATCAGGTTGGGGGGTACCAATGGCGACCGATATTGCATTTTCACTTGGTGTTTTAAAGTTATTTGGTAAACGAGTACCCTTAGGATTAAAGGTCTTTTTAACGGCTTTTGCTATTGTAGACGATTTGGCGGCGGTTGTTGTTATTGGGGTGTTTTATGTCACCGACATCAATTTAATGCTTATTCTGTATTCGGCTGTTATTTTACTTTTCATGACAATTTTAGGAATGAAAAAATACTTCTCTAAATTTATTTTCTTCCCATTAAGTGTTGTTGTTTGGATTTTGTTTTTAAAATCGGGAATACATCCAACCATTGCAGGAGTATTGCTGGCGTTTACTATTCCGGCAACAAGAACCACAACTTTAGATGGTTTCTTTGAAAAAATTAAAGCGTCTTTAAAAAGATTTTCTGAAGAACGCGAGCATATTACAACACACCATATTTTAAAAGAAGAGCATGTTCATGCGGCTATCGATATTAGAATGGCTTCAGAAAGCATTAATTCACCATTGCAGAAAATAGAACATGATTTACACCCATGGATTGTCTTTTTTATCATGCCGGTATTTGCTTTTGCCAATGCTGGAGTGAGTCTAGCTAGTGATTCGGAGATTAATTTTGGTTTAGCTGTTCCGATAGCTATTGCATTGATTTTAGGTAAATTTATAGGTATAAGTTTGGCTTCCTGGTTGGCTGTTAAAGCCAAGATAGCATACTTACCTGTTGGGGTTGATTTCAAATATATTTTAGGAGCAGCTTTACTCGGAGGACTTGGTTTTACCATGTCTTTATTCATTGCCAATTTAGCATTTGCAGATGAAGTGTTGTTGAGTTCGGCTAAAGTCGGAATTTTAGGGGGTTCCCTCATTTCAGGTATTTTAGGCTATCTGGTTATTCGAAGTGTAGTTAATAAAAAGCATAAAGAAGAAAAAGAAGTTCCAGTGAAATCTTCTGAATATCTGTTCGAGAAAACCGTTATTTAATTGTTATATTCGTAAAGAATATTAAAATTAATAATAAATCGATAAAATATGCAGGCAGAAACTGTAAGTTTTGGTATAGATAAAGCTCTTGAAATTTTAGGGGTTAAAGATATAAATGAAGGAACATCAACAGGGTCGGATAATTTTGGTTCGGGAGATTTAATCGGAAGTTATTCTCCGGTTGATGGACAACTTATTGCTCAGGTAAAATCAACTACAAAAGCCGATTATGAACAGGTTTTAGAAACAGCGACAATGGTATTTAAAACCTGGCGATTAATGCCTGCACCGCAGCGTGGTGAAATAGTGCGTCAGTTTGGTGAAAAACTTCGCGAGAAGAAAGAAGCTCTGGGTAAGCTGGTTTCTTACGAAATGGGAAAATCTTATCAAGAGGGTCTTGGCGAAGTTCAAGAAATGATTGATATCTGCGATTTTGCTGTGGGACTATCGCGTCAGCTTCACGGTTTAACGATGCATTCAGAGCGTCCGGGGCATCGTATGTACGAACAATATCATCCGCTTGGTGTGGTAGGTATAATTTCGGCATTTAACTTTCCAGTAGCAGTATGGTCGTGGAATACGGCATTAGCGTGGATTTGTGGAGATGTATGTGTGTGGAAACCAAGTGACAAAACACCGCTTTGTGGTATTGCTTGCCAGAACATTGCAGCCGAAGTTTTTAAAGCGAATAATTTACCTGAAGGGATTTCATGTTTAGTAAATGGCGATTATCAGGTTGGGGAGTTTATTACTAAAGATAAACGCATACCTCTGGTTTCGGCAACCGGTTCTATTAGAATGGGTAAGATTGTTGCTCAGGAAGTTGCTGCACGTTTAGGAAAAAGTTTACTGGAATTGGGAGGTAATAATGCTATTATTGTAACTCCTGATGCCGATATAAAAATGACGGTTATTGGGGCTGTTTTTGGAGCTGTCGGAACAGCAGGACAGCGTTGTACCAGTACACGCCGTTTAATTATTCATGACAGTATTTACGATAAAGTAAAATCGGCTATTGTCGATGCCTATAAACAATTACGTATTGGTAATCCGCTGGATGAAAAAAATCATGTTGGACCATTAATCGATACCGATGCTGTTAAGAATTACCAAAATGCATTAGTTAAAGTTGTTCAAGAAGGTGGTAAGATAATTGTTGAAGGCGGTGTTTTATCAGGAGAAGGTTTTGAAAGTGGTTGTTATGTAAAACCGGCCATTGCAGAAGCACAACCTGAATTTAAAATCGTGCAACATGAAACTTTTGCACCAGTACTTTATCTTCTTAAATATTCAGGAGACGTTGAGAATGCCATTGAGATTCAAAATGGTGTGGTTCAAGGGTTATCCTCTGCAATTATGACCAATAATTTACGTGAAGCCGAACGCTTTTTATCTGTTGCAGGATCAGATTGCGGCATTGCTAATGTAAATATAGGAACTTCGGGAGCTGAAATTGGTGGTGCTTTTGGTGGAGAAAAAGAAACTGGCGGAGGACGTGAATCAGGCTCTGATGCCTGGAAAGTCTATATGCGCCGTCAAACCAATACCATTAATTATACCACAGAATTACCTTTAGCTCAAGGTATAAAATTCGATTTGTAATTGCAGAAAACTAAAAGACCTTGTTTCAGTTTGAGCAAGCTCGATTAGAAACAAGGTCATATCTTAAAAAGATTAATAGCAGTTCAAATATAATGAATTTTCCTATATGGTGTGAATATTTTATATTAAATTAAAATTAAGAAACTTTTTATCAACTATATTTTACTTTTCTTAAAATTCTGATGGTTTCTTTATAAAGTTGGTATAGCGATTCACTATAAATTCTTAAATAAGGTTTTGCTTCGTTAAGTTTATCGATGGCATCGTGAAATGAATTAAAGTAGCATATTAAGTAGGTAACCGGTAAATTTTTTAAATCGGCTTCTTCATTTGGGGTAAACGAAAGCCCTTTCTTTAGCTTCTCTAAAATAGTGTTGTTGGTATTGTAAATATGATATAGTACCTTTTTATCGTATTGTGGTGGCTCGAAAAGTAATTTGGTATCAATGTTATAACTGGCGTTATTTTCAAATTGAATAATTGTTTCTTCAAGTTGGTAATACTTGTTTGCGTTTTGAAATCCAAGATTTACATATTCAACAATTTTAAAAGAATCGTCGTTTATGGTTATGGCAACTTCATCTAAAGCTGAAAAAAACAGTAGTACCTGTTCGTTGATGAGTTTGATATCTACTCGAGAGTAAAAAGTTTCATCTTTTACAACTTTCTTCTGCCCTGACCAACAGACTACAAAATACTCCTTAAAAACTTTATACTGTGGATTGTAATCTTTATGAAGATTCATAAAGTCGAAAACGCCGTTTAAGGTGTGTTCAATATTGTTTTGTGCATTGTTTTCAATGGCTTCAACAATTTTAGAGTTGATATCCTTTATTTCAATATCAAACACTTTAGGCATACTCATACTGCCATCTCTAAAGAAAACAGATCCTCCGTAATATTTCCAGATATTTTTTCGGAGTGAGGTTATTTTTCCTGTAGGACGTATGGTAACCAATCCAACAACTTTGTCGTCGGGTAAATGTGGAAACGAGATGTTTTCATACTGCACAATTGGCGGATTGGTTAAATACGCATTAATCAGGTTTTGAATTTTACTATCGTCAAAAAAGTCGACACCAACAATCTGGTTGTCGTGATCTTCGACGCCAATTAGAATATACGAATTGTTTTTAGGATTACTATTTGATAGCGCACAAACATGTTTTAAAAACTTTGCCTTACCTTCTTTAAAACTAATATCAACCTTGCGCTTTTTGTCGTAAAAGCTGTTTTCATCATTGTGGGCTAATAAATGTTTTATAAGCAGGCGTTTGTTAATCATAAATTATAATTCTTTTTTCACGGTAGTACTATTGGCTTGCGCTGTTGGAAATACCAGTAAATCGGCAATATTAACATGGTTGGGACGCGATACTACAAAATAGATAATTTCTGCAATATCTTCGGCTTGCAAAGCTTTGAATCCTTTATATACATCTTTGGCTTTTTCATCGCCTTTAAAACGGACTTGTGAAAATTCAGTCTCAACCAATCCCGGATTTACAGCACTGACTTTTATGCCAAACGGATTTAAATCAATGCGCATGCCTTCAGTTACTGCTAATACAGCATGTTTACTGGCACAGTATACATTGCCCTTTGGGTATACTTCTTTTCCTGCCGATGAACCAATATTAATAATATGCCCAGATTGACGCTCGGTCATTTGGGGAATAATGGCTTTACTAACATAAAGCAGTCCTTTTACATTTATGTCCATCATGGCATCCCAATCGTCGATACTGCCGTCTTGAATAGGGTCTAATCCATGAGCGTTTCCTGCATTATTTATTAAAATATCGATGGTTTTAAAATCTTCGGGCAGATTTTCAAGGGCTTTAAACGTTTCGGTTTTGTTACTTACATCAAAGTTTAAAATGTGAACTTTGGTTAATGTGTTTAATTCCTTCTGTAGCATTTCCAGACGCTCTAAACGTCTGCCGCATAACACCAATTTAATACCGTGTTTAGCAAATTCGTATGCCGTTGCTTTTCCAATTCCGCTTGTTGCTCCGGTTATTAAGGCTGTTTTTGTCATCAGTAATTTTAGTAATAAAATTTAAAGGTCAAGTATTTTACAGTTCATATCAATTTATCTGCAATTCATATATAAAAGTACTTAAAAACAAGTTTAAATGGGTAAATTGATTCTCCGAATTTTAAAAATGAAAAAGAAATTAAACTTTATTTTATTGATAGCCTTTACCGCTTTTATAGTGATTTTGCATTCAGTAAATAGAGGTTGTATATAGTCCGTATTCTATTTTGCTGCGTATATATACAATAGTTAATCTAAAAAAAATTACCCTATGAAAACTTTAAAACAGCTAAAATTTATTTTACCACTGTTATTATTAACTTTCGTTTTCGGTTGTAAAGACTCTGATTCTGATGGAGTAAGCGCCGAAGCACCAAAAATTTCAGTTAGACTTGTTGATGCCCCTGGCGATTATGCTGCCGTAAATGTAAACATCGTTGATGTGATGATTAAAATGAACGATAACAGCGATAGTGAAAGTGGATGGATGTCTCTTGAAGCTAACGGCGGAATGGTTAATTTATTAGACTTTACAGGAGGTTTTAGTAAAGTATTGGTTGATCAATTCCAGATTCCAGCCGGAACCTTAAGCCAAATGCGTTTAGTGTTAGGTGATGGAAACAATATCGATATTGCCATAGACGAAGAAGGAAACGTGGAGAATCATCCATTGAAGACCCCTAGCGATCAACAATCAGGTTTAAAAATGAAAATTGACGCGGTTTTAGAAGAAGGATTCACTTACGATTACGTATTAGATTTCGATGTTGAGAAATCTATTGTAATGGCTGGAAATTCAGATAATATTATTTTAAAGCCAGTAATTTACGCAAGTGCAGAGGTAAATTCTGGAATTATTGAAGGTACTGTAGAACCAATGGAAGCACTTCCTGCGATGGTTTCGGTATTAGTTGACGATATGGGAACAGAGGAGACTGAAGATGATTTTGTTATTTCTGCTTATACAGACGAGAATGGTGGTTTTGCTTTATGGGGAGTTCCTGCAGGAACCTATGAAGTGATAGCTACTCCAGAAAATGAATCATCAGATTATGGAAGTGCAAGTGCTATGGATGTCGTTGTTGTAAATGGAGAAATTACTACTATAGCAGAGCCTATTGTTTTAGCATTAAAACCGGGTTCTGTATCTGGTACGGTTTCAGGTTTGGCAGAGGGCATTAATGCTTCAGCCTCAATTCTTGTTGACGATATGGGAGATGAAGATGCATCTAACGATGTTGTTATTTCGGTTGAGACAGTTGAAGGCACTTTCCTTTTAGAAGATGTGCCTGCGGGAACTTATACATTAATAGTTTCTGCTGAAGGTTATGATGATGTAACTATTGAAGTAACAGTTAATCCGGGTGCAGATACTGCAGTTGGTGAAGTTGCTTTAACAGCTTCTGCATAATAATTAATAAAATCCTTAAAATTTTAAAAGCAATGCAATTCGCATTGCTTTTTTTTGTTTTAACCTATTATTAACTTCTTAAAATATTTATTTTAACCAATTGTTAACAGGCTTCGAAGAAAAAAATTAACAATTTGCATTGCTCGAATAAGCGTATTATATTCGGCTTTTAAAAATTCTAATAATGATGGAAGATACAGGTACAATTGATATTAAGACAATTAACGAAAAAATTGAAAAAGAAAGTGCTTTTGTAGACTTACTAATGCTTGAGATGAATAAGGTTATCGTAGGGCAAAAGTACATGGTTGAAAGATTGCTTATCGGATTACTTGGTCAAGGGCATATTTTATTAGAGGGGGTTCCGGGTCTGGCAAAAACCTTAGCTATTAATACCTTGTCGCAAGCGGTTCACGGTAGTTTTAGCCGTATCCAGTTTACACCAGATTTATTACCTGCCGATGTTACAGGAACTTTAATCTATAACATGAAGGTCAATGATTTCTCTATCAAAAAAGGACCTATTTTTGCAAACTTCGTCTTAGCTGATGAGATTAACAGAGCGCCTGCAAAAGTTCAGGCGGCGTTACTTGAGGCGATGCAGGAAAAGCAGGTAACTATTGGAGATGATACCTTTCCGTTAGATAGACCATTCCTAGTAATGGCAACACAAAACCCGGTAGAGCAAGAAGGAACCTATCCGTTACCGGAAGCTCAGGTAGACCGTTTTATGTTAAAAACCGTTATCGACTACCCTAAAATAGCAGAAGAGCAGTTAATTATGCGCGCGAATTTAAAAGGGGCTTGGGAGAAAGTAAATCCTGTAGTATCTATTGAGCAGATTTTAAATGCACAAAAAGCGGTGCGTGAGGTTTATATGGATGAGAAAATCGAGAAGTACATTCTTGATATCATTTTTGCAACACGTTACCCTGAAAAATATAAACTTGCCGATTTAAAACCATTAATATCATTCGGAGCATCACCACGTGGTAGTATTAACTTAGCAACAGCTGCTAAATGTTACGCCTTTATTAAACGTCGTGGATATGTGATTCCAGAAGATGTGCGTGCTGTGGTTTACGATGTGTTAAGACACAGAATAGGTATTACTTACGAAGCTGAGGCAGAAAATGTAACTTCAGTAGACATCATCAATAAGATTGTAAACGAAATCGAAGTGCCATAATTGTCATTCCTGCGAAGGCAGAAATCTTATTAATATTTGTTAGGAATTTAATCAGATAGATTCCGCATCAAGTGCGGAATGACAAATTAAAAAATGGACAAAAAATAATTCACATTGAATAATCATAGAAATATAAAAGTTTCGGATGCTTTAAGAAAAGGAAAAAGGGTATTGATACGACCTATATATATGCTTTTTTTGGTTTTCTTTTTTTTAGTTCCAGGAATCTTGATGTATGTTTTTAGAGAGAACAAAAATAGTCTTGTTCTTATTTTAGGTTCGATTTTTAGTTTTGTTTTAGGTATAATATTACCTTTTTTATGGTGGGGAATAAATGTGGTGAAGTATAAAATTTGGGCAGCAAATAACGTAAAGGATATACATAGGTTTTATGAAGAGGCTCAAGTTAAAAACTTGATTGATGAGAGGTTGTTTTTTAAACGGATTGAAATTAAAACCTCGAGGCAAGAAAAAGATTTATTAAGGTTTTATGAGAGATTAGGTTCTGAAAGAATTTTGGTGAGGGATATTGATAATTCAATTAAAAAGAATACAGTTTTTAAAAGTTCTTTTCAATGGAATATTTTAATCTATCTAATATTAATGTTAGGGGCATTATATATGTACCAAACATCACATATTAATTATAATGGATTGTTGATTTTTGAAGCGATATTTGCGTTCTTGATTTGTTTGGATATTTATAAGACTTTAAAGTATAAATATGTTCTTAAAATTGATGATAAGTTTATTTCTTACAAGGATGGAAAAGTTGTTATAGATTGGAAGGATGTAATTGGATATTCTGCCATTCCAAGAATTAATAATATACCGTCGAAGTTAATCATTAGTACGATTTCAGGAAATCAAGAGTTAACCTTCGAAAGTTTTGGAAAAATTAAAATGGATGAAATAATTGATGTTTTAAATGAAAATAAACATCGATTTGAAATAAATCATTCTTTAGTTAGATGAGTACGACAAAAGATTTACTAAAAAAAGTACGAAAAATAGAGATTAAGACACGTCGTTTGTCTGATCATATCTTCGGAGGAGAATACCATTCTACCTTTAAAGGGCGTGGTATGACGTTTAGTGAAGTACGTCAGTATCATTTTGGTGACGATGTCCGTAATATCGATTGGAACGTTACTGCACGTTATAACGAACCCTTTGTAAAAGTGTTTGAAGAAGAACGCGAACTCACCATGATGCTTATGGTTGATGTATCGGGTTCAGAAATGTTTGGTACCGATCAGCAATTTAAAAATGAAGTGGTTACCGAAATTGCTGCAACGTTGGCCTTTTCGGCAACACAGAATAACGATAAAATCGGATTAATCTTATTTTCCGATAAGGTCGAGCTTTATATTCCGCCTAAAAAAGGACGTTCGCATGTTCTTCGTATTATTCGTGAGTTAATTGAATTTGAACCGGAAAGCAAACAAACCAATTTAGCAGAAGCTTTAAAGTTTATGCAAAACGTCATGAAGAAAAAGGCAATTGTGTTTGTGTTGTCTGACTTTATTGCAGACGATTATCATCATACCATGAAGATTGTCGCAGGCAAGCACGATGTAACCGGAATTCGCATATACGATAAGCGTGAGGAAGAGATTCCAAACTTAGGCGTTGTGCAAATGCAGGATGAGGAAACGGGGGAATATATGTTGGTAAATACATCGTCTAAAAAAGTACGTTTAAACTACGCGAAGTACTATCAGGAAAAAGTAAATTATTATAAAGAAAGCTTTAACAAGGCTGGAGCAGGTACTATAGATTGTCGTGTTGATGAGAGCTATGTTAAAAAAATGTTGGGCTATTTTAAACGAAGAGGATAAACCATATATGAGTTACAAAATGAACATTATGAATCAAAAATCTAAAGGTCAAAACCTTCCGATTTCAATCTTGTTTTCTGTATGTTTTGTATTGTTTTCGTTTGTTGCCGGTGCGCAGGTTAAATCGACTATCGATTCTACGTCTATTAAAATCGGACAACAAATTACCTATACGGTTTCTGTGGAAACCGATTCTACGAATCTGGTTGTTTTTCCTGAAGGACAAACCTTCAATCCTTTGGAAGTTATCGATTCTTACGATATAGATACATTAAAAAAACAGGATAAATTCAACCTGATTAAAAAATACGGATTAACGCAGTTCGATTCAGGGGCTTATACTATTCCGAGACAAAAAATTATTGTTGGTGATAAAACCTTTTTTACCGATTCGTTACAGGTAGAGGTAAGAAATGTGGTTATAGATACTACAAAACAAGGGCTTTACGATATTAAACCTATTATTGAAGTTGAAAAACCAGCGAGTATTTGGTGGAAATATGCGTTGGTAGCTTTATTAATTATAGGCGCTATTGCATTCCTGATTTATTGGTTTATCTGGAGAAAGAAACCGTTAACAGAAGAAGAGGAAATAGCTTTGTTGCCTCCTTACGACCGTGCAAAACTGGCTTTAAAAAAATTAGATGAAAGTCATTATTTAGAGAATGATGAAATTAAAGATTACTATTCCGAGTTAACCTTTATCATTAGAAAATATCTCGACGAAAAAGTTTACGATCGTGCATTAGAAAGTACAACTGATGAGTTAATTAGCCGATTAAAATTACTGAAAGATGGTAATCAGGTTGATATTAGTCAGGAAGACATTAAAAATCTTGAAAGCATCTTAAAACGTGCAGATTTGGTGAAATTTGCGAAATCTGCGGTAGACGTAGAATTGGCTAAATTAGATAGAAAAACCATCGACTTAGAAATCGATCACGTAAAAGAAGCTCTTCCAGAACCAAGTGAAGAAGAAAAGCTTCTGGATGAAAAATATAGAGCCGAGCAGGAACGTAAAAAGAAACGAAACAAAATCATTTTAACGGTAGTTATTAGTTTATTCCTGTTAACGGCAACCTTTGTTGGTTTCGGAATTAAATATGGTTTTGGTTATGTAAAGGATACCATTATTGGTCACGAAACGAAGGAACTTTTAGAAGGCGAATGGGTAACCAGTGATTATGGTGTGCCACCGGTAACCATTTCTACGCCTAAAGTGTTAAGACGTACAACGCCTGAATTACCAGAAGATATTGCACAACAAATAGATTTAACTCAGTTTACTTATGGTAGTTTAATTGATCGTTTTTATGTTGTTGTAACGACAACTAAAATTAAAAATTTAAGTCAAAATCAAGGGCAGGAGAATAAAATCGATTTGCAAAAAGCCTTAGATAACAGTTTGAAGGTTTTAGAACAAGCCGGAGCTCAAAATATAGTTACAAAAAGCGAAAAGTTTACCACACCTAACGGTGCTGAAGGATTAAAAGTATTCGGAACTTTAGATATGCCTGTGCCAAATACCGATAAATTTGAAACAGCTAATTATGCTATTTTAGGTTTTACATCCGGAAGTGTTATTCAGCAAATTAGTTTAACATGGAAAAAGAATGATACTTATGCAGATCAGATGGTAGAGCGTATTTTAAACTCAGTTGAACTTAATAAATCAGAAAAGTAATGTTTGAAGGGATAGAGTTTTTAAACAAAGAATTTTTCTGGTTACTGTTATTGTTACCATTAGCTATTTTGTGGTATGTGTTTAAACATAATAAACAAACAGCCGAGTTAAAAATATCAAGCATTAAAGGGTTTAAAGTCACAAATTCGGTGTTGCCGAAATTTAAACACCTGCTTTTTGCACTACGATTATTGGCTTTAGGTTTATTAATTACAGCTTTAGCCAGACCACGCACGGTTGATGTGTCGACGAAAACAAAAACAACTCGCGGTATCGATATTGTTATGGCGATTGACGTATCGGCGAGTATGTTGGCGAAAGATTTACGTCCAAACCGTTTGGAAGCACTTAAAAATGTTGCAGCCGAATTCATTAAAGGAAGACCAAACGATCGTATTGGTTTGGTGGAATACGCCGGAGAAAGTTATACCAAAACCCCAATTACCAGCGATAAAACCATTGTATTACGTTCGTTAAAGGAGATTGAATATAATACCGTTATTGAAGGCGGAACTGCCATTGGTATGGGATTGGCCACTTCGGTTAACCGTTTAAAAGATAGTAAAGCCAAGAGTAAAGTGATTATTCTATTAACCGATGGGGTAAACAATTCAGGGTTTATAGACCCTAAAATTGCAAGTGAGTTAGCTGTTGAATACGGTATTAAAGTCTACACGATTGGGTTAGGAACAAATGGTATGGCGCTGTCTCCGGTGGCTATAGACCCAAGAACTGGTGAATTTCAATATGGCCGTATTCAGGTTGAAATTGATGAGGTTTTGTTAAAGGAAATTGCTAAGGTGACAGGGGGCGTGTATTTTAGAGCGACAGACAACAAAAAGCTTGAGGATATTTACGAGGAAATTAATAAACTGGAAAAAACAGAAATAGAAGAATTTAAATATTACAACTACGACGAAAAATACCGTCCGTTAGTTATTTTAGCAGGTTTCATGCTACTTTTAGAATTCTTGCTACGTAACACTATTTTTAGAAGTTTTGTTTAATTCAATTAAACAATTCCAAGAAAGATAAAGAGAGAATATGTATCAATTAGAAGAGAAAATATGGTTTTGGGTATTAGGTGTTATTCCGGTAATAATCCTATTCTTTTTGGTGCTTCAAATATGGAAACACAGGGCACAACGTAAATTTGCCGATAAAGCTTTGCTTAAGAGATTAAGTCCTAATACATCATTGTTTAAATCGGTATTAAAGGTTATTGTTTTAAGTCTGGCTTTTGCATGTTTGGCTATTGCTTTGGTAAATCCAAAAGTAGGTTCTAAATTGGAAACTGTAAAGCGTGAAGGTGTAGATGTGGTTTTTGCTGTCGATGTTTCTAAAAGTATGTTAGCCGAAGACATTGCGCCCAACCGTTTGGAAAAAGCAAAGCAGCTGGTAACACAAATTATTAATAATCTGGCAAGCGACCGTGTTGGTATTATCGCATATGCGGGAAAAGCATTTCCGCAGTTACCAATTACAACCGATTATGCGTCTGCAAAAATGTTTTTGCAAGGCATGAATACCGATATGTTATCGTCGCAAGGAACAGCAATCAATGAAGCCATTAAATTAGCAACCACTTATTTTGATGATGAAGAACAAACCAACCGTGTTTTAATCATTATTTCTGATGGGGAAGATCACAGTGAGCAGGCTGCGGCCGTAGCTGAGCAAGCTAACGAACAGGGCATTCGTATTTTCACCATTGGAGTAGGAGATGTTAAAGGAGGTCCTATTCCAGAGAAGCGAAATGGTGTGCTTTTAAACTACAAGAAAGATAGTAACGGCGAAACGGTTATTACAAAATTAAATGAAGAAACACTTAAAACCATTGCCAGCGAGGCTAATGGAGTTTACATAAATGGAAGGAATACTAACGAGGTTGTAGAAAGTATTCGAGACATTTTAAACAATATGGATAAAAAGGAATTTGAAACCAAACAGTTTGCCGATTTTAAAGATCAGTTTCAGTGGTTTTTAGGCTTCGCTATTTTCTTTTTATTGCTTGATATTTTCTTATTAGACCGTAAAACCGCCTGGTTAAAGAAATTGAATTTATTTAATGAAAACCTATAATTTCCGCGAAAGCGGAAATCTTATTAAAGGGATTTAAAAAGAATATTTTATATAATTTTTAACTATCAAAAATATAGGGTTTTATATCTTAGAATTATAAAATTAGTGATGAAAAACTTAGTATTAATCATATTATCATTATTTGTTTGTAATGCTTTTGCTCAGGATGAAGAAGCGCAAAAGCTTGCTTTGTTGGCACAAAAAAAGGCCGATGGTTATGTCTATGAAGCTAATAATTTAATCGAGGATGACGATTTTGTTTCAGCAGAGATGGCTTACAGAAAAGCAGTTTCAGAACAACCATCATCTGTTGCAGGAATTTATAATTTAGGCAGCTCATATATTAAAAAAGGAAATATAGATGAAGCCTTGTACCGTTTAGAGCAGGCTACTAAAACAGCGACTTCAAAATCTGAAAAACATAAGGCATTCCACAATATTGGGAATGTATTAATGGAGAATAAGAAGTGTAAGGAAGCTGTTGAAGCTTATAAAAATGCTTTAAGGAATGATCCTTCAGATGAAGAAACCCGTTACAATTTAGGGTTGGCTAAAGTATGTGCTGAGCAACAAAAAGATCAGGATCAGCAGGATCAGGACGAAAATAATAAGGATAATAAAGATAATCAGGATCAGCAGAAGGACAAGGATCAGGAGAATAAGGAAGATCAGCAAAACAAAGACGATAAAGATCAGGGCGACGACAAAGACGATCAGAATAAAGATAATAAAGACGAAGGCGACCAGGATAAGAAGGATGGAGATGATAAAGAAAATGAAGATGGTAAGCCTAAAGACGAAAAAGATGATAAAGGACAGGGCGATGAGAAAGAACAGCCTCAGCAACCTCGACAAGGACAAATGTCGCCTCAGCAAATAAAGAATTTATTAGAAGCCATGAATAACCAAGAGCAAAAAGTTCAGGAAAAAATGAACGCAGAAAAGGTTAAAGGCGTAAAAATAAAAACAGAAAAAGACTGGTAAACGGATAGACGATTTTCAGTTTACAAATTGCAATTTCAAACGAAATCCTATGGGTAAACAAAAGATCTAATGTCGTAATATGATGAAACTTATAAAACACATAACCTTTCTGTTAGTTATACTATTTACAAGTATTTTAACAGCACAAGTAACCTTTGAAGCAAAAGTAAGCAAGCAAACTTTAGGTGTTAACGAGCGCCTGCGCATCGACTTTGAAATGAATCAGGATGGCGATAATTTTAATCCTCCCGATTTTTCAAATTTTACTGTTGTTGGAGGTCCAAATCAGTCGGTTAGTAATTCCTGGATTAATGGTGTGCGCACCTTTAAAAAAACATACAGTTATTTTTTAGCTCCTAAAAGCCGTGGATCATTTACCATAAATCAGGCGTCTATAACTATAGATGGGGAAGTATATAAAACAGTACCTGTTAAAATTGAAGTGACTGCAGCAGTCGATATCCCAAAGGATCCTAATAATCCGGATTATATAGCTTCGGAAAGTGTGCACTTAGTGGCTGAGGTCTCAAAAGAAGATCCTTATTTAAATGAAGCGATTACTGTGGTTTATAAACTTTATGTGTCGCCTACAGTTGCTGTCGATAACTGGAATGAAATTGACACGCCTCGTTTTAATGATTTTTGGAGTCAGAATATAGATACCCAAGGACAAAAAGTACAAAACGGAACCTACAAAGGTGAAAATTATCGCTTCTTAGTATTACGTAAAACCGTGTTATATCCACAGAAAACAGGTGAATTAATTATTGAACCTCTTACATTGGATATTGCTTTACGCGTACCTACAAATCGTCGCGATATTTTTGGAGGGGTGTTAATGACTCGAACTAACAGAACGGTTTCTGCAGGAAACAGAACGATTCATGTAAAAGCCTTGCCAGAAGCCGGTAAACCATCGGATTTTACCGGTGCTGTGGGAGATTTTACTTTCGATGTTACCGCCTCTAAAAAGGAGTTAAGTGCGGCAGAATCGCTTCAGCTTAAAGTTGCTGTAAAAGGTAACGGTAATTTAAAACTATTCAAGTTGCCAAAGGTATCTTTACCAAGTTCATTGGAGGTTTACGAACCGGAATACAATGAAGAGGTGAGGACTAATTTATCGGGCATGCAGGGAAGTATTTCAGATAGTTATACGGTAGTGCCGCAGTATAAAGGTAAATACCCGATTCCGAGTATTTCATTTTCATATTTCGATTTAAAAACGAGAACCTATAAACGTTTGTCGTCGGAGGAAATGGTTATTGATGTTTTAGAAGGTCCTACCAATAATACTTCTCCAAATAACGTAGGAACTGCAAGTACGGTAAAACAAGCCGTGACACTAAATAACGATCAATTTGCGTTTATAAAAACAGATACGGCATTTGAGAGCATGAAACGTTCTCAGTTTTTCAAGACTAATATATTCTGGAGTTTATTATTATTTCCGTTTTTAGTAATCCCGATAGCTATTGTTATTAGAAAACAAAAAGCTGTTCGCGATGCCGATGTTTACGGAAATAAAATTCGTAAGGCAGATAAACTGGCAAGAAAGTATTTAGGTCATGCCAAGAAATCTTTAGGTAAAAAAGAAGAGTTTTATATTGCTTTGGAGAAAGCATTACATAATTATCTAAAAGCAAAACTGCATATCGAAACCAGTGATTTAAGTAAAGAGAATATTACTGAATTACTAACTGAAAAGCAAGTAGAACATGATGTGGTTAAAGATTTTAAAAGCATATTAGAGAGCTGCGAATTGGCACGATATACGCCAATGGATATTGCGACCATGAAGGAGGATTACGATAAGGCGGCGAAGACCATTTCTTTAATAGATAAACAGGCACGATAAGATGAAAAGGTTATTATTTACACTTTTAGTTTTGGTAAGTTTTGGAGTGTTTGCTCAAAATCAGACGCTTTTTGAAAAAGCAAATGCACTTTATAACGACGGAAAATATGCTGAAGCTATAGATAAGTATGAAGCAATCTTAGCTACTAAAAATGAATCGGCAGAATTGTATTTCAACTTAGGAAATGCCAATTATAAACTGAATAATATCGCGCCAAGTATTTATTATTTCGAAAAGGCTTTACAATTAGCGCCTAACGATGCCGATATTAAAAATAATTTAAGTTTCGCAAGAAACATGACCATTGATGCCATTGATGTATTGCCTGAAGGTGGTATTGCTAAATTCGTTAAAAAGCTTACCAATACCATGAGTTTTGATGGATGGGCTAAATTGGCGGTAGCTTTCGTTTTCAGTTTTGTTGTTCTGTTTTTAGCTTATTACTTTGCGTATTCAACCATTAGAAAGCGTATGGCATTTATTGGAAGTTTAGCCGCTTTGGTATTAATTTGTGTAAGTTTATCATTGGCTTTTCATAAATATAATTTAGATAAAAGAGACCGACCTGCCATAGTGTTTGTTCAGGAGAGTAAAGTAAAGAGTGAGCCGAACAATAGAAGTGAGGAAGCCTTCAGACTTCATGAAGGTACAAAGGTTCAAATTCTCGATACCGTTGAAGACTGGAAAAAAATAAAACTCGCCGATGGAAAATCGGGCTGGATTGCCAAGCAAGATATTAAAGCCTTGTAATGTTTTTTAGCTTACCTTTAAATTCGTAATTTTTGTACTATGAATTTAGAGCGCGTATTTGAAAACAATAAGAAATGGATTGAAAGCAAACTCGAAGTCGATCCTGATTATTTTGAAGCCTTAGGCGAAGGTCAAAATCCTGATTTGTTATTTATTGGATGTTCCGACAGCCGTGTAACGGCCGAAGAACTTATGGGCTTAGGGCCAGGCGAAGCCTTTGTACACCGTAACATCGCCAACATGGTTATTGCAACCGATTTAAATGTCATGTCGGTTATAGAATATGCCGTAATGCATTTAAAAGTAAATCATGTGGTAGTTTGCGGGCATTATGCCTGTGGAGGAGTAAAAGCAGCCATGCAATCGGCCGATTTGGGAATTTTAAATCCTTGGTTACGAAACATTCGTGATGTTTACCGACTTCATAAAAAGGAATTGAATGCCGTTGAGAATGAAGAGAAAAAGTATGAACGTCTTGTAGAACTTAATGTTCAGGAACAGTGTGTAAATCTTATTAAAACCTCTGCGGTACAAAAAGCAGTGCGCGAACGCGGATTAAAAGTACATGGTTGGGTATTCGATATTCACACAGGAGAACTTATCGATTTAAAAATAGATTTTGAAGCCATTCTTGAAAAAATACGGGAGATTTACCACCTAGATTAAATTAAATAGATTGGGTTTCCATACTTGGTTCAGCCTCATTTTCTTCATCGTCTAAAATATTCTTTTTGTTCAAAATACTCGGGAAAATCATAGGAGCTAAGGACTTTACGGGTTCGTAAAGAACCGAGTCTTCTAAGTTTTCTTCACTGGCAAACGGCAGGGTTTTATTCATCGAATCGAAAACGATTAAAATCACACTTAAAATCAAACCTATTTTTAGAGCTCCGAAAATGCCTCCCAAAGCTTTATTTATAATGCCCAATGCCGCAAAATCGGCAAGTTTTGTAAGAGCCTTTCCAGCAAGAGCAATAACTAAAACAATAACAATAAATGTAATAGAGAACGATACAATATTTACGTATTTTTCATCCCAGTCTACATTATCTTCAACAAAAGATCCAGCATAATTACTAAAGTGAATCGCACCGTAAACCCCGGCAATTAATGCAACTAAAGAGGCAACTTCTACAAATAGCCCTTTTGAGAATCCTCTAATTAGTCCAAATAACAGTAAGGCCAGTAAAACGATGTCTAATACACTCATATTCTATAAGATTTTTAACAAATATAAATTAACTTTGCGACTTCGTAGGCATAGTCTGCAAAACACAATATAAATGGCAAGAGACGAACAATTAAAAGAGCGATGGGAATTAGTGGTAGAGAAACTTTCTGCACAGTTTGCCGATGGCGATAGGTTAGATTTAGATGCTATTATTTATCTTATTGGTGTTCAGGAATTGGGCCAACCGCACCTGAAGTTTAAAAAAGATCATAAGTTAGATTTAATGCACATTGCTATTTGTCGCCTTTTAGAACCTTACGGATATTACGAATTCGATTATTTCGACGACGATAAATGGCCACACTACAAGGTAAAGGCGCAGTTGCCACATTTAAAAGCCGGTGAGCAAAGTGTATTAATGAAAGAGGCTATTGTAAATTACTTCCTCGAAGCCGAATATATCGATTAAATTCTGGGCGTTACCCTTAAGGGTCGGGCTTTGCGTTTCAATCTTTTGTAAAAACAAAAGGATTTACACTACAATCCCTAACGCAACTAAACAAAAAATAGTAAATTTGCCATCATTTTAAGGATGTTATGATAGATAAGATAAAAGAACTTATAGCCGAAGCAGATGCGTTTAAAGCGCAAACTAAGGAAGAGGTAGAGGCTTTCAGAATTCAATATTTAGGAAAAAAAGGATTATTAAACCAGTATTTTGCCGAGTTTAAAAATGTAGCAAACGAGCAAAAGAAAGAGTTTGGTCAGGCCGTTAATGCCCTAAAGAAAGCAGCTGAAGAAAAAGTAAATGCCTTAAAAGAGGAGTTAGAAAGTAAAGAGGAAGTAAAAGGTGTTTACGGCGATTTATCACGTCCGGGAGCCCCAATTAATTTAGGAGCTCGTCACCCAATATCTATAGTTAAAAATCAAATTATTGATATCTTTTCGAACATTGGGTTTAACGTTAGTGAAGGTCCGGAGATTGAAGATGACTGGCATAACTTTACTGCATTAAACTTACCGGAATACCATCCGGCACGCGATATGCAGGATACCTTCTTCATTCAAACCAATCCAGACGTATTATTACGTACACACACCAGTTCGGTACAGGTGCGTTATATGGAAAAAAATCAGCCGCCAATTCGTACCATTTCACCAGGTCGTGTGTATAGAAACGAAGCTATTTCGGCACGTTCGCACTGTTTTTTCCATCAAATTGAAGGATTGTATATTGACAAAGAAGTAAGTTTTGCCGATTTAAAACAAACATTACAATATTTCACAACGCAGTTATTTGGGAAATCTAAAATCCGATTACGTCCGTCGTATTTCCCATTTACCGAGCCAAGTGCAGAGATCGATGTGTACTGGGGATTAGAAACAGAATCTGATTACCGTATTACTAAAGGAACCGGTTGGTTAGAAATTGGAGGTTGTGGTATGGTAGACCCGAATGTTCTTGAAAACTGTAATATCGATTCTAAAGAATATTCAGGTTTTGCATTTGGTGTGGGTATCGATCGTATTGCGATGTTATTACATCAGATTAACGATATTCGTTTATTAAGTGAAAACGATGTGCGTTTCTTAGAGCAGTTTAAATCAGCTTTATAAAAGCATCAAAATATATAGAATTAAGCCGGTGAGAAATTATCGGCTTTTTTGTTTCTGTGTTTTGTCTTGAATTGATAGATTTTAAAAGGAATTGTTATGTGTTTAAGTTTAAATAACTAGCCGCGTTTATTTTTTACTTTATTGATATTCAGAAAATTATTTTAATATTCAAAAATAGAGTTGTATTTTTAAAGGAAGACCAAGTAAAACCAATCCTATGAAAAAAAAATACATACCATTTTTACTTCTTGGAATTCTCGCTTTTTTATTTTCGGGCTGTGGAGATAAAACTGAAACAAAATCTCAATCTACTGCGCCTTTGCCATTTCCTGTGGCAGAATTAAGACCGGTATCGGTTACAGGGTATGAAGAGTATCCTACAAGTATAGAAGGCATTGTTAATAGTAACGTAAGAGCGAAGACATCTGGATATATACAGCAGGTATTGGTTGATGAGGGGCAGCAAGTACGCAAGGGTCAGTCGCTATTTAAGCTAGAAACTCAAACGTTGTCTCAGGATGCGAATGCAGCTAAAGCTCGCGTAAATGTAGCTCAGGTTGAAGTCGATAAGTTAATTCCATTGGTCGACAAAGGTATTATTAGCGAAGTTCAATTAGAAACTGCCAAAGCTAATTTAGAACAAGCTAAGGCAAACTATAACAGTATTGTTGCTAATATAGGTTACGCTACTGTAAAAAGTCCTGTTGATGGGTATGTGGGAGCTATTAATTTTCGAGAAGGTTCTTTAGTAAGCCCTAACGATGCTATGCCATTAACCACTGTTAGTGATATAGAGGAAGTGTACGCGTTTTTTAGTTTAAATGAAGCGCAGTATGTTAATTATCTGCAAAGTGCTAAGGGTCAGAATAAAGTCGATCGCATTAAAAACTTACCTCAAGTAAATCTTATTTTGGCTAATGGCCAAGTGTATTCAGAAAAAGGAACCATAGAAACCAGTACAGGACAAATTAATACCAATACAGGAACCATTAATATTAGAGCTAAGTTTGATAACCCTAATGAAATCTTAACTAATGGTAATAGCGGAAATATTAGAATTCCAACCGAATATAAAAATGTTATAGTGGTTCCGCAATCGGCTACCTTCGAACAACAAAAGGATGTTGTTATTTATACTTTAGGAAGCGATAATAAAATTAAGGCAACTGTAATTAAAGTATCGGGAGCTGTAGATAATTTATATGTTGTTGAGTCTGGGCTTAAAGCAGGTGATAATATTGTAGTTTCAGGACTTAGTAAGCTTAGAAACAGTATGGTTATAACGCCAAAGCAAGTCGATTTTGATAGTGTTATAAAGCCAATCGCACCTATGTTTAAATAATACCTGAAAGCATGTTAAAAACATTTGTAGAAAGACCAGTGTTATCGACGGTAATATCTATTATCGTTGTAATTTTAGGTGTAATGGGGCTTGCTACGCTTCCTGTTGAACAATATCCCGATATTGCCCCGCCAACCATTACAGTTAATGCAAACTATGCTGGAGCCAGCGCAGAAACCATTATGGAGAGTGTTGTTATTCCTATTGAAGAACAAATAAATGGTGTTGAGGGAATGACCTATATTACTTCTGTAGCTTCAAATGCAGGTACAGCAACCATTACTGTTTTTTTCGATCAGGATACAGACCCAGATATTGCCGCTGTAAATGTTCAGAATCGAGTTTCTCGAGCAACACCTTTATTACCTCAGGAAGTAATTCAGGCTGGAGTGCAAACCAATAAGCAACAAACTTCCGCGTTAATGTTCTTGTCGTTTTACTCTACTAATCCGGATTACGATGGTATATTTCTTCAGAATTATTTAAAAATAAATGTTATTCCCACGATGCAACGTGTAAAAGGGGTAGGTAATGTTACGGTATTTTCTTTACAGGATTATGCGATGCGTATCTGGTTAAAACCAGAAAAACTAACCGCTTATAATATTAATCCATCAGATGTCGTTGCTGCATTAAGAGAGCAAAGTTTAGAAGCTTCGGCAGGAGCTTTGGGAGAAAATAGTGGAGAATCGTTTTCATACACCATAAAATATAGCGGCCGTTTTAAAACCGAAGAACAGTATAGCGATATTATTATTAAAGCTTTGAATAACGGGCAGTATTTACGTTTAAAAGATATTGCCGATATAGAATTGGCAGCGCAGTCTTATGCATATAGCGCAAGCACTTTAGGTTACCCTAGTGTGAATATGGGGATTTTTCAAACCTCTGGGTCTAACGCACAAGAAATTATTGAAACGATTAAAAGTGAACTGGAACGATTAGAAAAAGATTTTCCAGAAGGGATTGAACTCATCATTCCATTCGATACCAATGAATTTTTAGAGGCTTCTATTGAAAAGGTGGTTCACACCCTTGTAGAAGCTTTTATTTTAGTGTTTCTTGTGGTTTTCATCTTCTTACAGGATTTTAGGTCGACTTTAATTCCTGCTATAGCTGTCCCAGTAGCCATTATAGGAACCTTCTTTTTCCTGAATGTTTTTGGTTTCTCGGTGAATTTATTAACGCTTTTTGCTTTGGTACTTGCCATAGGTATTGTTGTTGACGATGCCATTGTGGTTGTCGAAGCAGTACATGCTAAATTAGATCAAGGAGAAAAGGATGGCAAAAAAGCGACTCTTGATGCGATGCATGAAATAACAGGAGCTATTATTTCTATAACTTTAGTTATGGCTGCAGTATTTATACCGGTAACCTTTGTACAAGGCCCAACAGGGGTGTTTTATAAACAGTTTGGGGTAACCTTAGTTGTGGCGATTTTAATTTCTGCTCTTAATGCCTTAACCTTAAGCCCTGCGTTGTGTGCATTGTTTTTAAAAGGGCATGACGATGAACATCACCATAAAAATAAAAATCTTTTACAACGATTTTACGCAGCCTTTAATGCCGGTTTTAGTGCTATAACAGAACGCTACGGACGGTCATTACGGTTCCTGTATAAAAATAAAATTGTTACACTTTTAATATTGGTTTTAGCTTGTGTTGGTATATGGTGGTCGGCTAAAACAACGCCAACGGGTTTTGTTCCAAGTGAAGATAGAGGTGTTTTGTTTTTAGATGTTCAGTTACCTCCCGGAGCTTCAGCCGATAGAACTATGGCTGTTACCAATTTAATTTATGAACGAGGAATGAAAATAGAGGGCGTTGAGGCCATTACTGTGGTTAATGGTAGAAGTTTAATAAACGGAGCAGGAAGTAATTATGGTTTAGGCTTTATTAAACTTTATGATTGGAGTGAACGTGAAACAGAGGAGTTGTCGGTAAACGCGATTACCAAAAAGTTTTTTGCTATGGCAGCTCAAATTCCCGAAGCAAAAATAATTTTCTTCGCACCGCCAAGTATTCCAGGTTTTGGATTGTCGTCTGGTTTTGAAGTCAACCTTTTAGATAAATCTGGGGGTGATGTTAAAGGTTTAGATGAATCTACTCAGAACTTTTTGAGTAGTTTAATGAAGCACCCAGAAATTCAATATGCTCAAACAGCTTTTAATACAGGATATCCACAGTATGAATTAGAGATAAATGTACCAGTAGCCAAAAAATATGGGGTGTCGGTAAGTAGTATTTTTTCAACATTGCAAGGGTATATTGGGGGAATTTACGCAGCAGATTTTGCTCGGTTTGGTAAACAGTATCGCGTATATATTCAGGCCTTACCAGAAAATCGCACCGATTTAAGTTCCTTGAATAAATTATATATCAGAACAGGAAGTGGAGATATGGCACCAATTACTCAGTTTGTGTCATTAAAAAGAGTTTATGGTCCTCAGTCTGTAACGCGATTTAATCTGTTTAGTTCAGCGAAAATTACCGGAGCGTCAAATCCGGGTTATAGTTCGGGTGATGCCATTGCTATTGTAAATCAAGAAGCCGAAAATTTACCCGCAACTTTAGAAATAGCATATTCTGGATTATCGAGAGAAGAAGTAAGTGCAGGAAATCAAACCACGATAATATTCATGTTGTGTTTATTGTTTGTTTACTTTTTGCTGTCAGCACAATACGAAAGTTACATTTTACCATTATCGGTTCTGTTGTCGTTACCTGTTGGGATTTTTGGTGCCTTTATTACTACCCGATTAATGGGGTTAGAAAATAATGTGTTTTTCCAGATAGCTTTAATTATGTTAGTTGGTTTATTAGCTAAGAATGCCATTTTAATTGTAGAATTTGCTATTCAAAGAAGACGCCAGGGCGAATCGTTAGTCGATGCTGCCATTCATGGAGCCAAAGCGCGTTTACGACCAATTTTAATGACTTCTTTTGCATTTATTTTAGGATTAATGCCTTTGGTATTGGCTAAAGGCGTTGGGGCCGAAGGGAATAAATCTATTGGAACCGGTGCTGTCGGAGGTATGTTAATAGGAACCATTTTGGGTGTGTTTATTATTCCAATTCTATTTATTGTATTTCAGTGGTTACAAGAAAAAGTATCTCGAAAACCTATAACTAAAACTATTGAATCGTGATATGAAAGTGTCGTATATAACATACAAGCATTATAATAAAGGCCTTTTGGTAGTTCTTTTGGCTTTTGTTTTTCAGGGGTGTTTTGTCGCTAAAAACTATGAGCGCCCTGAGTTGGAAGAAACTGAAGATTTATTTAGAACAGACAATTTACCAACCGACAGTCTTTCTATGGCTGATGTGTCTTGGAAGGAATTGTTTACCGATGAATATCTTCAGAAATATATTGATTCTGCACTTCAAAACAATTTAGATATTCGAATAGCAATTCAGCAAATTGCAATTTCTCAAGCCTATTTAAAACAGGGTAAAGCAGGTTATTTTCCCACTTTAAATGGGAGTGCCTCGGCTTCAAGAACCTATTTTTCAGAAAATAGCCAGCAGGGAATTGTTTTAACTCCTTTGGGTAGAGATCATGTCGATCAGTTTGATCTTTCAGGAACAATGGCATGGGAAGCAGATATCTGGGGGAAAATTCGAAGTACAAAACGTGCTTATGAGGCCGGTTTGTTGCAATCGGTAGCGGCACATCAGGCTGTTAAAACCCAATTGGTATCTCTTATAGCTTCAACCTATTATCAATTATTGGCTTTAGATGCGCAATTAGAAATAACAAAACAAACTGTGGTTACTCGAGAAAAGGGCGTCGAAACTATAAAGGCATTAAAAGAAGCCGGACAGGTAACTCAGGTAGCGGTCGATCAAAATATTGCTCAGTATAATAGTGCTAAAGTTTTAGAAGTGGATTTAGAAGCTGCTATTTTTAAAGCCGAAAACACTTTAAGTATATTACTAGGCATTACGCCTCAAAATTTTGAACGAAGTCATTTAGATAGTCAGCATATCGATACTGAATTAAAATTGGGTGTGCCAGCAACTCTTCTAAGTAACCGTCCAGATGTGATGCAGGCCGAATACGGATTAATACAGTCGTTTGAATTAAGTAATGTCGCTCGAAGTTATTATTATCCATCATTAACGCTTACTGCTTCTGGAGGATTACAAAGTTTAAATTCAAATAACTGGTTTGATGCGAGTTCCCTTTTTGTAAGCATGCTTGGCGGATTAACACAACCTATTTTTAACGGAAGACAAATTAGAACCCAAAACGAAGTTGCAAAAGCACAACAAGAACAGGCACTGCTTAATTTTAAGAAAACAATTTTAGTTGCAGGAACAGAAGTTTCAAATGCTTTGTATATGTACAATGCCGAAATAACAAAATACGATTTTGTAAAAAATCAGGTGGAAGCTTTAAGGAAGGCTGAAGAGAATTCAGATGAATTATTACAAAATGGTTTCGGAACTTATTTAGATCTTTTAACTGCCAGAGAAAACGTGTTAAATGCTGAATTAAATATAATTGATAATAAGTTACAGCAACTCTTGTCGATTATAAATTTATATCAGGCCTTAGGTGGAGGGTGGAAATAATATGAGAATGAGGTTCTGTTAGGGAATTTTAGGGCGTCTTATGTATTTTTAAATTAAGCTTCTTACCTTTGATTTTTGAAATAATAGGTTTTTTTAAATGACTACAAAGGAAGAGGTTTTAGAGTGTTCGGTTTCAAACTTTACCAAGTTTGGAAGCAAGCGTTTTACAATGGATGAGCTTGCTTCAGAGCTTGGAATTTCAAAAAAAACAATTTATAAGTTTTTCGATAGTAAAGAAGATTTAGTCATTCAATGTGTCGAGTTACTGATTAAGAATTACAAAAATGAATTAACAAGTATTGAAGGCGATCCTATTTCCTCCATCATTTTAATCTACAAAAAGGCTTTTCAACATATAGCTCATTTTAAACCATCATTCATTTTTGGTCTTAAAAAATATTATCCTAAGGCTAATTTGGTTTTCGATGAGTTTAGGGATTATATCTTAAATACCATTATTTATCCGTTTTTATTAATAGCTCAAACAGATGGTATTATTAGGCCTGAGGTTAATTTAAGGCTGTTTTGCGATTTGTATTTTGTTCGTTTCGAGGAGATAGCACTTAAGAACAATACCTTTTTTGATAATTATACCAATGAAGAACTTTTAAATCATTTTATCGTTTATAACTTACAAGGGATTACTGTTGAAGGTTATAAAATAGATTTTGAATAGTTTATTACTTTTGCAACATAAATTTAGAGTGATAAACCAATGAAAAAAGATATTGAAATTCCAAAAGTAGAAGGTGTTTATGTGGCGGTAGTAAATGAGTATAACGATATTTATAAAACTCAGGATTGGAATGCTTACATAATTAATGATAAAGACGTTGATTTAGATGTTGTTCTTATCGTAACAAACGGATATAGTGATCAAAAAATAACGTCAACTTTTAGAAAAAAATTAGATAAACTTCCGGCGAAAAGTTATGCTAAAATAGAATTAATTCAGGAAGAGCTTTTTGCTTTGAATAATCAGTTTAAAGTAACGTTTTTTGAAGGGAACCAAATGTTTGAAAAGACCTATCTGTTCAGAAAAAATACGATTAACCTAAAGGCTTTACAACCGGTACCATTAATGAAAGTAAAAGGTGTAGTTGTAAAGTAGTTTGCAATAATAAAATAGAAAAGGCATCAAATATTTGATGCCTTTTTGTTTTAAATCTTTAGTCTAATCCAGTTTCTCGGTTAACTTCTTAAATACCTTTTTAGGGTCTTTGTTTTCGTAAAGCACTTCGTAAACCGCATTTATAATGGGTAACTTTGTTTTGCTTTTGTTTTTTTCGTTTAGTAAGTGTGCACTTTTAGTAGCATAATAACCTTCAGCAACCATACTCATTTCCATTTGAGCCGATTTTACGGTGTAACCTTTACCAATCATATTACCAAACATGCGGTTTCTTGAGAAAATGGAATATCCGGTTACAAGCAAATCACCTAGGTAAGCCGAGTTGTTAATGTTACGTTTCATTTTGTGCATCTTTTTAATAAAACGTTTCATCTCTCTAATCGAGTTACTCATTAAAACAGACTGAAAGTTGTCTCCATATCCCAAGCCATGCGCAATACCTGCAGCAATGGCGTAAATGTTTTTCAACATTACAGCATACTCAACGCCAACAACATCATCATTAACCTTGGTTTTTATGTAATCGCTGGATAGGTTTTTAGCAATGGACTTTGCTTTACCGGTATCTGCACAAGAAATAGTTAAATAAGATAAACGTTCTAAAGCCACCTCTTCGGCGTGACAAGGACCGGCAATAACAGCGATGTTTTCAAAAGGAATATTGTAAACATCATGAAAATGTTCACCAACCAGTAATCCGCTTTCAGGCATAATTCCTTTAACAGCAGAAACAATAATTTTCTTTGAAATATCGATGTTTAATTTTTCAAGCTCGCTGTGCATAAATGCAGATGGAATAGCGAAGATTAATACATCGGCAAAAGCAGCAATTTCATTAATGTCGTTACTTATTTTTAACTGCTCTAAATGAAATTCAACCGAACTTAAATAATTAGGATTATGTTGCTCTTTTAGTAAGTGTTCTTTGGTGTACACGCTACGCATATACCAACCAATTTCATCTAAATTTTCGCAAAGCATTTTAACAATAGCCGTTGCCCAGCTTCCAGCGCCAAACACCGCATATTTTAAAGGTTTTTCCATGAAAAGTTTAAATGTTTAATACTGAGCAAAAGTACACAAAATATTCATTGTAGGGATGTGAAGAAATTATTAAACAATTTTTTTGGCACGCGTTTTGAAACTCTAAAGTCAGTAACTCAAAAAACGAATGACTATGAAGACTGTAAAATTACTTTTAAGCTTTGCGCTAATATCAACACTTTTCACATCCTGTTATCAGGAAACAGTAATAGTGGAAGAAGAACCAGGAATATCGTTAAATCAATTATTAAATTCTTACGAATTATGGTATGTCGATATCAATAGTACTGCTGGTTACGGTACGACACCGTTTTTACAGAAAGCATTTACCATATCGTTTAGAAATGGCGTAGTGTATGCAAATAATAATATTGTTGGTTTAGGTGAAAGCGGAAATGGCTTCGGAATTGATATAGGAGAATATGATACTTATGATATGATTTTAGATGTGAATCATGATATTGATGGTTTTGAAACTTTTGATGTCTATCAGATAGATAACAATACTATAGAATTGTATAATCCGAAAAATAAAACCTCTTATTTTTTAGATGGCTATCAACGAAGCAATTTCGATTACGATTTTGTGTTCTACGATAACATTCATTATTTTTTACAGGAATACGATGCTTGGGAAAAGACGTATACCAGTGATTTCGGAGCTTTAAACGAATTTGATAATGAAAACTTTTTACAGTTTTTAGCAGGAGGAAATGATTCAGAATTTAGAAGTTCGCAAGATAACTCAGGTACTAGTGTCAATAATTTAATTTGGGATTACACCGGTATCTATGGTGTAGGTGATGTTGCCGGAGATATGTACCTTAAAACTTTAACATTAGATTATGATTATTTCGACAATGAATATTTTGAATTGAGCGTTATAAATGACAGTAAGATAGAATTGTATCATCCGTCGTCGCAATCGGTTTACCAATTCACTGGGCGTGGATACATTCAATATTTAAAAACAGCAGATACAAAAGGCAAAACAGCAACTTCTGAAATCACAGAGAAAATGCGTAAGCCTAGAAAAGATAAAGTAGAAAACCCGAGAACAAGTACAAGGGGATAACAATTTTTGGTTGGTTATTTAGTAGTTAAGAGACCGCTTTAAAGAGACTTCTTTAAGCGGTTTCTTCGTTTTGGAGTTTTGAAAACGTTACCTGTAAAAAAGCATATCATCAATATGTTCCCAAACGTGTGCCGGTAACATAGGCTTTACATTTTTACCTTCTTTTATAGACTTTCTAATAAAGGTTGAAGACAATTCCATTACCGGGGCATCGATATGATGAATTTTAGGGTGGTTATCGAAAATCGTCGTTTGCTGTTCGCCCGAAATTCTTGGGTACACATAAATATGATGGTTCTCTAAAATAACCTGATAGTTTTTCCACTTATGGAAGCTTTTTAAATTGTCTTCACCCATAAGTAAAGCAAATTCATGCTTCGGATATTTTTCCTGTAAGTGTACCAGTGTGTTTACTGTATAATTGGGTTGAGGCAGATTGAACTCAATATCGCAAGGTTTAAGTTTGTCGTAATCTTTAGTGGCACGATGCACGAGTTCTAATCTATCGAAGTTATCGAGTAAACTACTTTTGTTTTTAAAAGGATTGTGGGGTGTTACTACAAACCAGACTTCATCTAAATCGCTATGTTCTGCAATGTGGTTAGCAATAATTAAATGGCCCACATGAATAGGGTTAAATGAGCCAAAATACAATCCGATTTTCATAGTGTAAGTACTGTGTTTTTTATGGTTTTAAAAACGCCATAACTACAAGGTAATTATGGCGTGATATTGTTTTACGAGTTAATGAAGTCTCTAACCAGTTTTTCGGCTTCTTCTAGAGCGTGCTCCAAGGTGTCGTTGACCACAATTTTATCGAAAAGTGGTGCGGTTGCCAATTCAGCAGAAGCTTTCGAAACCCGCATGCTTATCTTTTCTTCACTTTCGGTTTTACGGTTTTTTAAACGAATCTTTAATTCATCGATGCTTGGCGGTTTTACGAAAAGTGCCAAAGTTTGCTCAGGGAATTTTCGTTTTATGCGTAATCCTCCTGATACATCGATATCGAAAATAACGTGTTTACCCATAGCCCAGATACGCTCGACTTCACTTTTTAAAGTTCCGTAAAAATTATCGCGGTATACTTCTTCCCACTCTAAAAAATCTTCGTTTTTAATGTGTTTTTTAAAGTCTTCAAGCGATAAAAAGTAGTAGTCTTTGCCATCTACTTCGTTGCCGCGTCTTTCACGGGATGTTGCCGATATTGAAAATTCTAAATTTAAATCTTCAATACCTAATAAGTGTTTTACTATGGTTGTTTTTCCTGAGCCTGATGGGGCTGAGAATACAATAAGTTTACCTTGATTCAATGTTATTGTGTTTAGGTATTATTATAATACGTTTAATAATTGTTCTTTAATTTTTTCCAGTTCGTCTTTCATCTGTACGACTAACTGCTGCATTGGTGCATAGTTACTTTTTGAACCAATAGTATTGATTTCACGGCCCATTTCCTGAGAGATGAAGCCTAATTTTTTTCCGTTAGAATCTTCAGAATTGATAGATTCTATAAAGTAGTTTAAGTGATTTTTTAAACGCACTTTTTCTTCGGTAATATCGAATTTTTCAATGTAATACACCAATTCCTGTTCGAAACGGTTTTCGTCGTATTTCTCTTTTAACTCTTCAACACCTTTAAGTAAGCGCTCGCGAACCCCTTGAACACGCTCCGGATCCATCGCTATTACCTGTTCAAGAATGTTATCGATGGTTGAAACTCTGGCGTTAAAATCCTGTTCTAAAACTTTTCCTTCGTCTAGTCTGTGATTGTTTAAATCGTCTACCGCTTTATGAATTTCAGCTTCTATTAGTTGCCATTCGTTTTCGTCAATTTCTTCACGCACGGTATTTAAAGCATCAGGAAAACGCACCGCCATTTTAAGTAATTCAATGTCGTTACCATCAACCACTTGTCGTAGTTGTTCCATATATTGTTTAACAACAGGCGTATTGATTTGCGTTGAAGTGTCTTCGGCAGTAGCTTCTACATATATAGAGAAATCTACTTTACCGCGTTCTAACTTATCAGCCAGAAGTTTTCTAATAGACAATTCTTTTTCTCTATATATAGATGGCATTCTTGCGTTTAAATCTAAATTTTTGCTGTTAAGAGATTTTAACTCAATAGTTACCTTTTTTGTAGGCAATTGCAAAACCGATTTACCATAGCCTGTCATTGAATATATCATAAACAAAGTGTTTTAAAGGGTACAAAGGTATGTAATTTAACTTTTAGATGTTTAAATTGTGTTTGCAGTAAAATTGGTTTTATGCAGTTGTGTAAAACTGAGGGTTTAATTAATCTTGATTTTTCGTATCTTTAGTAGGAAAGCCCCTTGTGAATTTTTTATTCATAATTCATGAAAACTAATAATATTAAAGCAGTTTCTAGAGAAGAGGGTTTTGTAAATAAGCTCAAAGGTATAGTATTAGATAACTTGAAAAATGAGCAATTTGGAGTTGAAGATTTATCAAAGGAATCGGGTTATAGTCGTTCTCAGCTTTATCGTAAAATTAAATTGATTAATGGTAAATCCATTAGCAAATTTGTTCGTGATATACGTTTAGAGGAAGCTTTGAAACTTATAGTTAAAAGCGCTTTGAGTATTTCTGAAATTGCTTATGAAGTGGGATTTAGTAGTCCGAATTATTTCAGCCGATGTTTTCATGAAAAATATAATTATACG
Source organism: Aestuariibaculum lutulentum (assembly GCF_032926325.1). Classification (NCBI taxonomy): domain Bacteria; kingdom Pseudomonadati; phylum Bacteroidota; class Flavobacteriia; order Flavobacteriales; family Flavobacteriaceae; genus Aestuariibaculum; species Aestuariibaculum lutulentum. The sequence goes on from NZ_CP136709.1 coordinate 1,622,595, forward strand.
CCTTTGGAAGTGCGGTATATGGCAGATAATGAAGGTAAGAATAAAATTCTGCAAAAGTTTATTGCTCCTAAAAGAGGACAGATTAGAAAGAAGAAGGTTTATTATCTTCCAATTACAAAAAGACATTATATTGTTTGGATTATATTTTCATTAATTGTTGTGTTTGTTTTTACTGCTCTTGTAAAGGATAATAGTAAGAACCAATTGCATAAACCAGTATTGAAACATGCTTACACCTTTGAAAATGGAGTAGCTAATGATGTTGTTGGAGATGCAGACGGAATTATTAGAGGTGATGGTGAGATTGTAAATGGATTATTTATAACAGATGAACAGGGGGAGTATTTAGAACTGCCTGGTAAAAAAATAAGAATTAATGAATACTCAGCGATAACTTTAGAGGCTTATGTAATTGCAGGAAAGGGTAATGGAACCTGGACAATGGTATCATACTTTGGTGATAGACAGAATGAAATTGGTGTTAATTATATTTATCAAACTTTAGTAAATAATGGGAACAGTGGATCTACCATTTCATGCTTAAATTATAAGGATCCATGGGCAACAGGGAGCAATATTTACTCGCCGAGTATTGAGGATGATGAGTTTCATCATATTGTAACAACTTATGATAACAATGAGATGAAATATTATTTAGATGGAAGTGTAGTCAGTATTCGTCCTTCCCTAAATTCAGATAACCTCATAAAAAATTTAAGTAACAAGCTTGCTTATTTAGGTAAATCAGGATTCTCACAAGACCAAACATGGTTCGGCGCTATAGATACATTCAATATTTATGAGGGTATACTTGATGAGGAAACTATTAGAAATTCAGCAAAAAAATATGTAAACCGCATATTGCAAGACAATAGTGTTCATGTTCCGAAACCTGTGTTAAAGCATTCGTATACGTTTGAAGACGGAACAACCAATGATGTTATTGGGAATGCTAATGGAATAATTAAAGGAGATGTAGAGATTATAGATGGTTTGTTTGTTACAAATTCTTCAGGAGAATATTTAGAACTACCTGGAGAGGAATTAAAGATTAATGAATATGCTTCGATTACATTGGAGACTTTTATTTTAGCAGGTAAAAATAATAATGCACTCTACACTACACTAGCTTACTTTGGAAATGTAAGGGGGAATAATGGGGTTGATTATATAGGGATGACAGCAAAGCATAATCAAAGGAGTGGCGTAGTTTTGTCATGTAAAAATTATTCATCCCGACCATGGTTAACGACTATTGGGATATTATCTGATGAATTAATAGATGGTAAATATCATCATATGGTGATTACATTTGATAATAATTTTCTGAAATTTTACATTGATGGGGTTTTAGAGGATGCACGAATAAACCTTCGTAAAAAATCTAACATCATTGCAAATATTAGTGATAAACTTGCCTATTTGTGTTATTCGGGATATAGTAATCCAGGAGATCAAACTTGGTTTGGAGCTATTGATACATTTAATATCTACGAAGGTGTTTTAGATGCTGAAACTATTGCAAATACAGCAAAGCAATATTTAAAGGATTCGAAAAGAAAAGAACAGCTAAAGTAATGATTGACGATATATAGCTTAGGCAATAAGCATTACTGCTGTTCTCTTGTTTTATAAAAAGTTTTTCTTTACTTTATTCTTATGTATTCTTCATAAATTTTCCATACTGGTTTTTCTTCTCCTTCATTTTCAATAGGGCCTTCAATAGTCCAGATATCTCCTTTTATGGTGCTTTTAAAAGAAAATGATTTACCGATAAGAGAAGGGTCCGAAAAGTATTTTAGATGTTCTGTATAAATGTTTCCTCTAAACGTGTATTCGCCACCGTTAAACATGCTGTTTTGAATAGAGTCTGCCTGAACAATGGTGGCAAAGTGTGTTTTGTTTATTATTTTCACCATGTTTATCATGTCGTCTCCTGTAGCTGTATAGGTTGTGTCTGGAAGGATATATAATTGCTTAACCGATTTCCAAGTGCCTTCTAAGGAAGGTTGAGCAAATGTGAATGTTAGGAATCCTAATGAGAATATAAGGGTGATTATAGCTGATTTTGTTTTCATAATGTTTTGTTTTAGAGTGAAATAGATTTTTATTTTTGTAAAAAAATTAATCAGATAAATTAAAAGTTAGTTTTTGAGAATTGTCAGCATTTATCAAATCAACCATATATCTAGATCGTGGTTTGTTTTCACTTTTTTCATAAATAAACAGAAGTGATGATTTTGAGGTAGACCAATTAGGGTGTGTAGAAAGTAATTTATCTTTAACATCTAGCGGAGGATAAACGTTTTTATATGTTTCATAGGTTTCAATTATTTGCCCATCTTTATTAAAAACGATTACAGCTTTCGAGTCTTTTAAACCTTGGATTATAGCTTTAAATTTATCACAACTGGGGCAGTCACTTTTTAAATTTTTAATGTCGTATTGGGCGATTAAACGTTGCACTTCTATAATATTTTCGGGAATGTTATCTCCAAATATGGATGATAAATATTCCGTGGATTTATCTAAATACAGATTGTTTATAATTAAAGCTGATTTAGCATTTGTAATTTCTACTTCCGATAAGATAATAGCTTCGGCAATTGTTTCTGGGATAGCATCTTTAAAAAGAATAGTTTGAGAATAGGCAAGACTAGTAAGACTTATAAACCAAATTAAAATTAATGTTTTCATGAGTTGATGTTTTTAGATTAGACGAATTGTGGTTGTACCATTTAAAGTGGTACAATTTACTTTTACAAAAAGTGTTTGTAGTCCTAAATTGTCCATGATAGAAAACATCGGATATATATTCTTAAGTTTTCAAAGAAAGGGTTTTGTAAAGTTTGTGAAAATTAACTTTCCTTGTTAGTACTTATGTTGCAAAAACATATAATTTTTTTGTTGATTGGAGAAGTTAAAAAAAAGGAGTTTAGGAATGAAATAAAAAAACCTTTGAAAATATTTTCAAAGGTTTTTAAGTACTCAAGGTGGGAATCGAACCCACACTCCGAAGAATCGGATTTTGAATCCGACGCGTCTACCAATTCCGCCACTTGAGCGTTTTAGCGAGAGCAAAAATATATAAAATTTTCATAATTACGATAAAAATACTGGGTATTATACTTTTTAGGTAAAAATAAATGTCTAAATTTGCACCTCGTTAAAAAACAAGCTGCGCTTTTGCGCTAAAAAACAACAAGTTAGCTATGCCGACAATTGTAACTGAAGCCAAAATTTTTGCATGTACCCAAAGCCAGGTACTGGGAGAGAAAATCGCTAAGGCTTTTGGAACCGAATTAGGAAAAGTGAAAATGTCGACTTACAGTGATGGGGAGTTTCAACCATCATATGAAGAGTCGATTAGAGGTACTCGTATCTTTATTATTGGTTCGACAAATCCAGGACCGGAAAACTTAATGGAAATGTTGTTAATGATTGATGCTGCTAAGCGTGCATCGGCAAGACACATCACCGCTGTTTTACCATATTATGGATGGGCAAGACAAGATAGAAAAGATAAGCCAAGAGTGCCTATTGCTGCAAAACTTGTTGCTAAAACTTTAGAAGCTGCCGGAGCTACCAGAATTATCACCATGGATTTACATGCTGATCAAATTCAAGGGTTCTTCGAGAAACCAGTTGACCATTTATTTGCTTCAACTATTTTCTTACCATATTTACAAAGCTTAGGGTTAGATAATTTAACTATCGCATCGCCAGATATGGGTGGTTCTAAGCGTGCTTATGCTTATGCAAAAACCTTAGGAAGTGATGTAGTTATTTGTTACAAGCAACGTGCAAAAGCCAATGTAATTTCTCATATGGAATTAATTGGTGATGTAACTGGTAAGAATGTGGTATTAGTTGATGATATGGTTGATACCGCAGGAACATTAACTAAAGCAGCCGATTTAATGATGGAGCGAGGTGCATTAAGCGTTAGAGCAATATGTACACATGCGTTATTGTCTGGTAATGCTTACGATAATTTAAATAATTCAAATTTAGAAGAACTTATAGTAACAGACTCTATTCCTGTTAAGCCATTAAGCGATAAGATTAGAGTATTAAGTTGTGCCGATTTATTCGCTGAGGTGATGGAAAAAGTACACAACAACCAATCTATTGCTTCTAAATTTGTAATGTAAAAAAGACTTGAAAGTACATTAGTACTTCCAATATAAACAAGTAATAATAAATAAATAATTATGAAATCAATTACAATCAACGGATCTCAAAGAGAAAGCGTGGGCAAAAAAGCAACTAAAGCCTTACGTAATGCTGGTCAGGTTCCTTGCGTATTATACGGAGGAGATAAGCCAGTTCATTTCTCAGCAGAAGAATTAGCTTTCTCAAAACTAGTATACACGCCTAATGCGCATACAGTTGTGATTGCTTTAGAAAATGGTGAAACTTACAACGCGGTATTACAAGATATCCAATTTCACCCGGTAACCGATGCTATCATGCATATCGACTTCTACCAATTATTCGAAGACAAAGAAATTACTATGGAAATTCCTGTAGTATTAATTGGTAACTCTCGTGGTGTTAAAAATGGTGGTGTTTTACGTAAAAACAAACGTAGCTTAAGAGTTAAAGCTCTTCCAGCTAACTTACCAGATTTTATCGAAGCAGATATCACGCCATTAAGAATTGGTGGTAAATTATACATCACTACTTTAGAAAACGATGCATACAAATTTATGCACCCAGATAACACTGTAGTGTGTCAAGTAAGACGTTCTAGAAACTCAGTTGCTGATACTGATGAGGACGAAGAAGAAGAAGTAGAAGCAGCTGCAGCTGAATAAGACTATTCTTAAATTAAATATGAAAGCATCCTGTATTCGGGATGCTTTTTTATTTTTACAAAAGATTACAATTTACGATAACATGTTATGAAGAAGTACTTAATCGTTGGTTTAGGAAACATAGGAGACAAATATGAACATACCCGTCATAATATTGGGTTTAAAATTTTAGATTATTTCGCTAAAGCGGAAGATGTTACTTTTACAACTCAAAAATTAGGAGACGTCGCTGAATATAAATTAAAAGGAAGAACTTTTATTTTGTTGAAGCCAAATACCTATATGAATTTGAGTGGAAAGGCTGTATTATATTGGTTGACTAAGGAAAAAATTCCTTTAGAAAACTTATTAGTTATTACCGATGATTTAAATCTTCCATTTGGAAGCATTCGAGTAAAAGCTAAAGGAAGCGATGGTGGGCATAACGGATTAAAAGACATACAAGCTAAACTGAACACTACCAATTATAATCGTTATAGATTCGGAATTAGTGATACTTTTAATAAAGGTCAGCAGGTCGATTATGTGCTTGGTGAGTGGACAGACGAAGAAAATGATAAGCTAAAAGAACGTTTGGAAAAATCGGTTGAATTAATAAAATCCTTTGGGTTAGCAGGATTATCAAATACTATGAATAGTTTTAATGGAAAGTAAACTTTTTTTTAATCTCTTGTTTAAATAATGTAAATTAGAGCATTACTTTTTGTTTTATGAAAAAAAAAATAATCTTCCTTCTTCTAGGAATAAGCTTTTGTTTTAATGTTTTGGCGCAAGTCGACAAAGAACAAAATTCTTTAATAAGATGTGGTTCCGATATGTATAATGAACTTATGCTTAAAGATTATCCAGAAATGATGGGTAGTGTGGTGTATGAGGATAATTTGAAAAAAGCCATATCGATTCGTAAATCTTTAAAACAAACAAACACAAAACAAACGTCAGTTGTAGTAACAATCCCTGTGGTTGTTCATGTGCTGCATAACGGAGAAGATATAGGATTAGGTTCTAATATTAGCGATGCTCAAATATTGTCTCAAATAGATGTGCTAAATCAAGATTTTAGACGTCAGATAGGGACACCAGGTTATAATGATCATCCTGACGGAGCTGATATTGAAATTGAATTTTGTTTGGTGCAAAAGTCTCCAGAAGGTTGTCCTACGAATGGTATCGACAGAATTGATATAGGTCAAGATGGGGTTGTTGAGACTGATCAGGAAGACGGTTATACAAAAGTTAATGCATTTAAGCCTTCGACAATATGGGACCCATCCAGTTATTTGAATATATGGACTGTAGCTTTCAATGGTGGGTCTGGGCTGCTCGGTTATGCTCAACTTCCAGGAGGGAACAGTGAGACAGATGGTGTTGTAATTAATTATAAGCATTTTGGAAGTATAAATTACGATGATGGTAGTTTTTCGTTAAATGGCCCCTATAATGAAGGAAGAACAACAACTCATGAAATAGGTCATTTTTTAGGATTATATCATACGTTCCAAGGTGGCTGTTCTGGGGAAAATGCTAATTCAGGAGATTTTTGTGAAGATACTCCGGCGGTAAGCGAGGCGAATTATAACTGTCCAGTAGGTGTCGATTCATGCCCTAACTCAGGGGGAGTGGATATGATTGAGAATTATATGGATTATACGCAAGATTCCTGCATGAATATTTTTACCCAAGATCAAAAAGATAGAATGCTAGCGACTTTAGCAACTGAAATAAACAGAAGTTCATTAATAACATCTGACGCATGCTCACCTCCTGCTTCGGTTGATGATGATTGTAGTATTTTAATACAGGGATTGAATTTTAGTGATTGTTCACAGATTGCACCGCAAGTTAGATTGACAAATTATGGAAGCTCAACAATGGCTTCGGCAACAATCTCTTATCAGATTGACTCAGGGGCAAAACAAGTATTTAATTGGTCAGGGTCGTTAGATTATCTAGAAGAAATAATTGTAGATTTGCCTATTCAAAACGTAGCTTTAGGTAATCATAATTTGGTTGTTTCGGTATCAAACCCGAATGGAAATGTAGACGCTAGAGATTGTAATAACGAGTCTACCGTTAACTTTGATACGGCAATTGATGTTTCAGGTACTTCTATGCTTTATCTGTCTATTATTCCAGATGATTATGGAAGTGAGATTACCTGGGAATTTGATGATGGTGTTAAGCGTCTTACTGGTGGTCCTTATACCGATGGTGATAGAACTGAAATTACCAGAACATTTTCTTTAAGAAGTGATGGTTGCTACACTTTTAAAATTATGGATTCTGCAGGGGACGGTATTTGTTGTGGAGAATATGGAGACGGATCATATCAATTGACAGATGACCAAGATAATATTGTGGTTTCAGGAGGAAGCTATGGAGATGAAGAAATAACTTCACTATCAGCATTAACTTTAAGCTTGAATGATTATTTTTCAAAAGAGAATATTAAAATTTATCCAAATCCAGCATCAAATACTCTAAATATTTCATTGGGTATAACCAGCGATTTACCTGATGGTTATGAGATTTATAGTGCTTTAGGACAAAAACTTAGAAAGTCTAATGTTGTGGATAATTCTGATTTGAATATTAATACATCACAATTAAAATCTGGATTATATTTTATAAGAATTGAAAAAGAAGGGTATTTTGTGTCCTACCCATTTGTGAAAAATTAGTAGTGAATCAAAGCTGAAACGTCTAAACTTCTTTTTTTATAGGTCTATTATATCTAATTTTGTTTAAAATTTTTAGTTTGGAAGTTATAAGCACTTTAGATAAGTTACCTGAACATGATACCGTAGTAACTATTGGTACATTCGACGGAGTTCATATAGGGCATCAAAAAATAATCAACCGTTTAATTAATACAGGTAAGGCGTCGCACTTAAAATCTGTAATTCTAACCTTCTTTCCGCATCCACGCATGGTGTTGCAAAAGGATTCAAATATCAAATTAATTAATACTATTGACGAGCGACGTGCTATTTTAGAAGGCTTAGGTTTAGATTATTTACTTATTAAAAAGTTTACACAGGAATTTTCTCGTTTAACAGCCGAGGAGTTTGTAAAGCAAATTCTGGTAGATACGCTTCATGCCAAAAAAGTAATTATTGGTTACGATCATCGTTTTGGTCGAAACAGGAATGCCGATATTAATGATCTTAGAAAGTATGGTGAACTTTACGGGTTTGATGTCGAAGAGATTTCGGCTCAGGATATTGACGATGTTTCAGTAAGTTCTACTAAAATTAGAGCAGCCCTTGAAGAAGGCGATATTGATAAAACGAATGCTTATCTTGGTTATAACTTTATGCTTACAGGAACTGTGGTTGAAGGGAAAGCCTTAGGGAGGCAAATAGAGTATCCAACGGCAAATATTCAAATAGAAGAAGATTATAAGTTAATACCGAAACAAGGTTCTTATGTTGTTAAATCTGTTATTGATGGAAAGCAGGTTTTCGGTATGATGAATATTGGTACAAACCCAACCGTTAAAGGGAATAAAGAAACCATTGAAGTTCATTTTTTCGACTTCAACAAAGATATCTACGGACAGCAAATTCAAATAGACCTGTTACACCGTATTCGCGATGAGAAAAAATTCGAATCGGTAGCGGCTTTAAAAGAACAATTGCAAAAAGATAAAGAAACTTCATTAACATATATTGCATCGCACTTTTAATTGGATTTTTAGGTTTAAAAAGCAATCTTAATATTTTGCAATTCATTAAATTTGTCGCTTAAATTTTATACTCATGTTACAAGTCCCTTTTATTAGAGAAAACAAAGATTTGGTAATTAATCGCTTAGCAAAACGTAATATCGATGCGACTGAGATGATTAATAATGTTATTGCATTTGATGAAGACAGACGTCGAATTCAAACAGAATTAGATAACACCTTAGCTGAATCGAATGCGTTATCCAAAGAAATAGGAAACTTGTACAAGTCTGGAAAAGCTCAGGAAGCAAATGTGCTAAAGGAAAAAACAAGCGAGTTAAAAGAGCTTTCAAAAGAACTTACTGAGGCATTAAATACGAAATCAACCGAGTTGAATGAGTTGCTTTATAAAATTCCTAATGTACCTAATGATATTGTTCCGGCAGGTTCAAGCGAAGAAGATAATTTAGAGGTTTTCAGCGAAGGTGATATTCCAACATTATACGAAGGGGCTTTACCACACTGGGAACTGGCTAAGAAATACGATATTATCGATTTCGAATTAGGAAATAAAATTACCGGAGCAGGCTTTCCGGTTTATAAAGGTAAAGGCGCGCGTTTACAACGTGCATTAATTGCATACTTTTTAGATAAAAATACAGAAGCAGGTTACACAGAATTTCAGTTGCCGCATTTAGTGAATGAGGCTTCAGGTTTCGGTACAGGTCAGTTACCAGATAAAGAAGGACAAATGTATCATGTAACCGCCGATAATTTATATTTAATTCCAACGGCTGAGGTTCCTGGAACAAACATTTTTAGAGATGTAGTGCTTAATGAAAGCGAGTTGCCAATTGGAATTACTGGATATACACCATGTTTCCGTCGTGAGGCTGGAAGTTACGGAGCGCATGTAAGAGGGTTAAACCGTTTACATCAGTTTGATAAAGTTGAAATTTTACGTGTGGAGCACCCAAGTAAATCTTACGAGGCTTTAGATGGTATGGTAGAGCATGTAAAAACCATTTTACAGGAGCTTAAATTACCATACAGAATTCTAAGATTATGCGGAGGTGATTTAGGGTTTACTTCGGCGTTGACTTACGATTTTGAAGTGTTCTCTACAGCGCAGGATCGTTGGTTAGAAATTTCATCGGTGTCTAATTTTGAAACCTTCCAGGCAAACCGTTTAAAACTGCGCTTTAAAAACAGTGAAGGTAAAAACGAATTGGCGCATACTTTAAATGGAAGTTCTTTAGCTTTACCTCGTGTTTTAGCTGGAATTTTAGAGAATTATCAAACCGAAGAGGGCATTGTAATTCCTGAGGTTTTACAACCGTATACAGGTTTTAAAATCATTGATTAACAGAATAACAAAAATCGAGTAAAAAACTTACAAATTACTCGATTTTTTTGTTTTTAAATCGATAAAGTGTTAATTAGTGACGTTTTTTAACGATTAATTGCCTTATTTCTTGGTGTTTATGATTTATTTTTCGAAGTTAGGAGTTCCAAAACTAAAAAATCTAACCTACCATGAAAAATGTTAAGCGCCTACTTATTCTTATCACGTTAATTTTTGTCGCTTCTAAAGTTTTATTTTCAGATGTTGATATTTTTCACTCTGAACATAAAACCGAGAGCGTTGCTAACTTAAAATAGCAGTTAACGGTTAGATTTCAATATTCTAAATATTTTTATAATTAAGTGTTCAATCTAAACTGTCTATCATCACTTATGTGGTGCAATTAAGACTGTCCCCAATCGAGTGTTACTTTCGTTTTAGACGGTAGTTAATAGAACATTAATTTTGGTTGGTTATGCCCGAATGTTATTCGGGCATTTTTTATTTTAGGAAGATGTCACTTCTACAAAGGGCATTTATTATATTTACGGTATGAGATGTCTTATTATTTTATTTCTAATAGTTAGTTCGGCTGCTTTTTCACAAAGTGATGTGCTGGCGCGCGAGTATTTTAATAATGGCGATTTCGAAAAGGCGTTATTTGAATACAAGAAGTTGTATGCCGAATCACCTTCAAATGTGAATTACATTAATCAAATTGTAACAACTCATCAGGAGCTTGAACAATATACTGAAGCAGAGGTATTTCTTTTAAAATTAATAGAGCGCATAAATTATCCGGCCTTTAAAGTCGATCTAGGTTATAATTATCAGCTTAAAGGCGATATGGAAAATGCCAGATTCTATTACGATGAAGCACTTAAAAGTATAGAAGAAAGACCGAGTAATGTATTTGCGGTTTCAAAAAGTTTTCAGAATCACACCTTATTAAACGAAACCATTCAGGCGTACGAAAAGGCAATGGTTTTAAACCCGGAGTATAATTTCAATTTGCAATTGGCACAATTAAATGGAGAGCTGGGAAATATTGAAGAGATGTTTGTTGGCTACGTCGATTTTGCCGAAGCCAATCCTATTGCCTTGAGTAATGTAAAACGATTTATAAGTGAGTTTATAAGTGAGAATGACGATAATGAAAACAATGTCATTTTCAGAAAAATTCTGCTTAAAAAATTACAACAGGAACCACAAATACTTTGGAATGAATTGCTGAGTTGGTTGTTTATTCAACAGAAGGATTACAATAAGGCATTTATGCAGGAGAAGGCCATTTTTATGCGTCAGCCTGAAAGTCTCGATAAAATTGAAGATCTGGCAGAAATTACCATAAGTGAAGACGAACTGGACATTGCTAAAGATATTTTAATGTTCATTATTGAAAATGCTCAGGATACAGAAGTATTACTCAATGCACATTATAATTTAATACAGATTGAAACCAGGCAAACACCAAAGGAAGATTATTCGGCTATCGATAAAAAATATCAGGATTTATTTAATCAGTATGGGGTGTCCTTACTAACTTTTAAATTACAGTTGGGCTATGCTCATTTTTTAGCGTTTACAAATAATGAACCGGATAAGGCTACTAAATTTTTAGAAGACACTTTAAAATTGCCGTTAAATGAAATGCAAAAGGCAGAGGTTAAGCTCGAGCTTGGCGATATTTTAGTACTACAGGAAAAGTTCAACAATGCCTTAATTTATTATACTCAGATTCAACGTAATTTAAAAAATAGCACTATTTCTCAGGAAGCACGTTTTAAAGTTGCAAAAACGAGTTATTATAAAGGTGATTTTAAATGGGCGGAATCACAGCTTAATATTCTTAAAGCCTCAACATCACAATTAATAGCTAATGATGCGTTAGATTTAAAACTCCTGATTACCGATAACAAATACGATTCAGATTCTTTACAGACGGCATTAAAACTTTATGCTAAAGCCGACTTGTTGGCATTTCAAAATAAGGAAGAAGAGGCGATAGGTTTGCTGAATAAAATTCTGAATGAACATAAAACCGAAGCGATAATTCCTCAGGCCTTGTTTAAGCAAGCCCAGTTGTTTGAAGCTCTTGAACAGTTTGAGCAGGCTAAAGCCAATTATGAAACTATTGTAGAAAATTATAGTGATGGTATTTTAGTAGATGATGCACTTTTTAGCATAGCCGATATTTACGAGCATATTCTCAATCAGCCGGAAAAAGCTAAAAGTTATTACGAACAAATTATATTTAATCATGCCGATAGCATTTACTTTGTAGATGCCAGAAAACGCTATCGTGCCTTACGTGGCGATTTTATTAATTAGCCTTAAATTAACTTTAAACTCCAATTTTAAGGTAAATTACTTTGATGCTGTTACAGAACTACGGTACTTTGCAAAAAATAGTTTCATTATGTACATATACAACGTAACTTCAAATATAGAAGACTCGATTCACGAGCAATGGTTAGCATGGATTAAAGAACATATTCCGCAGGTATTATCTACTGGAAAGTTTAAAACAGCCACTTTAACACGGGTATTGGTTGAAGAAGAAATGGGAGGTGTTACGTATTCAGTGCAATACAGAGCAATTTCTCGAGAGGCTTTAGATGAATATTTTAGAGACCATGCGGCTGTGCTAAGAAACGATGCCGTAAAACGATTTGGAGATAAAGTGTTATCGTTTAGAACAGAGTTACAAATTGTAGACGAGTATACGGTAGACTTTAAGTAAACCCTGTTTTTAGGAATTCAGCTTGAATTCATTGTAAACTCAGGTATTCCGAATTATAAAACTTACTTTTGCATTTAAAATATTCTATATTCTGTGGCAAATAATTCCAATCAACATCAGGTAAAAGCTAAAAAGCATTTAGGACAACATTTCTTAAATGATGAGAGCGTAGCACAAGACATAGCAGATACCCTTACCTTAAACGGTTACAAATCTGTTTTAGAGATTGGTCCGGGTATGGGTGTACTTACAAAATATCTGCTTAAAAAAGACATTACAACGTATGTGATTGAAATTGATACGGAGTCGGTAGAATATTTACAGGCTAATTACCTGAATTTAGCACCAAGAATCATTGAAAAGGATTTCTTAAAGTACGATTTAAACGAAATTTTTAAGGGAGAACCTTTTGCAATTATTGGAAACTACCCGTATAATATTTCAACACAGATTGTTTTTAAAATGTTGGAGATGCGCGACCAGATTCCGGAGTTTTCAGGGATGTTTCAAAAAGAAGTAGCCGAGCGCATCTGCTCTAAAGAAGGCAGTAAGGTTTATGGTATTTTATCTGTTTTGGCTCAGGCATATTATGATGCCGAATATTTATTTACGGTACCGCCAAATGTGTTTAATCCGCCACCAAAGGTCGATTCAGGAGTGATGCGATTAATCCGTAAAGCCGATTACAGTTTGCCATGCGACGATGCTTTATTTTTTAAAGTAGTAAAAGCCGCATTTCAGCAGCGAAGAAAAACCATTCGTAATAGCTTAAAAACATTCGATTTAAGCGATAATTTAAAAGCAAATAGTATATTTGATAAACGCCCGGAACAATTAAATGTTCAGCAGTTTATAGAACTTACTCAATTAATAGAAAACGATATTAAAGCATAGCATTTGGCAGAAGAAACAGAAAACATACAATTTGAGCTAACGGACGATTTAGTAAATCAGGTAGAAAGTCTTATCCGTCTAAACCGCGATAAGGACCTTAAAAACCTGTTAGACGATTTCCATTACGCCGATATTGCCGAGATTCTTGATGAACTGGATCTCGAAGAAGCGATGTATGTTATTAAACTTCTGGATTCTGAAACCACGGCAGATATTTTAATGGAGCTCGATGAAGACAATCGGGAAAAAGTCCTTAGAAATTTATCGACCAAAGAAATTGCCGAAGAAATTGCCGAGCTGGATACCGATGATGCCGCCGACATTATTGCTGAACTTCCAGAAGAACGTCGCCAGGAAGTAATCTCACAAATTGAAGATGAAGATCATAAGGCTGAAATTACAGAACTTCTTAAATATGATGAAGATTCTGCCGGCGGACTTATGGCAAAAGAGCTGGTTAAGGTCTATGACACCTGGACGGTGGCCGGTTGCTTACGTCGTTTGCGCGGACAGGCCAAAGAAGTAACCCGTGTACATTCGGTGTATGTGGTCGATAAGCAGGAAAAACTTGTTGGTCGTTTGTCGCTAAAAGACTTAATAGTTGCTAAAAACGAACAGAAAATTGCCGATATCTATATTTCCAGTGTAGATTATGTTAACGTCAACGACGATGCCGAAGATGTGGCGAGAGTCATGCAGAAATACGATTTGGAGGCTATTCCCGTGGTAGACGATGATATGAAGCTTTTAGGTAGAATTACCATCGACGATATTGTCGATGTTATGAAAGAAGAGGCCGAGCGTGATTACCAGTTAGCTGCCGGTATCTCGCAGGACGTAGAAGCCGATGATAGTATTTTCGAACTCACCAAAGCACGTTTGCCATGGTTACTTATTGGTATGTTTGGCGGACTTGGAGCAGCGGCAATTATTACTGTATTTCAATCGGCAATAAGTGACTTAACAAAAATAAGTGACTTAACATTAATGAAGGAATTGGCAATGCTAACTTCTTTCGTGCCTTTAATTCAGGCCACTGCAGGGAATGTGGGGGTGCAATCTTCAGCTATTGTCGTGCAGGGTCTGGCTAACGATACCATTGACGGCAAAATATTTAAACGTTTATTTAAAGAGTTTTTACTGGGATTGATTAATGGTTTAGGTATTGCATTAATCGTTTTGCCAATAACACACTTTTTATTCGATACCCCATATTTAGTATCAACTACAATTTGTATAGCTCTTATAGCAGTTATTGTTATTGCTGCTTTAATTGGAACTTTTATTCCTATTTTCCTTGATAAAAGAGGTATCGATCCCGCGGTTGCAACGGGACCTTTTATTACAACCAGTAACGATATTTTCGGTATTTTAATTTACTTTTCAATCGCTAAACTTATTTTAGGATTTTAATGTTTAGGGCGTTATCCTTCGCCAAAGCTCAGGGTCGGGCTGTTCGCTAAATCTTTTCTTCGTGCTGAAATTCTTCAGCATCTCAAAAAAGGATATCGCTGCCATCCCTAACGCGGCCTATTATTTGTCATACTGAACTTGTTTCAGTGTCTCGATTATCGTTATTTTTGTGGTCTAATTATTTCACATGAAAATCCTTCATTTAGACACCAATCACGAGCTTATGCTAAATCAGTTAAACGATTTAGGATTCACCAATCATGAAGATTATACTTCTTCAAAGGAAGCAGTCGAAGCAAAAATTTCAGATTATGATGGTATTATTCTTCGTAGCCGCTTTACTATCGATAAGCAATTTCTAGATGCTGCAACGAATCTTAAATTCATCGGTCGTGTTGGTGCTGGTTTGGAAAATATCGATTGCGAGTATGCCGAGCAAAAAGGCATTGCCCTTATTGCTGCTCCTGAAGGAAATAGAAATGCGGTTGGCGAGCATGCTTTAGGTATGTTGTTGTCATTATTCAATAAACTTAATAAGGCCGATCGAGAAGTGCGACATGGCCAATGGTTACGTGAAGCCAATAGAGGCATAGAGCTTGATGGCAGAACGGTTGGAATTATTGGTTATGGAAATATGGGGAAAGCCTTTGCTAAAAAACTTCGCGGATTTGATGTTGAGGTATTGTGTTATGACATAAAAGATGGTGTTGGCGATGCCAATGCGAAACAAGTACGTTTAGAAGAATTTCAGGAAAAGGTAGAAGTGGTTAGCTTACATACACCACAAACCCCGTTAACCTTACGAATGATTAATTCCGATTTTATCAATGGATTTAAAAAGCCGTTTTGGTTCATCAATACCGCACGTGGTAAAAGTGTTGTGACTCAGGATTTGGTCGATGCCTTAAAATCAGGTAAAATACTTGGAGCAGGTCTTGATGTATTAGAATACGAAAAAGCATCGTTTGAAACGTTGTTTTCTTCAGAGTTGCCGGAGGCATTTCAGTATTTAATCGATTCAGAAAATGTATTGCTAACGCCACATGTTGCCGGTTGGACAGTGGAAAGCAAAGAAAGATTAGCCCAAACTATAGTCGATAAGATTAAAGCTAAATTTTGTTAACTTTAGGAAACTAAAGTTAATTATGCAATATCAAGCTGAAACACCAGAGGCATACATAAAACAAGTTCCTGAAGAGCGTCAGGAAGCATTGAGAGAACTTCGAGAAACTATCAATAAAAATCTTCCGGAAGGATTTCAGGAAGGTATGCAATATGGTATGATTGGCTATTTTGTACCGCATACCATCTATCCTGATGGTTACCATTGTAAACCAAGTGAACCTTTGCCATTTATGAGTTTTGCTTCACAGAAAAATTCGGTGAACCTCTATCATATGGGGGTGTATGCAGTTCCGGAAATTTACGATTGGTTTGTGAGTGAATATCCAAAACATTGCAAACGTAAACTGGATATGGGTAAAAGTTGCATTCGGTTTAAAAAAGTAGAGGATATTCCTATTGATTTAATTGCAGAGCTATGCACGAAACTTACCCCTGAGCAATGGATTGTTATCTACGAGACTAACATTAAAAAGAAGTAATTATGAAGAAACGTGTTACAGGTATTGGCGGATTGTTTTTTAAATCGAAAGATCCAAAGGCTTCCAAGGATTGGTATAAAAAACATTTAGGGTTTAATACAGACGATTACGGGTGTACCTTTTGGTGGAACGATGCAGAAGGTAAAGATTGTTCCACACAATGGAGTCCGTTTCCTGAGGATACAAAATATTACGAGCCTTCTAAAAAGGAATTCATGTTTAATTATCGGGTTGAGAATTTAGCTGAATTATTAGAAACTTTAAAAGCCGAAGGCGTTACTGTAATTGGAGAAATGGAAGAATACGATTATGGTAAGTTTGGCTGGATTCTGGATAATGAAGGGAATAAAATTGAACTTTGGGAACCTATAGATAAAGCCTTTTTGTAATTTAGTATTCCAAACAAACATGTTATACCATTGAATTACTCAGACATTCTTCAGGCATTTAATCTTACTATATTTCAATGGGTGGCTATTGCCTTTGCAGCTTTTGTTTTAGGATTGTCAAAATCTGGAATTAAAGGTATAGGTATTATTATCATTCTTGTTCTGGCTTTTGTTTTTGGAGAAAAGGCTTCTACAGGTATTTTACTTCCTATGCTTATTGTCGCAGATATTTTTGCGGTGGTTTACTATAATAAACATGCCAAATGGAACTATATCTGGAAACTTATGCCGGCCATGGTAATTGGTGTATTAGTAGGTGTTTGGGTGGGTAATGATATTTCAGAAGAGCTCTTTAAACGCATTATGGCTATTATCATAATCGGTTCGGTATTTATTATGTTTTACACCGAAAGAAAACCGCTTAACGATGTGCCAAATAATGTTTGGTTTGCTTCATCGATGGGATTTTTAGCAGGTTTTTCTACCATGGTTGGTAATCTTGCAGGGCCAATTGCTAACATTTATTTTCTGGCAACACGATTACCAAAGAATGAATTTATTGGTACAGCAGCCTGGCTATTTTTTATAATAAACGTATTTAAATTGCCTTTCCACTTTTTTGTATGGCATACGGTAAGTGTAGAATCTTTAGTATTGAATTCCGTGTTGATACCTTTTGTTATTATTGGTTTCTTTTTAGGAGCCTACGCCGTCAGGTTAATTTCAAACGTTAATTACCGACGCTTTATTCTTGTTGTTACGGCCGTTGGAGGTGTTGTAATGTTATTCAGGTAATATATTGTTTACAATAGAATAGAATTTTTCACTAATTTTAGTGAGTCTAATCAATTAATAACGTTTTACTTATGTCAGAAGATAAAAATTTAAACGACGATTTAAAGGATAAAGCAAAGGAATTTGCTGATGGAGCAAAGGAAACTGCTAAAGAATTTACAGAAGGTGCAAAGGAGGCTTACAGCAGTTTTGAGAATCCGGCTGAAAATAAAAAGATACTAGCAGGAATCTTAGCGATTTTAGTGGGTTATTTAGGAATTCATAAATTCGTTTTAGGCTATACTAAAGAGGGAATTATTCAGTTAATCGCAAGTGTTGTAACGTGTGGAATTGCCAGTATTATTCCTATTATTGAAGGAATCATTTATTTAACGAAAACGGATGCCGATTTTTATAACACCTATCAAGTTGGAAAGAAACCTTGGTTTTAATAAAATAAATCAAATAGAGCTATAAAAAAAGAAGAGAGCAATTAGTCGTTGCTCTCTTCTTCGTTATTACCATTCATAAACTTGCGTTCCAATTCGGCCTGAAATTCTTCCATTACCGGTTTTACGGTGCTTTCAGGCAAGTCGGCTATTTTAATATACATTAGCCCGTCTACCGAATTATTAAATAGCGGGTCGACATTAAAAGCAACTAAACGCGCATTTTGTTTAATATATTTTTTAAGCAACACAGGCAAACGTAATGCTCCTGGCTCTACTTCATCAATAATTTTATCGAATTTATTTAAATCGGCTTCGGTTTCATCAAACACAAAGTCTTTATCGGCATCTTTCAGCTTGACTTTAAATTCCTTTTTCGGGCGCACATATTGTGCAATATATGGGTCGTAGTAATGCGATTTCATAAATTCAATCATCAACGATTTTGAGAAGTTTGAAAACTGATTACTAATACTCACGCCTCCAATCAGGTATTTGTGTTCCGGGTAACGAAGCGTGATATGTACGATACCTTTCCATAACAGGAATAAAGGCATTGGTTTTTGCTGATACTCTTTAATAATGAACGCACGTCCCATTTCAATAGACTGGCTCATCATTTTATACAATTCGGGTTCGAACCTGAATAAATCCTGTAAATAAAACCCGTTGATACCGTATTTTTCAAAAATCTGAGAACCAAGACCCATACGGTAGGCGCCAACGATAAGTTTGGTTTCGTTATCCCATAAAAACATATGGTGATAGTAGGTATCGAAATTATCTAAATCGATAGATTCGTTAGTGCCTTCGCCAACCTCTCTAAACGTGATTTCGCGCAAACGACCAATCTCTCTTAATACATTTGGAATCTTTCCTGGCTCGGCTAAAAAGACCTCGTAGTTTTTACTTTGTAACAATCTGGCATCTTCTTCACGTAACGCATCAACTTCTTTTGTCATTAAGGCATTGTCTACCGGAGTTACAATATTTTTAGGAGGTTTAGGTGTTTTTAGAGTCGATGAAATATTGTCTAAAATTTTTGGTTTGTCTTCAAAAGCATTAGACAGCATATAGGTTTTACGTCTTAAAAATTCTGAGAAATCGTCAAGATTTGCATATTCCTTTTGGTCGGCTACAGAAATAGGTCTGCCTATACGTACTTTAATAGTACGGCGTTTTTGTGTTAGTAACTCCGAAGGTAATTTGGCCGTTCTTAGTGTATCACTAATTTTCGAAAGTTTGTAAAACAATTTACTGTTTTTAGCATGAAAGTAAATAGGGACCACAGGAACTTCTGCTTTTTTAACCAGTTTCATGGCAGCTTCTTCCCATGGGCGATCGACAACGAGTTTGCCGTCGCGATAGGTTGAAACTTCTCCGGCAGGGAAAATACCAAGCGGATGCCCTTCTCTTAAATGTAGAATAGCGTTTTTAAATCCGGCAAGACTTGATTTGGCATCTTTTCGGTTTTCAAATGGGTTTACCGGCATAATAAAAGGAACCAATGGCTCAATTCTATGCAGCAAAAAGTTGGCTATAATTTTAAAATCTTTGCGTTGTTCAAGCATCAATTTTAAAAGTAAAATACCGTCTATTCCACCTAGTGGGTGGTTTGAAACTGTAATATACGCCCCGTCTTTAGGTAAACGTTTTAAATCCTCTTCAGGGATTTCAAATTTTATTTTAAAATCATCTAAAATAGCATCCAAAAAAGGAAGTTCGTTTAAATGTTTATTTCGGTTGTAAATTTTGTTGAGTGTAGAAATTTTAAGCACTTTCATCAGGAGCCATCCTAAAAAAGTACCTATAAAACCATATTTCGCTACATGTATTACTTTAGCGACTTCTTTGGCAGTAACCAACCCTGTATTTTGCTGTTTAGTCATGGGTGTAAAAGTACTAAATTGTTTATTTACTCAATAATTGAGATTTAAAATCCTTTAAAGTTTGCTGTAAAACAGGTAGGTTGTTAAACCTTAATTAGTTGGCTTTTAAATTTTACTTGCTAACAATTTGTACGGTTTCTTGAGTTAATTGTTTTAATAATATTGTTTTGTCTTTTTCAATTTGGTCAATGGCTAATTGATTATAATGTCTGATAGTGTATAGTGAAACATTCTCTTGACAAGTTACCTTAAATTTTGCTTTTAAATGATGTAGTAATTTTTCAAGATTGTTATAATTGTCATCAATGCAAACCGAAAAACTAATCGCGGAATTTTGGATAACATCTACTTTCATTTTGTATTGATGCAGTAAATAAAAAATTTCGCTAATGTTCTCTTCAACGATATACGAGAAATCTAACGATGATAGCGATATTAATATTTGATTTTTTTTCACAATAAGACAGGGAATCATCGGGTCGAGGGTAATGTTTTTGCCAATGCGCGTTCCTGCTGCTTCTGGATGTAAAAACGATTTAACGTATAACGGAATTTCTTTTGCCTGTAGTGGTTGTAGGGTTTTCGGGTGAATAACCGAAGCGCCGTAAAAAGCCAATTCTATAGCTTCTCGATAACTTATTTTGTTTAACAACTGCGCGTTTTCGAAAAATCTCGGATCTGCATTTAAAACACCAGGCACATCTTTCCAGATAGTAACACTGTTCGCATTTAAACAGTAAGCGTAAATAGCTGCTGTATAGTCGCTGCCTTCACGTCCTAACGTAGTTGTGAAATTATTATCGTCACTTCCTAAAAAGCCTTGCGTAATGTTTAAAATCTTAGGGTTAAATTGTTTTGTAATGCGTTCTTGGGTGGCTTCCCAGTTTACATGTGCGCGTCTGTAATAATTGTCGGTTTTTATATGGTTTCGAACATCAATCCAGTTATTGGTAATGCCAATACTGTTTAAATATTCGCTGACAATGGTTGTGGATATAAGTTCGCCAAAACCGATAATCTGATCGTAAACAAAATTATAATCGGGCGATTTATTACTTTTTAAAATGCTGTTAAGTTCGTCGAATAATGATTTTACATTCGCATAAACCTGGTGTGAATCGTCTTCAAAAAGTGTTAATAGTATTTCGTTGTGGTATTTAATAACATCCTGAAGGGAGCTTTGCAATTCTGGTTTGTTATCAAAATAGTTTTTAATAACAAGTTCTAAGGCATTGGTTGTTTTTCCCATAGCCGAAACCACAATCAGCGTATTTTTGTACCCTGTTTTTTGAAGTACAGATGCCAGGTTTTTTACACCTTCAGCATCTTTAACCGATGCGCCACCAAATTTAAATACCTGCATGTTATAAGTTCGCTATATAATCTTTTATGCCTTGCTCGCTTAAATGTACAACATTCCAATCTCTTAATACATTGGCTCCTTTTTTCTCGTAAAGATTTATTGCCGGAGTGTTCCAGTCTAAAACTTCCCAGTTAATACGTCTAACACCTAAGCTGTGACCAAATTTAACAACCTCGTCAAGTAAAGCTGTGCCAATACCAGAACCACGCATATCTTCACTAACCACTAAATCTTCGAGGTGTAATATGCGCCCTTTCCAGGTTGAATAGCGGTGAAACATGATGGCTGTACCTTGTACTTTACCATCTACTTCGGCAACCAGACATTCAAATGCAGGTTTATTTCCAAAGCCATCATTTTCAAGATCTTCAATGGTAACTTCAACGGCATCAGGTTCTTTTTCAAATACAGCGAGCTGGTTAATTAGTTCCAGTACGCGTGTCATATCTGCTTTAATAGCTTTTCTAATTGTGAAATTCATAATAATTAATAATTATTTCAAAGATAGTTTAAACTGTATTATTTAATTTGTTTTCTTAATTGAAAACGTTGTAGTTCATTAAAAAATAATGGATATTTGTACAAACTAAACCGTCGCTTTATGTCACATAAAAAACAAACATTAGGAGAATTTATAATCGAAAACCAAGCGTCGTTTAAATATTCTTCTGGTGAACTTTCCAGTCTCCTTAATTCCATTCGTTTAGCTGCAAAAATAGTAAACCACGAAGTTAATAAAGCAGGACTGGTTGATATTATTGGGGCTGCCGGAGATACCAATATTCAAGGTGAAGATCAGCAAAAGTTGGATGTTTACGCTAACGAAAAGTTTATTCAAACCCTTACCAAGAGAAATATTGTTTGTGGTATTGCCAGTGAAGAGGAAGATGATTTTATTACTATTAATAGTATTGATGAAAATCATGGTAACAAATATGTAGTATTGATTGATCCTTTAGATGGGTCTTCAAATATTGATGTAAATGTATCGGTAGGAACTATATTTTCAATTTATCGTCGCGTAACGCCGGTAGGAACACCTGTGACTATCGAAGACTTTTTACAAAAAGGAAGCAAGCAGGTGGCTGCGGGGTATATCGTTTACGGAACATCAACCATGTTGGTTTATACTACCGGCGATGGAGTTAATGGTTTTACATTGAATCCGGCAATTGGGTCGTTTTATTTATCACACCCGAAAATGGAGTTTCCTGAAGATGGTTATATTTATTCAGTTAACGAAGGAAATTATCTTCAGTTCCCTCAGGGAATTAAAGACTATATTAAGTATTGTCAGAAAAATGAGGGAGACAGACCTTATACATCCAGATACATAGGCTCACTAGTTTCCGATTTTCATAGAAATATGATTAAAGGAGGTATTTATATGTATCCGCAAAGTTCTAAAAATCCTAAAGGAAAGTTACGATTGCTTTACGAATGTAATCCAATGGCATTCTTAGCAGAACAGGCAAACGGAAAAGCTAGCGATGGATTTACTAGAATAATGGATATTCAGCCAACCGAGTTACACGAACGTGTGCCGTTTATTTGTGGAAGCAAAAATATGGTCGATAAATGTGAAGAGTTTATGAAGAATTCATAACATACAATATAATGATGTAAGGAAAGCGGACTGAGAAGTTCGCTTTTTTTATAACATGGTTTTCCTTTTGGCGTTCCCCTGTCCTGAGTATAGCCGAAAGACAATATCATTTTATGCTACTATACATAATAGTATAATATGTAGTATTAGTTAATACTTATATATATAGTATAAAATAAAGAAAGTAGGAGGTAGCCATAAAAAGGATACTGCTTCCATCCCTAAGGCAAAATCATCTTCCTATAATATATAATAGTAGAGTTCTTCCTTATATAGGTACTATAAAACCGAAGGTTTTTGACTTAATCAGAGAGAAACAATGAGTTAACTTAAAAATAATTTATTTGTAACTCGTTGGTAATAAAGAGAGAATAAAAAACTTTTTAAAAAAGGCATAAAAAAGTTTGTTTGGTAGAGAAAAAGGGTGGTATATTTGCAGCCCGTTAGCGGCGAGTCTGCTGCGGTAAGTTCATAAAAAGATAGCGATACGAGGTTTAGAGATTTGATTTTCAGGTCAAAGAGAAAAACTTCAAAAAAATATCAAAAACATCTTGTCGGAATTAAAAAAGGTTGTATGTTTGCAGCCGCAAAAATAGCGAAGGTTATGAGTAGCGAAGTTCTTGTAAGAAGTGCTGATATAGTTGAGAAAACGAAGTTTTAAAGCTTCAAAAATTTTTTCAAAAAAAAAAGTATCAAAACTATTGTGAGGTTAAAAAAAGGGTTTTATATTTGCACCCGCTTAACGAGGAAACGAGTTAAGAGATAAAGAGAAATAAGTTCATAAACATATTGAATTGACAGCGTAAGATTTAAATTGGAAACGATTTAAATCGACTAAGAGAATAAACCATTTTGAGTACTAGAGATTCCAATTAGTTGTTAAATAATATTTAAAATTTAACGATGAAGAGTTTGATCCTGGCTCAGGATGAACGCTAGCGGCAGGCCTAACACATGCAAGTCGAGGGGTAACAGGGAGCTTGCTCTGCTGACGACCGGCGCACGGGTGCGTAACGCGTATACAATCTGCCTTGTACTGGGGGATAGCCTTTAGAAATGAAGATTAACACCCCATAGTATAATTACTTCGCATGGAGTTTTTATTAAAGGTTACGGTACAAGATGAGTATGCGTCCTATTAGCTAGATGGTGTGGTAACGGCACACCATGGCGACGATAGGTAGGGGGCCTGAGAGGGTTATCCCCCACACTGGTACTGAGACACGGACCAGACTCCTACGGGAGGCAGCAGTGAGGAATATTGGACAATGGTCGAAAGACTGATCCAGCCATGCCGCGTGCAGGAAGACTGCCCTATGGGTTGTAAACTGCTTTTATACGGGAAGAAACCACTCTACGTGTAGAGTTCTGACGGTACCGTAAGAATAAGGATCGGCTAACTCCGTGCCAGCAGCCGCGGTAATACGGAGGATCCAAGCGTTATCCGGAATCATTGGGTTTAAAGGGTCCGTAGGTGGATGATTAAGTCAGAGGTGAAATCCTGCAGCTCAACTGTAGAATTGCCTTTGATACTGGTTATCTTGAATCATTATGAAGTGGTTAGAATATGTAGTGTAGCGGTGAAATGCATAGATATTACATAGAATACCAATTGCGAAGGCAGATCACTAATAATGTATTGACACTGATGGACGAAAGCGTGGGGAGCGAACAGGATTAGATACCCTGGTAGTCCACGCCGTAAACGATGGATACTAGCTGTTCGGATTTCGGTCTGAGTGGCTAAGCGAAAGTGATAAGTATCCCACCTGGGGAGTACGTTCGCAAGAATGAAACTCAAAGGAATTGACGGGGGCCCGCACAAGCGGTGGAGCATGTGGTTTAATTCGATGATACGCGAGGAACCTTACCAGGGCTTAAATGTAAGTTGCATGATTTAGAGATAGATCTTTCTTCGGACTACTTACAAGGTGCTGCATGGTTGTCGTC
>NZ_CP136709.1:1652500-1815000 GCF_032926325.1 Aestuariibaculum lutulentum
GGTTTTGTTGGAATCTTAGGTTTCCTTCTTTTAGGAATTGTAATGACTTTTCAGGAGTCATTGTTGCTTGGGTTTCTCTAGTATGTGCTTTCATAGTATTTTAAACGTTTAAGTAATATGTTGTTTTCAAGCAAATAATATTAGCTTTGAAATTGATGTTGTAATTGAAAATGTTATAATAAACGGGCCAAATTTAAGACTTTATCTTTGTTTAGGCAATTGGATCTAACTTAGGCTTAAATCAGATTTTGGCCTTTCGTTAAAGAATTGAATAAAGCTTTCAGGGTTATGAACAGTACCACGTTTAGAAACCAGCTTGATATCTATATGACGTTCCTTGGCTTTAAATAAGAAATCTTCTAGAATTTCTATGACATCATTATCCAGATATCGGGTTTTAATTAAATTGATTTCCAAAATAGTATTTATTGGTAAACTGTCTAATTCTTTAAGAATAGCACCTTTGTTAAAGAAGGTAACCTCTTCTGCTAATGTCATTTTTATTTGGTGTTTTCCATTACTTTTATCTTCAATATGTAGGAAATGTGAGTTTTGATAGCTCTTTAGTAAAACGACAACAATACCGACTAAGAGTCCTAAGCTAATGCCGACCAATAAATCTGTAAAAACTATACCCAGAACTGTTGTTATAAAAGGAAGCCATTGTTTCCAACCTAAGGCGTACATGGTTTTAAATAATGAAGGTTTAGCCAGCTTGTAACCTACAACTAATAGCACGGCGGCTAAAACCGACAAAGGAATCATATTTAATAATCTAGGAATTAATATCACCGAAATTAACAGGAAAAAACCATGTAGGATAGTCGATAATTTGCTTTTACCACCAGACTGAACATTGGCAGAACTTCTAACAATAACCTGTGTAATTGGTAAACCTCCAATAAGACCGGAAACAATATTTCCTGCACCTTGAGCTAAAAGTTCGCGGTTAGTAGGGGTTACGTTTTTATCAGGATCAATTTTATCGGAAGCTTCCACGCATAACAGGGTTTCCAAACTTGCAACCAAAGCCATGGTAAAGGCTACAATCCAGACTTCTGTATTTGTAATGGCAGAAAAATTTGGAAAGCTGAACTGATTAAAAAAAGACGTTGTGTCTTCCGGAACTGGAACACTTACCAGGTGTTTATCAAGAATTGAGATACTATCTGAGCTTGAAGTAAGAATAACATAAATTATACCAACAACAACAGCTACTAATGGGCCTTGAATAACCTGAAAGAATTTTGCTTTTTTAGATAAAACTTTGTCCCAAAACAGAATAATTGCCAATCCAATAAACCCTACAATCATTGAGCCTATAGTAATATTGTCTACAATGTGTAGAATAGCAGAGAAAGTGTTCTCTCCCGATGCTTCAATAAAGCTATCGGCACCTTCAGGTTCGGCATCGTATCCAAAAAAGTGTGGAATTTGTTTTAAGATAATGATGATACCAATACCGGTAAGCATACCTTTAATAACCGAAGAAGGGAAATAGTATCCAATAACTCCCGCTTTTAAAACGCCAAATACAATTTGAATGATTCCGGCAATAACAACGGCAACCAAAAAGTTTTGGTAGCCACCAAGAGAGCCAATAGCAGTCAATACTATGGCTGCTAAACCGGCAGCGGGACCACTAACGCCAATTTTAGATCCACTAAGACCTCCTACAACAATTCCACCAATTATACCGGCAATTAATCCGGAGAATAATGGCGCACCACTGGCTAAAGCAATACCTAAACAAAGAGGTAATGCAACAAAGAATACTACGATACTTGCAGGCAAGTCGTTTTTTAAAGTTTTAAACATATCATTAATAATTTTTTCCAACTGTTAAGAAGGAATATGTTAATATTTACAATAAAGGTAGAGTTCAAGAACTCTTATAAGATTATGATAAGTATTGTTCCGGAGGTGGTGAAACCAAATTTAAATGTGGTTTCGGATAGGTTTTAAAACGATAAGAATAAAACTGAAAGTTATTAATTGAAAAGTTTGTTAAACCTTCATGTGTTTGTAATGAGAAGGGAGAAACTAAACTTTTACATTTACCATTTTCTTCTTCTTCTGCCATAGAATAAAAAATAGAAGTATCAATAGAATCGTCCAGAACAGCAATTACCGATGGCGCTGTAATTAACGCCATGAAAATTGTGGTAAGACATATTGCTATTGCTCTTTTAAACATCTAAATACAGTTGTTTAAAACAAATATAACATTCTATGCTATTTTTTAAGTTAATTATTTTTAAAAATGAACTAAAAGGGGGGAATTTTTTAAAATTTGAAAATAAACGATATTAAAAATTGAGGAGGTAATAATTAAAAACCCTCTCACAATTATCTGTAAGAGGGTTTTGTTAATTTTTAAATTATTGATAATTAAAGAGCTACTAAATCTCCAGTGGCATCTTTAGTAGGTAAATCTGACTTACCCATTAAATAAATATCAACTTGTCTTGCGGCTTCTCTACCTTCAGAAATGGCCCAAACTATTAATGATTGTCCGCGACGCATATCACCGGCAGTAAATATATTTGGGATATTTGTCTGGTATTTACCATATTCTGCTTTGTAGTTAGAACGGGCATCGGTTTCAATGCCTAATTTTTGAGCTATTGTTGCCTCAGGACCTGTAAACCCAAGTGCTAATAAGGCTAAGTCACATGGCCAGGTTTTCTCGGTGCCTGCAATTTCTATTAATTGTGGGCGCTCTCCCGGAACCATTTTCCATTCAACATTAACCGTTTTTAACGCGATTAATTTACCATTTTCATCTTTAACGAATTCTTTGGTGTTAATTAACCAGTTACGTTCAACACCTTCTTCGTGAGAAGACGATGTTTTTAACTGTAAAGGCCAGAAAGGCCAAGGCGTTGTTGGAGAACGGTGTCCTGGTGGTTTCGGCAAAATCTCGAAGTTAACAACCGATTTTGCTCCATGACGGTTAGACGTACCAATACAATCTGACCCGGTATCTCCACCACCAATAACAATAACATCCTTACCGGTAGCTAATACCTGATCTTTAACTTCTTTACCAAAAACTACTTTAGTTTGTTGTGTTAAGAAATCCATGGCTTGAACTACACCATCGGCGTCAATGCCAGGAGTTGGTAAGCTACGTCTTTCGGTAGCACCACCACAAAGCACAACAGCATCAAATTCGTGTAGTTTTTCAACGTCGTAGTTTACACCAACATTGACATTAGTTTTAAAGGTGATGCCTTCAGCTTTTAAGATAGCTAAACGACGATCGATGATTTCTTTCTCTAATTTAAAGTTAGGAATACCATAACGTAATAAACCTCCAACTTCATCATCACGCTCAAAAACAGTTACGGTATGACCAGCTCTGTTTAATTGTTGAGCAGTTGCTAAACCGGCAGGACCAGATCCTACAACGGCAACTGTTTTACCAGTTCTTGTTTTAGGTGGCTGTGGTTTAATCCATCCCTCTTTAAAGGCGCGTTCAACGATGTTTTTTTCAATGTTTTCAATTGAAATCGGATCTTCGATAATACCTAATACACATGCTTTTTCACACGGAGCAGGGCATAAACGACCTGTAAACTCAGGGAAATTATTGGTTGAGTGTAATAACCAAGAGGCTTTTTGCCACTCACCTTGGTGTACCATATGATTGAAATCCGGAATTAAGTTACCAAGCGGACAGCCACTGTGGCAAAACGGTATTCCACAATCCATACAACGAGAACCTTGTTTTGTGATTTCGGCGTCGCTTAACGGAACTGTAAATTCTTTATAGTGTTGTACACGGTCTTTTACAGGCGTGTAACCTTCATCTTGTCTTTCAAATTCTTTAAATCCTGTTACTTTTCCCATGACAATTATGCTATTTCTAATTCTTCTACCATTTGTTCTTCAGTCTCTAAACGCTTAAGTGCACGTTTGTATTCGGTTGGCATTACTTTTACAAAGTTTGCTAAACTGTTTTCCCAGTCTTCAAGCAGTGTTTTTCCTTTGTTACTATCTGTATAAGCCACGTGTTTTTGAATCATTGATTTTAAATCGTTAGCATCTTCAGCAGATAACTCTTCGAATTCAATGGTTTCCGTGTTACATAATCCGTTAGTAAACTTATTTTCCGGGTCGTAAACGTAAGCGATACCACCACTCATACCAGCTGCAAAGTTTCTTCCTGTTTTACCAAGAACTACCACTTTACCTCCAGTCATGTACTCACAACAGTGGTCTCCAACACCTTCAACAACGGCTTTAGCACCTGAGTTTCTTACGGCGAAACGTTCTCCAGCGATACCGTTAATGTAGGCTTCACCTTCAATAGCTCCGAATAAACAAACGTTTCCTACGATGATGTTGTTTTCAGCAATAAAGTCCGCTTTGGCGGGTTTCTTAACAATTAATTTCGCTCCGGATAATCCTTTTCCTAAGTAATCGTTGGTGTTTCCTTCTAGTTTGAAAGTTAAACCATGAGCACCAAATCCTCCGAAACTTTGTCCTGCCGATCCTGTAAAACTGATGTTTAAGGTGTCTTCAGGTAACCCTAAGTGCCCGTATATTTTAGAGATTTCATTACTTACAATAGCACCAACCGTACGATCGGTGTTGTGAATTGGGTAAGCTAAATCCATTTTCTCTTTTCTATATAAAGCGCGGTGAGAATCTTTTAAGATCGTGAAATCTAAAACTTCATCTAAATTGTGATCTTGTTTTTCAGTATTTCTTACGGTCATTTTGCTGTATGCTTCCGGTCTGTGAAGAATAGCAGATAAATCTAAACCTTTTGCTTTATAGTGTGTAATCGCTTTATTGGCGTTGATTTTATGTGTTTGACCAACCATTTCAGATAGTGTTCTAAATCCTAACTGAGCCATGATGCCTCTTAACTCTTCAGCAACATAATAGAAGAAGTTAATAACGTGCTCTGGTGTACCTTTAAAGTTTTTACGTAATTCTTTATCTTGAGTTGCAATACCTACAGGACATGTATTTAAGTGACACTTACGCATCATGATACATCCTGAAGCTACTAACGGTGCAGTTGCAAATCCAAACTCTTCAGCTCCTAATAAGGCAGCGATAGCTACGTCACGTCCTGTTTTTAACTGTCCGTCACATTCTACAACAATACGGCTACGTAAGTTGTTAAGTACTAAAGTCTGTTGTGCCTCAGCTAAACCAAGCTCCCAAGGTAAACCTGCATGTTTTAAAGAGGTTAGTGGGGAAGCTCCAGTACCACCGTCATATCCTGAAATTAATACCACATCGGCTTTGGCTTTTGCTACACCGGCAGCAATAGTACCAACACCAACTTCAGATACTAGCTTCACATTTATACGCGCTTCACGGTTTGCATTTTTCAAGTCGAAAATAAGCTGAGCTAAATCTTCAATAGAGTAAATATCGTGGTGAGGCGGTGGTGAAATTAATCCAACAAAAGGTGTTGAGTTACGGGCAGAAGCAATCCAAGGTAAAACTTTTTCACCAGGAAGCTGTCCACCTTCTCCAGGTTTCGCACCTTGCGCCATTTTAATTTGAATCTCTCTTGCATTGGTTAAGTAGTGAGATGTCACACCGAAACGTCCAGAAGCTACCTGTTTGATGGCCGAGTTACGGCTATCACCGTTTACATCTGGATGGAATCGACGTCTGTCTTCTCCACCTTCACCAGAGTTCGACTTACCACCAATACGGTTCATTGCAATGGCTAAGTTTTCGTGTGCTTCACGAGAAATCGACCCATAAGACATCGCTCCGGTTTTGAAACGTTTTACAATGTCAGTCCATGGTTCTACTTCTTCAAGTGGAATTGGATCTAAATTATCGAATTCGAATAATCCACGAATAGTCATTAAGTTTTCAGCCTGATCGTTTACAGCCTGAGCGTAAACATCGTAGCTTTTCTGATCGCTTAAACGAACAGCTTGTTGTAATTTAGAAACGGTAGTCGGGTTAAACATGTGGCGTTCGCCATTACGTCTCCAACGGTAATCGCCTCCAATATTTAAACCTAATTTCTTATCGATTAAGTTATCAGGGTAAGCTTGTTTGTAACGTTCGTTAATTTCTTTTTCAATTTCGTAAAGTCCGATACCTTCAATTCTTGAAGCAGTGTATGGAAAATATTTTTCTACGAATTGTGAATTGAAACCAACAATCTCGAAAATTTGAGAACCTCTGTACGAGTGTAATGTAGAGATTCCAATTTTGTTCATAATTTTTAGAAGTCCTTTACCGATAGCTTTATTGAAGTTAGTCACAGCCTTATCTTCATCCATGCCTTCAATAAATCCTTCTTTCACCTGCATTCTAATGATTTCGTTAACCATGTACGGGTTAATGGCACTGGCTCCGTAACCGAATAAGGTTGCGAAATGATGCGGTTCGCGAGGCTCTGCAGATTCGATGATGATATCGAAGTACGAACGCTTACGTAAACGGTTCATCTGGTGGTTAACATAAGAACATGCTAATAAAGCAGGAATAGGAGCGAAGTCTTTGTTAACACCACGATCTGATAAGATGATGATGTTTGTGCCGCGCTCTAAGGCTTTAGTAACCTGTACAATAATATCTTCTAAAGCATTTTCTAAACCATTAAGTCCTTGACTTTTTGGGTAAAGCATGTGAATAGTTTCTGCCTTGAATCCTTCAACAGAAATGGTTCTTATTTTTTCTAAATCGGCATTAGAAATCACCGGATTTTGAATACGTAACTTTCTACATTGTCTTTCGGTAATGCTAAAAATATTACGGTCTTTACCTAAGTTTAGAGCTATATCGGTTACAATTTCTTCACGAATACCATCTAATGGCGGATTGGTTACCTGCGCGAATAATTGTTTAAAGTAATTTGAAATAAGTTGAGGTCGGTCTGATAACACTGCTAATGGTGTATCAATACCCATAGACCCTAAGGCTTCTTTGCCGTCAATGGCCATAGGGGTAATAACCTCTTGTATGTCTTCGAACGTGTAATTGAATAAACGTTGTCTTGTTTTAATGTCAATTGTCTCAATCGGACAGGTTTCGTTGGTATAGGCTACATCTCTTAAATGTAGTCTGGTTTTGTTTAACCATTCCTGGTAAGGACGTTCAGAAACCACCTTATTTTTAATTTCTTCGTCACTAACAATGCGGCCTTCGTTCATATCTACCAGGAACATTTTTCCTGGTTCTAAACGACCGTGTTCTTTAATATCGTCTGGTTCGATATCTACAACACCAACTTCGGAAGACATGATTAATTTTCCACTTTTAGTTACGGTGTAACGCGATGGTCTTAATCCGTTACGATCAAGAAGAGCTCCAATATAATCACCATCGGTAAATGGTACAGAAGCAGGGCCATCCCATGGTTCCATAATACAAGCATTGTATTCGTAAAATGCTTTACGCTCTGGTGACATGGTTTTGTGTTTTTCCCAGGCTTCAGGAATCATCATCATCATAATCTCTGGTAATGATCTTCCGGTATGTGTTAATAATTCAACAACCATATCCATAGAGGCAGAATCTGATTTGCCTGGTAAAATGATTGGGAATAATTTATCAATTTGAGGTCCGAAGACTTCACTCTTCATAATTTCCTCACGAACACGCATTCTACTTACGTTTCCACGAAGGGTGTTGATTTCACCATTTTGACACATGAAGCGGAATGGCTGAGCCAGTTCCCATGTTGGCATGGTGTTGGTTGAGAAACGCTGGTGTACCAAAGCCAGACGGGTTACTAAATCGATTTGTTGTAAATCGGTGTAGTATGGTCCGATATCTTCAGGCATGATAATACCTTTATATATCAATGTTGTTGTTGATAAACTTGGTACATAAAAATAGCCGCTTTCAGAAATTTTTGATGTTCTAATAGTGTGTTCGGTAATTTTACGAGCAGCATATAGTTTAGCTTTAAAAGTATCTTCCGAAATCTC
Organism: Aestuariibaculum lutulentum; assembly: GCF_032926325.1. NCBI lineage: Bacteria > Pseudomonadati > Bacteroidota > Flavobacteriia > Flavobacteriales > Flavobacteriaceae > Aestuariibaculum > Aestuariibaculum lutulentum. The sequence goes on from NZ_CP136709.1 coordinate 1,660,426, forward strand.
TTCGGTTTTACCTACAAATAACTGTTCAATAGTAGGTTCAGACGCTAATGCGATTTCACCTAATTGAGATGAATCTACAGGTACTTTACGCCATCCTAAAATAGAAAGCCCCTGAGCTTTTATTTCCTTCTCGAAAATATCTTTACAGAATTTATATTGGTTGGTGTTTTTTGGTAAAAAAACCATACCTACGGCATACTCTCTTTGTTCTGGTAAACTAAAGCTGCATACACGCTTAAAATAATCATGAGGAATATCAATCAATAAACCGGCACCATCACCAGTTTTTCCATCGGCACTAACGCCTCCCCTATGTTCTAGTTTTACAAGAATTTCTAATGCATCGTGTATGATTTGATTTGTCTTCTCACCGTTAAGATTACAAATAAAACCAGCACCACAATTTTCATGTTCAAACTCAGGTAAATACATTCCTTGTTTCTTCAGCATAATCAACAAATTTTGGTTTTGAAAAGTGACTTAATAAGCGAATATATGTATAGATTTTAAATAAAAATAATGACGATTTCATTATTTCGATATTAGGAGAGAAGTGAAGATAAAAATAATTATATGTTAATAAATACCTAAATTTTTAATAAATACTCAAAGTGTTATTATCAGTGTTTAATTGAGATAACTGAAATTATTTTAATGAATATTTCAATAAATAGAATTTAACGCATTAAAAAACATTAAATATTGATGATAATTCAATATGTCGAGTTGTTAAAATTCAAAAAAATCAAAAAAATAAAACAGTACCCTTAAAAAAAAAGGGATAAAATTAGAATATCTATAAAAGTTTAAGTTGTACCCCTATTTTTTATGGGGGTTAAGTTTTTTTAACATAAGTTTACGACGTTCTTAAGGAAAAATTAACCAAAAAACATTAATAACTTAAATTAAACATTATGAAAAAACTACTTACTCTTTCAATGCTTTTTGCAGCTACGACACTGTTTGCTCAGGAGGACAAAAAACCTGCTTTGTCTATTTCAGGTAGCGTAGATGCTTACTACCAAACTTATTTGACAGCTTCAGACAATATGGGACAATCGTTTGGAACAGCTTTCGCAGGTCAGTCTGGTTTTGCATTAGGTATGGGAAATTTAATAGCTAGCTACGAAGGTGAAAAAGTAGGAGCTGTTCTTGACTTAGTTACCGGGCCTAGAGGAGCTGGTGCTACATTTAATACTGATATCGTAGACGGTATCGTTAACCAGGCGTATGTATACTGGAATGTATCTGAAAGCACAACGTTAACTTTTGGTAGATGGAATACGTTTTTAGGATACGAGGTTATCGCTCCAGCGGCAAACTTTAACTATAGCTGTTCTTACTTATTTTCAAACGGGCCTTTCTCACATATGGGTTTAAAAGCTGATTTTGCTTTATCTGATGATTTAAGCTTAATGTTAGCAGTAACTAATCCATGGGATACTAATGATACATCTTGGACTGGAGAATATGCATTTGGTGCTCAGTTAGGGTATTCAGGTCAGTTCTTAAATTTATATTATGACAGCGGAGAGCACGGAGGTTTAGGTTTCGAAGTTGATTATACTGGTGGTTTTGATTTATCTGATGCATTTTATTTAGGTATCAATGCTGCGTACAACGATAATGATGGTTCTGGTTTCTACGGAGCTGCATTATATCCTCAATATGGAATGTCTGATTCTTTTAGCTTAGGGTTAAGAGGTGAGTATTTTGGTTTACATGGTGATGCTAATCCAGATGAAGAAAGTGTATTAGCTCTTACTTTAACTGGAAGTTATTCAGTTGATAACCTAATCATCAAGCCAGAGATTAGATTAGATTCTTGGACTGATGCTATGCCATATCTTGATAGCGATGGTGCTGCAACAGATAACTTAGCTGCTTTTACTCTTGCAGCAATCTATTCATTCTAATAGAAAAGCATGCAATAAATTTTAAATAAACTATAATGGAGGGTGGGGTACATACTAACTAACCAACTTACTTCACCTTCCAAAACAATCTAACCCTTAAAAATTATATAATATGTCTTTATTAAACATGCCTCTTTTAATTCAGGATACCGCTGCGGTTGATGCTTTAGCAGAATCAATCAAGGGCGATATGGGGATGCTATGGATGCTGATCTCTGGTATCTTAGTATTTTTTATGCAAGCAGGATTCTTTTTAGTTGAGTCTGGTATGACAGATTCTAAGAATGCTGTAAATATTGCCATGAAAAACTTCCTTGACATCGCTGTTGGGTCGTTGGCATTCTGGTTTATCGGGTATTCGTTAATGTACGGAGCTGATGTTTCGGGAGGTGGATTTTTCCACTGGGGTGGTTTTGTGTTTTCACAAGGAGCTGCCGATTTATTCTTCCAAACAGTATTCGCTGCTACAGCTGCAACCATTGTATCTGGAGCAATAGCTGGAAGAACAAAGTATACTACGTATGCAATTTTTAGTATTATCATTACAGCTCTAATCTATCCAATCGCTGGTGGTTGGGAATGGAATGGCGGATGGTTAAACGCTGAATGGATGCCAGCTGAATTTATCGATTTCGCAGGATCTTCTATCGTTCACTCTGTTGGAGGATGGGCTGCACTTGTTGCTGCTTGGATGGTAGGACCTAGAATTGGAAAATTCTTAAATGGTAAACCAATTGAAATGCATGGTCACAACCAGATGTATGCTACACTAGGGGTGTTTATCCTTTGGTTAGGATGGTTCGGATTTAACGGTGGTTCTCAATTAGCTTGGGGTGGCGACGATTCTACTGCTGCTTCTCAAGTAGTATTAGTAACTAACTTAGCTGCAGCTGCTGGTGCTTTAAGTGCTTTATTATTCACTTGGATTAAAAATGGAAAACCAAATTTAAGTATGACTTTAAATGGTGCTTTAGCTGGTCTTGTTAGTATTACTGCAGGATGTGGTAATATGAGCGAATGGGGAGCTGTTTTAGCTGGTTTAATAGGTGGTATTTTAGTGGTGATTTCTATTGGACTTGTAGAAAGTAAATTAAAAATAGATGATGCTGTAGGTGCCATTTCTGTACACGGTATTGCTGGTGCTTGGGGGACTTTAGTAATAGGTCTTTGGGGTATCGATGGTGATGCAGGTATTGGTATCTTAAATGGTGGAGGTGTAGCTCAATTAGCTGCTCAGGCCATCGGAGTTGTAGCTTATGCTGTGTGGGCATTAGCAACATCTTGGATATTCTTAACCATTATTAGTAAGTGTTGTGGTGGTTTACGCGTAACAGAAGCTGAAGAGATTGCAGGTCTTGATATTTCTGAGCACGGATCTATTGCTTACGCAGGTAAGAGACAAAGAGAAATAGAATAGTAAAAAAATTATAAGAACGATTTCTTTATAGAAATTAGAGTTTTGTTTAAAAGATGTCTTGTGTTCACAAGGCATCTTTTTAACTGTTTATGAAGATGGATGGAATTATGAGAAAAGATATTTTTCTAAATTTAACTAACTAAACAAATAAGAGGATATTATGAAAAAAATTGAAGCAATTATTAGAAAATCTAAATTTCGTGTGGTTAAGGAAGCTTTACACGAAGTAGGTGTTAACTTCTTTTCGTATTGGGATGTTACTGGTATTGGTAATGAAAAAGAAGGACATGTTTACAGAGGTATAAGTTACAGTACTTCCGATATTCAGCGTAGGTATTTATCTATTGTTGTTAATGATGATTTTGAAGAGGCTACCATTCAGGCTATTTTGGGTTCAGCAGGAACAGGTGAAGTAGGCGACGGTAAAATCTTTGTTTCAGACATTACAGAATGTTACAGAATACGAACAGGAGAAAAGGGAGGAGAAACATTAAAATAATAATAGCATCTTAAAAGATTAAATAACTAATAACAATGGAATTACTTACTACAAACAATGTATGGATGATGATCTGTACAGCACTGGTTTTTTTCATGCACTTGGGATTTGCATGTTTGGAAATTGGTTTAACTAGACAAAAAAATACAATAAACATATTATTTAAAAACATATTTATCATCACAATCGGGTTGTTATTATACTGCTTGGTTGGATTTAATTTAATGTACCCGGGAGAGTTTAATGGTATTATAGGATTTGCCGGTTTCGGATTAGATTCGCCGTTAACAGCTGAGGGTGCTTTAGATTTAACATATAATGAAGGGTATACGTACTGGACAGACTTCTTATTTCAAGGGATGTTTGCGGCAACCGCAGCAACGATTGTGTCGGGAGCTGTAGCAGAGCGTATTAAAATTGTGCCTTTCATGATCTTTACCTTAATATATGTAGGTTTAGTATATCCGATTGCTGGTTCTTGGAAGTGGGGTGGCGGATTTTTAGATGCTATGGGCTTCTATGATTTTGCAGGTTCTACATTAGTGCACTCTGTAGGAGGATGGGCTGCTGTTGTAGCGGTTTGTCTTTTAGGACCTAGAATTGGTAAATTTAAAGAAGGAAAAGCGCAGGCGATTCCAGGACACAGTATTCCATTAGCTACTGCCGGAGTATTAATTCTTTGGTTAGGATGGTTCGGATTTAACGGTGGTTCTGTACTTTCAGCCGATCCAGGATTAACGTCTTTAGTGTTGGTAACAACCTGTTTAGCTGCTGCTGCAGGTGGAGTATCAGCTATGTTGTTGTCTACTGCTATGTATAAAAACATGGATTTAACCATGTTCTTAAATGGTATTTTAGGAGGTTTAGTAGGTATTACAGCTGGAGCTGATGTGGTTTCTCCAACCAGTGCAATCATTATTGGTGTTATTGCAGGAGTGTTAATCGTGTTGGCAGTAAGCTTTGTAGATAATAAGTTAAAATTAGATGATCCTGTGGGAGCTATCGCCGTGCATTTGGTATGTGGTATTTGGGGGACTTTAGCAGTTGGAATCTTTTCAACAAATCCAGATCATAGTTTCTTAACGCAATTAATAGGTGTGCTTTGTTATGCTGCTATTTGTGTAGTGTCATCATTTGTAATTATTTATGTGCTTAAGAAAACTGTAGGTATCAGAGTATCTGAAAAAGAAGAAATTGAAGGGTTAGATGGTCATGAACATGGAATGGATGCTTATCCGGATTTCAGGTTAAATGACAACTAATTATATATCGTTTTAGTTAGTGTTAAAAAGGATGGTTTGTTATGTGAATGGCAAGCTATCCTTTTTTTATTTTAATTAATTGTTTAAGTTGTCTGCCGAAGTTTTGTTGTAATAAGAAGAGGCTGCTTCGTTGATACTACAGATTATTTGCCAGTCTCTCAATGTAAAATTACCTGATAAATTTTATAAAATAATCAACCAGAATAGTTGAGGTGATCTATTAAGGAAATGAAAAAGCCTTCGATATCGAAGGCTTTTTCTATTTGTGTAAAATGTAATTTGTTTTTAAGCAGAATTTCTACTGGCATTAATATTACCAAAAAGTGAACGTGTTACGATTTTTTCGAAAATTTTCTTTTCTTCATCATCAACCGGAACTCCTTGTTTTTCTAACTCCTGAATTTTCTTAAGGGCATACTGCTGTATGGTTAATAAAGGAAGAACAATCGATTCTCTTACCTCAATTGAAGCTTTGCCAGATGGTTCGTTTTCCATTAATTCGCTGTATCCCGTTAGCTTTAAAAGCAACGATTTTGTAGTTTGATACTCGGTATAAATGATGTTCCAGAACGCGCCAAATTCTTCGTCTTTAGACATGTATTTGGTTAAATCGAAGAACGATTTGGTTAACGACATCATACTGTTTTCTAACAACGTTTTGAAGAATTTAGAGTTGTTGTAAAGTTGTTCCACTTTGTGGAATTCTCCACGCTCTTCATATTTCTTTAAAGCAGTACCTACACCAAAGAATCCTGGTACATTTTGTTTTAACTGGCTCCAGGATCCAACAAAAGGAATGGCTCTTAAATCGGAGAAAATTAATTTGTCAGATTTCGAACGTTTTGATGGTCTACTTCCAATATTCGTTTTTGCATAGTATTTTAAAGTACTCATGCGTTCTAAATATGGGATGAACATCTCGTGTCCTTTAAAGTCTTTGTAAACCTGATAACTTGTTTCAGCTAAATCGTTCATAACAACGCGATCTTCATCAGAAAGCATGTTTTTCTCGGTTAGCCTGTTTTTAATACCAGAACTAATTAATTGCTCAAGGTTGTATTGCGATGAGTCTAAAGTTCCGAAATTAGAACTAATAGTTTGTCCTTGAATAGTTAACTGTACTTCTTTATCTTCAATTGTTGGTCCTAATGAAGAATAGAACTGATGCGTTTTTCCTCCTCCACGTGCTGGTGGTCCACCACGACCGTCAAAGAATATGGCGGTAACATCGTATTTTCTAGACATTTCGGTTAACAGTTCTTTGGCCTTGTAAATACCCCAGTTGGCCATTAAATAACCACCATCTTTAGTTCCGTCTGAGAACCCAAGCATAATGGTTTGTTTCATGCCACGTTCTTTTAGGTGTGCCATATATTGCGGATTGCTGTAAAGCTGTTCCATAACGGCTGGTGCATTTTCTAAGTCGGTAATGGTTTCAAATAAAGGCACCACATCTACGGTTAAATTATCGCTAAAAGCAACCATTTTTAGCATAGCAAATAGCTGCATCACGTTTAATGCAGTCTGGTTATTACTAATAATGTAACGGTTAGCACCTTTTTCGCCGTTTGTGGCTTGAATTTCTTTTATGGCTTCAATAGTCTTTAAAGTATTATAAACCATTTCATCTTCAAAGGCGTCGAAATCGATATCTTCATTAGAAACTTTCGATAAAATATCGATTTGTTCAGCTTCCGATAAATCATGATAATTAGCCGGAATAGACTTGCTTCCTTTAGCAATTAAATGATCGACTACACTTGTAAATACCGAATGGTGAATTCTACTGTCCTGTCTGATATCTAATGTAGCAAAGTGATATCTGAACATGTGAATTCTATTAATAAGCTGATTGATTTCGTTTTCGTATAACGACTGGTGCTGCTCAACAACAACGTTTCTTATGCTTAATAATTCGGTAAGTAATTCTTTAGCCGAAATTTTATCTGGTGTGTCTAAATCGATACTGTAATTATAAATAATGGTTTCTAAACGTATAATACGATCTTCAACTCCTCTAAAGGTTAGTTTTCTTCTTAAATTTTTAAGATCGGCGTAATATTTCTTTAAAATAGACTGTTTTAACTTACGAGCTACCTTAAGTGTTGTGTCTGGCTTAACAAATGGGTTTCCATCACGGTCACCACCTGGCCAGAATCCAATATTAATAATTTCGTTATGTTTTTTACTGTCGTCGTAAATATTGGTTTGAATGTAGTTGTAAATCTGTCCGAATGAATGATAGAATACATTCTCTAAGTACCATATTAAACTAATGGCTTCGTCGTAAGGCGTAGGTTTGGTGTGCTTAAAGAAAGGCGTTTTACCTAACTGCCCGAATAAATTGTTAATTTGAGACAGGTCGTTGCTTTTAATGGCTTCGGTTAAATCGGTAATAATTCCTAAAACCGAACCCGGGTAAAATTGTGTTGGATGCGCAGTTAATACAATACGCACTTTAAATTCTTCCAGGTAAGCGCGTAATTCTTCAAGTTTGTTTTCAGAATTCGACGCTTCTTTCAGGTTTCTTAAAGTTCCAATCCCTTCCATGTTGTTTACAATCGGGAAGGCGGCATCTTCAATAGCATCAAATAATACAACCTGACGCTCTATGTATTGTATAAATCTGAATAACAGATTAATTTGACTTTCTTTATTACGCCTTGCCTGATATTTTTTGAAGAAGGTGTCTACAATCGTGGTCGGATCGTCTCCGTTTGCAAATCCTTTTCTACAAGTTTCATGAAATAATGGGAGTAAGACTCCTGTTTTTGTGATCGAATCAAAAGGTAATGTCATAAATATACTGTTGTATATTTGGTATTTAGACAATACGTTTTGTTTGAATCGCGTTAATTTTGGTTCTACAGACATATATCGTTCTAATTGAAAATTAAGCATAAAAGTAATGAAGCTCTAAGAAACAAGTGCAATCGTCTTAAAGTTTTATTAAAATTTTCTATTTATCGATTTCTTGTTGTGAATAATTAAATAAAAGAAGAGTTTCTTACAAATCTTTATAATCCCGAAACCCTTATGGTTACTTATCTTGGTTAATATTGGTTTTATGATAAATGTCATAAATAGTGAAATATGAACACTTTACTTTTAACCTTTTAAAAAAGTAACCAAAAATTCAACTATGAATAAAAAGGCACATTCGTTTCATATTCCGGTTATGGGGATTGGTTTTACTATAGATTCACCCCTGAAAGTTGCGCAATATGGAATTGATTCGGTGATTTCTCTGGTAGACGATATACTTATCGAGAAGTTACGAAAAATGTATAGTGAGAAGTTTGAATTACCTTATCAGGAAATTACAAATAAAGTTGACGATTTTAGAGCCAAACGTATTACCTCTTATCTGAATTTAATTCATGATGTGGTTGATAAAAAGTTTGAAGCGATGAAAAAATCAGCGCTCGAAATGAGTCATGATTTTAAAACATATTTAGATTTACTGCCTACCCATAGCAATCTTAAAACTGAGTTTCAGGCATTAATTGAAAAAGGTGTGGCAAAATCGGATATTAAATCATGGTTAGATCAACGATTGGTTAAAGGGAGTATTGATGTGAACATCATGACCAAAGTTGATAAAGATAATTATGATAAAGATGAAAAACTACCTGTAGAATATAACGATGCACATGCGGCATTTAGAGGGTTTGCTAATAGTAAATTAAATTCTTCGGTGGTACTTTCGGCTGGTATGAATCCACGGTTGTATGCGTATATGAGTTCGTTTGAAGATTTTTTTCCTAATCAGCAAGGCGAGTTTAAAAAGAAAATCATTTTAAAAGTTAGCGATTATCGTTCGGCATTAATTCAGGGGAAATTTTTAGCTAAAAAAGGGCTCTGGGTATCAGAGTATCGCATAGAATCTGGTTTAAACTGTGGAGGTCATGCATTTGCTACCGATGGTTATTTGCTAGGACCTGTATTGTCTGAATTCAAAGAAAACCGAGAAACGTTAAGAAGCTCTATTGAATCTATTTTAAAGCAGGAATTGGAAAATCAAAATAGGGTTATTCCTGAAGAATCTCTATCGATAAAAATTTCGGCACAAGGCGGTGTGGGAACTCATGAAGAGCATGAGTTTTTATTGGATGAATATGAGTTAGATGCCATAGGTTGGGGAACGCCTTTTTTATTGGTTCCAGAAGCGACAACAGTTGATGAGAAAACTATAGATAAGCTGCTTTTAGCTAAAGAAGACGATTTGTATTTAAGTGATATCTCGCCATTAGGAATTCCGTTTAATAACCTAAAGAATAACACTAAAGATTTAGAAAAGGAAACCTTGATAAATAAAGGGCGTCCGGGTAGTGCTTGTCCTAAAAAGTTTGTGGCTCTCAATAAGGAATTTAAAGACACAGGGGTTTGTACGGCATCTCGTGAATATCAGCATTTAAAAATTAAAGCTTTAGATGATTTAAATCTATCTGATCAGGTTTATAATGAGGAATATAACAAGATTATAGAAAAATCTTGTACTTGTGTTGGTTTAGGAACTTCTGCGTTGTTGAAATATAATTTAGATACAAAAACAGAAGGCCAAGGCGTTTCTATTTGTCCGGGACCTAATATGGCGTATTATTCTAAAGTTATGAGCCTTGAAAATATGACCGATCACATTTATGGTCGGGATAATATGATTTCCAGAACAGACAGACCTCATATGTTTGTTAAGGAGCTTTTTATCTATATCGATTATCTAAAACAAAAGGTAGATGCTGCTAAAAATGATATGACAGCGAAAGAGGAGAAGTACCTAAAGACTTTTTTGACAAATATGAAAGCCGGTGTTTCTTATTATAAAATCATGTTTTTAAATATTCAGAACAAATTTCAGGATGTTAAGAATGATGTTTTGAGTCAGTTGGAAAGAGGTGAGTTTACATTAAACAGTTTAGAATTAGAACTTGAAAATGAGGTTCTAGTGAGTTAAATATTAAGCTATTGATGGTTAGTAGTTTCCTAAAAGGCGTTTCAATTTTATTAAAGAAACGCCTTTTTCTTTAACAAGAATTAAAAGATTTATAGAATAGATAATTTGTATTCAATTCCGCTTTATTTTTTAAGGCAAACACAATGCATTATAATTTTAATTATGATATTTGCAAAAAATATGCGTTTACACCGGTGTACGATTGTAGATGAAATTGAGAAGATATGAGTGAAACAATAGATTTAGTAAAAGAAATAAATCGTCTTAAAAAGGAAAAAAATGCTGTAATTCTTGCCCACTATTATCAGGTGCCGGAAATTCAGGATATTGCAGATTATGTAGGAGATAGTTTAGGCTTGTCACAAAAGGCGGCCGAAACCGATGCCGATATTATAGTATTTGCAGGCGTGCACTTTATGGCCGAGACTGCTAAAATATTAAACCCGGATAAAACGGTAGTGTTACCAGATTTAAAAGCGGGTTGTTCGTTAGCCGATTCTTGTCCTCCTGATAGTTTTGAGGCTTTTACTAAAGCGCATCCAGATCACGTCGTGATTACTTATGTTAACTGCTCAGCAGAAATAAAAGCATTAAGTGATATTGTTTGTACGTCTTCAAACGCATTAAAAATTGTTCAGTCTATACCAGAAGAAACACCTATTATTTTTGCGCCAGATAAAAATCTTGGTCGTTACATAATGAGAGAAACCGGTAGAGATATGCTACTATGGGATGGTAGTTGTGTGGTTCATGAAGCCTTTTCTATAGATAAGTTAATTGAACTTCACAAAAAACACCCGGATTATAAGATTATTGCGCACCCGGAATCTGAAACACATATTTTAGATACGGCGGCGTATATCGGGTCGACTTCAGGAATGATTAATTTCGTGAAACAACATCCAACCGAAAAGTTTATCGTAGCTACCGAAGCAGGTATTTTACATAAAATGCAAGAAGAAATCCCTACGGCCGATTTAATTCCTGCGCCTGCGGTTGAAGATAACACTTGTGCTTGTAGTGAGTGTCATTTTATGAAAATGAATACGATGCAGAAATTGTACGATTGTTTATTAAACGAATCGCCTCAGATTCACGTATCGGAAAACATTATAGAGCGTGCGTTACTACCTATTGAACGCATGTTGGAATTGTCTAAATAGACAATAATTTTAATATAAAATAGTATTGAATTCGAGGTTAACTCGAAGTATTTAATTCTCGATTATCGAGTAAAACCATGGTTACTACAAATTATTTAGTTATTGGTTCGGGTGTTGCCGGATTAACGTTTTCAGTTAAAATTGCTGAAAAATTTCCTGAAAGAAAGGTCATTATTGTTACTAAGGCAAACGAAGACGAATCGAATACTAAATATGCTCAAGGTGGTGTAGCCATAGTGCTTGATAAGGAAAACGATTCGTTTAAAAAGCATATAAAAGATACTTTAATTGCCGGTGACGGACTTTGTAAAGAGGACGTGGTTAAAATGGTGATTAAAGAAGGACCAGAACGCCTTGAAGAGCTGTTACTTTGGGGTGCAAATTTCGATTTGGACGCCGAGGGAGAATTTGATTTAGGTAAAGAAGGTGGACATTCCGAATATCGTGTAGTGCATCATAAAGATATCACAGGATATGAAATAGAGCGTGCTTTATTAATGCGTGCGCATCAGTTGCCAAATATTACTATTTTACCCCATCATTTTGCTTTAGATTTAATCACTAATCACCATATTGAAGGTGCAGACCCTGAAGAGTTGAAATGTTATGGTGCTTATGTCTTTGATCAAGAGACCGGAGAGATTTCAACAATAAAAGCAAATAGTACCTTGTTAGCGGCTGGAGGTATTGGTTGTGTTTACGGGCATACTACAAATCCGGTAATTGCTACTGGCGATGGTATTGCCATGGCATACCGAGCGAAGGCGCGGATTAAAGATATGGAGTTTGTACAGTTTCATCCAACGGCATTGTACGATGCAAAAGGGGAATCTTCATTTTTAATTTCTGAAGCGGTTCGAGGTTTTGGTGCTTATTTGAGAAATGGTGAAGGCGAACGTTTTATGTTAAAATATGACGATCGTGCTGAATTGGCATCACGAGATATTGTATCGCAAAGTATTGACAGGGAATTAAAAAAATCGGGAGCATCTCATGTATTTTTAGATTGTACCCATTTAGATTTTCAAGCCTTCATTAAACACTTTCCGAATATTTATCAGAAATGTTTAGATAATCATATCGATATTAAAACTGATTGGATTCCTGTAGTCCCTGCATCTCATTATTTGTGTGGAGGTATTAAGGTTTCCAAAAAAGGAAAAACGACCATTGATAATTTATTTGCTTGTGGCGAATGTACAAGAACAGGCTTACATGGCGCAAATAGATTAGCATCCAATTCGTTATTAGAAGCTTTAGTTTATGCGCATAATATCTATAAGTATCATGTGAAACATGAGTATAAATCTGCCGATGTTGATATTCCGGATTGGAATGATGAGGGAACGGCGATTACTAAAGAACATGTGTTAATTCAGCATAATTTAAAAGAATTACAGGCGTTGATGCGTAATTATGTGGGTATTGTAAGAAGTAACCAGCGTTTAAATCGTGCTAAGAAGCGTTTGGAGCTAATTCATGATGAGGTTGAAGCATTTTATAAAGAATCGAAAATCACCTCGTCGCTTTGTGAACTAAGAAACATGATTAATGTTGCTCACCTTATTGTCAGTCAGTCTTTAGAACGAAAGGAAAATAAAGGCGGATATTTCAACATCGACAACGTAAAAAAATAATCAAGACCGTTTATTTAAACGGCCTTGACTTTATGAAAATAATTCGTAGCAGTTAATTATTTTCCCAACATTAAAAGTTCGTTACAAACAATCTCTGTAATGTAGCGTTTATTACCTTCTTTATCGTCGTAGCTTCGTGATGTTAACTTGCCTTCAATGGCCACTTCTTTGCCTTTATTTACATATTTTTCAATAATCTTAGCGGTATGTCCCCAGGCTATTACATTATGCCATTGGGTGTCGGTAATTTTCTCTCCTTTGCTATTTGTATAACTTTCGTTAGTTGCAATAGTGAATTTGGCCAGTGTTTTGCCAGATTCTAAATTCATAATTTCAGGATCATTTCCTAAGTTTCCAATCAACTGTACTCTGTTTCTAAGCGTATTCATAATTTTAAATTTAAGGTTAAACAGTTAATACTATCGAGTTCTTATGTTTCGACAAGGCAAAGGTGCGATACGGTAGAAATGTTAGTCGGTTATTACTTGTTTAAATTCGTTTGTAAATGTTTGTAGTCGTTTGTAAACGAATAATTTGTATATTTATTTAAATATCAGTTAACTATGCAAAAACAATGTTTAGAATGTGGTGAGAAAATTGTAGGTCGCATCGATAAGAAATTCTGCAGCGATGGTTGCCGGAATGCTTATAACAATCGGGTAAATAAGGATAGTAAAAACCTGATTCGAAATACCAATAACAGACTTCGAAAGAATCACAGAATTTTAGAACAGTTGAATCCTAATCAGAAAACCAAAACTTCCAGAGCAAAATTAATTGAAGCTGGTTTCGATTTTAATTATTTTACCAGTATCTACACTACAAAAACGGGTACTGTATATTACTTTGTTTACGATCAAGGATACTTGCCTTTAGAAGGAGATTATTATGCTTTGGTTAAACGTGAAAGTTAGAATCTGTTGTAATTAGCTTTGCCTGAGACATGGTCTAACATGGATTAACCGTGATATTTTAATTCTAAATTTTATGCTTATCTTTATAAAGCAAGTTGCTCTAAATCATGGTAATATTAAAGTAATTTAAAATTTGAATATTATGGATGTTAAACAGATTAAAGCTTATGGTACAGAAGCCAGTGATGCTGGTTTAGGAGAACTAAGCATCAAAAGAAGGGGAGTAACAGCGAAAGATGTTGAGATAGATATAGAGTATTGTGGAGTTTGTCATTCCGATCTTCATTTTGCAAGAAACGATTGGGGCTTTTCGGTTTACCCGGTAGTTCCCGGTCATGAAATTGTTGGAAAAGTTATTAATGTAGGTGATGCGGTAACAAATTTTAAAGTTGGTGACCTCGTGGCTGTAGGGTGTTTGGTAGATTCGTGTAGATCGTGTTCTAATTGTGAAAATGATTTAGAACAGTATTGTCCGGAATGGGTTGGTACCTATGGCGGTCATGACAAGTATTTTAATATGCAGACTTTTGGAGGGTATTCCGAAAGTATTGTCGTCGATGAACATTTTGTATTAAAAGTGCCCACTAACCTGAACCCGGCTGCCGTGGCACCAGTGCTTTGTGCCGGAATTACGACCTGGTCTCCTTTAAGACACTGGAAAGTTGGGAAGGGTAGCAAAGTGGCTGTAATTGGTTTGGGTGGACTCGGGCATATGGCTATAAAGTTGGCGAATGCTTTGGGATCCGAAGTAACCTTATTCTCAAGATCTCCTGATAAAACAAAGGATGCTATGGATTTGGGAGCGCACAGGGTTATTATTTCTACAGATGAAGACCAAATGAATGCATTTCAAGGACATTTCGATCTTATTATTGATACGGTACCTTACATTCATGATGTAAACCCTTATGTCGGAACCTTGGCTACAAACGGAACTTTAGTATTAGTAGGGTATTTAGGGCCATTAGATCCAATGTTAAATTCTGTTCCTATGATTATGGGACGTAAAACCGTTGCGGGTTCGTTAATTGGAGGCATTGCTGAAACTCAGGAACTACTGGATTTTTGTGGAGAGCATGGTATAACTTCAGAAATTGAAATTATCAATATTCAAGATATTAATTCAGCTTATGAGCGTATGTTGAAAAGCGATGTTCATTATAGATTTGTAATTGATATGGCATCTCTAAAGGCTTAGTTTGTAATGCTGTTATTAGAATTATACTTTTATTAATCGTAAAGATGATACAAACAAAAAAGCTTTTGGAAAATGAATAACCAAAAGCTTTAATGTTGGAAGATTTTTTGCTTATCTCTCTTCTACTTCCAATTTTGTCCTTTTAATTGCATGGCTGCTTTTAAAATATCTTTCTGACTAATTTGTCCTACCAGTTTGCCGTTTTCCACAATAGGAAAACGTCGTCTTTTTGCGTTTAAAAATTTACTGGCGGCGTCAAAAATATTCATATTACCATCAATAGTTTCCACATTTTTAGCCATGTAGTGTTCAATGGTTTTATCCTGCATAGGCATATTGTAATAGCGACTTTCGCTAATTTTTTTAATGCAATCTCCTTCCGAAATAATGCCAACCAATTCGTGTTTATCATTAATTACTGGTCCACCCGAAATTCTATGATGTATTAACGCTTCAATTACCGTTTCAATGGTTTGATCGGGAGTAAACGTAATCAAATCGGTAGACATGTAATCACTCACTTTTAGAGGTGTTTCATCAACCATCTGTGCTTGATGTTTCCTCGCTCCTTGAAAACTTTTTATCCCCATAATATTTAATTTAGTAGTTCTAAATATAATTCTTTTTTTCTAGTAATCCTAAGAATGCCATTTTTCGTTTTTAACAATTATTAAAGCTTAAGTGGAGTGTTTTAATTTTTTAATAAGATTATTGGTAAATTTTTACTTGTGTAACTGTTAAATTTTTATAGTTTTAGCATCCTAGAAAAACAAAGACGCATGAAAAGAATATTAGTATTGGTTTTATTAGTTTGTGGCATGACAATGGGAGCCCAGAGTAACTCAGATTTAATAAAACATTTTGAAGCTTATTATAAGCAAATGCAAAAGCAGGGTGATGTGCAGGGAATCATAAATGGTTTAACGCATCTAAATGTATTATCGCCATCGTTTGAACGCTTAGACACTTTGGCTTACATATACATGAGAGAGGGGCAATATGTTCAGGCGCTTAACACTATTGGTATTGATAAAAAAATGGACGATTCGGATATGGCTTTAGAAGTAAAGGCGATTTCATTAAAAGCAGTGAAGCGTCCTGAATTGGCTATCGGATTTTTTCAGGAAATTTTTAAAAGAGACCCGAATGCTCATTTAGCTTATGAATTAGCTGAACTTAATTTACAAACACAACAGATTGAGGAAGCTGATAAAAATATTACTTACGGTTTGGCAAATGCTACAGATGATATGAAAAAGGCGTTTTACGAAACACAACAGCCTTACGAAGTGTCTTTAAAATCTGCATTTATGTATTTGCAGGCTTTATCGCTTTACAATAAAGATAGAAAAGCAAATATTGATGCAGCTGTAGATATTTTAGATGCTGCATTTAAAGAAGCGCCTAATTTTAATTTGATTCAAATTACGAAGAATGAGTTGTTAAGACAAAAACAAATGCTTCAGGCGCAGGCTGCAGAAGAGAAAAAATAAATTTAGTGTTAAAGAAGAAAAGGGTGTTTTCTAATTTTGAAAACACCCTTTTTTTATTACCAGATTTTTACTCGTTTACTCGGTTCTAAGTATAAACTGTCGGTTTCTTTAATATCAAAAGCCTGATAAAAGGCATCAACATTTAAAAGAGGTTGAACAGCTCTGGTCATACCCGGTGAGTGCGGATCGGTTTTAATTTGATTTTTTAAAGCGTCATCACGCATTTTGGTTCTCCAAACAGTCGCCCAAGACATGAAGAAACGTTGCTCGGCAGTAAAACCGTCGATGTCTTCTGGTCTTCCGTTATCTTTAAAGCTAAGCTGTAAAGCATCGTAAGCTGCATTTACACCACCTAGGTCCCCAATATTTTCGCCAAGTGTGAATGGACCGTTAATATTGGTTTCAGGTAACACTTCAATGGCACTGTATTGATCTGCTAAATCTTTTCCTAAAGCTTCAAACCGTGTTAAATCTTCGTCTGTCCACCAATTGTTCAGGTTTCCGTTTTTATCATATCTCGCACCAGAATCATCAAAACAGTGTGAAATCTCATGACCTATAACCGCACCAATACCACCGTAGTTAACAGCATCGTCTGCCTGAAAATTGAAAAATGGAGGCTGTAAAATAGCTGCAGGGAATACAATTTCGTTAAACGATGGATTGAAGTAGGCATTAACCGTTTGTGGAGACATACCCCAACGGCTTTTATCTACCGGCTTACCTAAATCTTCTAAATTCTTTTTATGGTTCCAGGCGCTTACGTTAAGCATGTTTTGAGAAAAGGATCCGTTTTCATCTGTTGAACTGATTTCCAAATCGGAGTAATCTTTCCATTTATCAGGATAAGCGATTTTAACGGTTAAAGCTAAAAGTTTTTCGACAGCTTTTTCTTTCGTTTCTTCAGTCATCCAGGCTGCATTTCTAATGCGATTTTCAAAAGCTTTAATCACATTAGCAATCATTTTTTCTGCACGCTGTTTAGCTTCAGGAGGAAAAACTTCATCTACATAAAGTTTGCCTAAGGCTTCGCCAACAGCACCGTTAACTGTTAAAAGCGCTCGTTCTTCTAAAGGACGTTGTTGTTTTGCACCACGTAATGTTTTGCCATAGAATTCCCAGTTAGCAGTTTCTATTTCGGTACTTAATGCACTTGCCGATCGGTTGAATAAAGACCAACGTAAATACGCTTTCCAGTCGTCTACATTGTTTTCGGCAAGGATATTTTGTAACGCTTCGGTATATTTTAATTCGCCAACAATAATGGTGTCGATACTTTTAACGCCGATACCTTTAAAATAAGTATTCCATTTAATAGCGGGAACCATATTTTGTAATTCGGAGATAGATTTAGGGTTGTAGCGTTTGCGGGCATCACGACGTTCTACCTTATCCATTTTTGGTTCGGCAAGTCGTGTTTCGAAAGCTAAAATACGTTTAGCCTGGTCGTTAGCTTCAGTTTCAGTATCTCCTAAATATTGAAGCATTTTAGTAACATGTGCCACGTAAAGTTCTCTTTTCTCTTTAGAGTCTGTATCATCTTTAACGTAATAATCTCTATCAGGAAGTCCTAAACGACCCGAACCTAAAAAGGCAGAGTTAATATTACTGTTTTTTGGGTTGGTGCCTACATGAAAACCAAAGAAACCAATGCCTCCGGTAGGTTCCATTTCAATTAAAAAGTTTTGAAGATCTTCTATATTCTGAATGGCATCAATCTTTTTTAAGTCTTTTTTAATGGGATTGATACCCATTTTATTTCTGCTTACAGTATCAATTATGGTTTTAAAAAGTTCGATAGCTTTTTGTTGGTCAGATCCCGGAAGTACTTCACTCTTTTTAATGTCTTTGTTGTCAGACATGGCATTTTTTAAGATGGCTAGTGCGTCTTCATCGGTTTTCTTTCTTAATTCATTAAAGCTTCCCCAACGGGTTTGGTCATCCGGAATTTCGGTAGTTGCTAACCATTTACCATTAACGAATTTGAAAAAATCGTTTTGTGGTTTTACCGAGGAATCCATAAACTCAAGGTTAATGCCAGGTGTTTGGGCAACTTCGGTGGTTTCGGTTTTTGTTTCGTTTTTACACGAAGCTACAGCCAAGACCAACGATAAGCCTAAGAAAGGCTTAAGATTTAAGTTTGTTTTCATATGCTGATTTGGTTAAATAATGAGCCCAAGGTAGCATACTTGTCTATGAACAGGGGGTTGATTATGAAAATCTTAACACAAATTGAAAGAACAAACCTGTTAAAATGAAAAGCAGATTAAGGACGTTCAAAAACGTTTTTGTCGGCCTCCATTTTTTTATTCATTTGAAGGTTCAAATTTGAAAATGCAACTAGAAATTCTTTAATCGTTGCAAGCAACTCATCTCGTTTGGTTGTCGATAACCCGGAAAAACTTTGTAGTTTATAAAGTTTGGTTTCAAATGCTGTAATACGTGCTTTAACAGCATCGGTATTTACTTTTTCGGGAATATTTTTATTAAAATCCTTAAGGAGAACAGTGATGGCTTCATCGTTGTCATTGAAAAAGCTGAGGTCGCCTTTTTTTACGTTGTTAACAACATCGTTAATTTGTGTGTATTCGTTCCAGCTTTGTATGGCTTCTTCTGTTTGATTATCTAATAAGAATTCGGTGTATTTAAGTTTGGCAATATCACTTTCCGTCACTTCGTTAGTGTTTTTAGAAGTATCGGTATTTTGTTCCTGGTTTTCAGATTGCTTACAAGAACTCATGATTATGATGAAAATGCCTAAAAGACTTAAAAATTTAAAATTCATAGGTTTTTTAAATATAAATACAACGGCAAAGATATAGGAATAGTTTATTAATCTTTAAAATAGATGGTGATGAAGTTTAAAATGTTTTCATGTAGAAATGAAAAGTTTTCAATAAAATCTTAGTAATTTTAAGTAGTACACATAAAACCTTGGTTAAATGAAACCTAAAATATTAATAATAGGGGCTTGCGGACAAATTGGTTCAGAATTAACATTTAAGCTACGTGATTTGTATGGTAGTTCGAATGTTATTGCAAGCGATATTAGTTACAGCAATTTAGGTGTTGTTAATACAGGTATTTTTGAAGTGGTCGATGCGCGAAGCTATTCCAGTATTAAAATATGCGTCGATAAATATCAGATTGACACGATTTACCTTATGGCTGCCATGCTTAGTGCTACGGGAGAAAAATTCCCAATGAAAGCCTGGGATTTAAATATGGAATCGCTGTTTCATGTGCTAAATCTGGCGAAAGCCAATGTGATTAAAAAAGTATTCTGGCCATCGAGTATTGCGGTGTTTGGACCCACAACTCCGGTTGAAAATACACCTCAGTATACTGTTATGGAGCCATCAACCGTTTATGGTATTACCAAGCAGGTGGGCGAGCGTTGGTGTGAGTATTATTTTAATAAATTTGGGGTAGATGTCAGGAGTTTACGTTACCCTGGAATTATAAGCTGGAAAACCATGCCTGGCGGAGGAACTACCGATTATGCTGTTGAAATTTATCATAAAGCGATAACCGATGGGGCTTATGAATGTTTTCTGTCTGAAAACACGAAACTACCCATGATGTATATGGATGATGCTATAAAGGCAACTGTTGATATTATGGAAGCACCTGCCGAAGCAATAAAAATAAGGTCGTCTTATAATTTATCGGCTATTAGCTTTACACCAAAAGACGTTGCAGAAAGTATTCAGGCATCGCATCCCGATTTTAAAATAATCTACAGTCCGGATTACAGGCAGACCATTGCAGATAGCTGGCCTAAAAGTATTGATGATTCACGTGCCAGAGCAGACTGGGGATGGAATCATAGTTTTGATCTTCAGGATATTACTAAAGAGATGCTCTTTCAGTTGGATAAAAAGTATAACACGCCTCTGAAAAAATCGAATTAATTGTATCTTTGACATTTCCCATATCTTAATTAATTATTATGCTAGAGAATTTTTGGTTTAACGTAGAGTATGGTATAAATCATGTCCTTGATATCAAAGCTTACGACCACGTTTTATTCCTTATTGTTTTAACGGTTCCTTATTTGTTTAAAGACTGGAAACGCGTGTTTTTATTGGTCTCTATGTTTACCCTAGGACATACTTTGTCTTTGGTTCTGGCATCTTATGGGATGGTGAGTGTAAATGCTACGATTGTTGAATTTTTAATACCTATTACCATTTTAGTGGTCGCCTTGTTTAATGTGTTTACGTCGGGAAAAGGCGCGCAAAAGGAAAAAGTGGGTGTTTTATTTTTATCTACTTTATTTTTTGGATTAATTCACGGGTTAGGCTTTGCCAGAGAGTTTAAAATGTTACTTGGAGATTCTGATAGTAAACTTGTATTGTTATTAGAATTTGCATTAGGAATAGAAATCGCACAGATTATTATTGTATTTATCGTGTTGTTTTTAGGGTATTTGGTGCAAACCATTTTCCGTTTTTCAAAACGCGACTGGATTATGGTGATTTCGGCCATTGTGGTTGGGCTCGTTATTCCTATGATTTTAAACAGCGATTTCTTGGCTTAATCTAAAAATTAAGTACTTAACATCTAAAATTATATAAACTTTCGTAAAAGTTTAACGAAGTAGGGTTGTAATTAAAATACGAACCAAGTATATTCGTTATATTATTTCGCGTGAAGGATTGAGGTAGTTGTTGGAGCTCTTTATTTTGTAAAAATAAAAGCGACTACCGAAAGCCTGGTTGCTAAAATCAACACGCCAAAAACAAATACAGATTCATGCCGAAGATTAAACAGCTTAAGTACGATAAAGCGTATTTAAGAATTGCTAAAGAGTGGGGAAAATTGTCTTACTGTAACCGCAGACAGGTTGGAGCACTTATTGTAAAGGATAGAATGATAATTTCTGATGGGTATAATGGTACGCCATCGGGGTTTGAAAATTTTTGTGAAGATGATGAAGGCTACACAAAATGGTATGTTTTGCATGCCGAAGCCAATGCGATTTTAAAAGTAGCGGCATCGACACAATCATGTAAAGGAGCTACCTTATACATTACCATGTCACCGTGTAAAGAATGTAGTAAACTTATACACCAAGCAGGTATTGTAAAAGTGGTTTATCAGGATGCTTACAAAGACGATTCTGGTCTTAAATTTTTAGCTAAAGCTGGCATCGAACTGAAACAAATTGAAGATATAGAAGCTTAATGTCTAATAATAAAAAATACTTGCCCTTAATACTTGGTGTTGCTATTGCGGCAGGGATTTTTATTGGCGGAAAGTTAAATTTTAGTGATTCGCCGGACAGGTTGTTTTCTACAAATAGCAAAAAAGATAAGCTTAACCGACTTATCGATTATATAGATTACGATTACGTTGATGACATTAACACCGATAGCATTGTAGATGTTACAGTAAATGGCATTCTGGAGAATCTCGATCCGCATTCGGTGTATATTCCAAAAGAAGATATGCAGCGCGTTTCAGAAAACATGAAAGGCGATTTTATTGGTATTGGCGTAAGTTTTTATCCCTTTAGAGATAGTATTGCAGTTATTCGTGCTATTGAAGGCGGACCAAGTGAAAGGGCTGGTATTAAAGGCGGTGATCGTATTTTAATGGCCGATGGCGATACACTTTTTGGAGCGAAGCTGAACAATAGTGATATGGTCGATAAGCTAAAAGGACCTGAAAACACTAAAGTGAAATTAAAGGTCTATAGAAAGGGCGAATCGAAACTTTTAGATTTTACAGTGAAGCGTTCTGCGATTCCTATTAAAAGTGTTGATGCAGCTTACATGTTAACTGGTAAGCTGGGTTATATAAAAATTAACCGCTTCGCGGAGTCGACTTATAAAGAGTTTAAAACAGCTTTAGATAAATTACTGGATGAAGGCGCGACAGAAATCGCTTTAGATTTACGTGATAATCCGGGTGGTTTTCTTGGGATTGCCGAGCAAATTGTTGATGAGTTTTTAGAAGATGAAAAGCTAATATTATTCACCAAAAATAAACGAGGTCATATTGAAAAAAACTTTGCTACCAGCAAAGGCGATTTTGAAGACGGTAAGTTATTTGTGTTAATTAATGAAAATTCGGCATCGGCAAGTGAAATTGTAGCCGGAGCGCTTCAGGATAACGACAAAGGGACTATTGTTGGTCGCCGAAGTTACGGTAAAGGCCTGGTACAACGTGAAATGGATTTAGGTGACGGCAGTGCTGTAAGACTGACTGTCTCTAGGTATTATACACCAACAGGACGTTCTATTCAACGTTCTTATAACAAAGGAAACGACGATTATTATCATGATTATTTCGATCGTATTGAGAGTGGAGAGTTATTTGATTCCGATAAGATTAAAGTAGCCGATTCCCTAAAATTTACAACACCAAAAGGTAAAGTGGTTTATGGAGGCGGAGGTATTATTCCTGATGTATTTGTTCCTATCGATACAAGCTTACAAAACGAAACCTTAACCTTTTTACAGCGTAGTGGTTTTATAAGTAATTTTGTGTTCGTAGAGTTGGATAAAGATCGAAAGGCCTATGGTATTATGTCTCGAGAAGATTTTATTGATAACTACATGGTGAGCGATGAAATGGTTTTCGACTTTCAGGATTATGTAAATCTTCGTACCAATACTAAAATTACTTTTGTGGCTTATCACGACGAGGTGAAGCAATACATTAAAGCTGCTTTAGCCGATCAATTGTATGGTGATGGTGCATTTGAGCAAATTATCAATCAGAGTGATATTATGATTGATGAGGTAATTCGGTTAAGTGAGGTATGGGAGTAATTACTCTTCTATTTTATCGTGTACTTTAGCATGATTCCCTTCATTCCAAAGGGTTAGAATGTCTGTAGCGACATGAGCGCCACTACCTGAACAAATAGCAAACTGACTGCGCCATCCTGCTAAAGATCCGGCAACATAAAGATTTTCTTCAATTAAATGGTCGGTGTTTTTTAACCAGATACGGTCTTTTTCAATTGCAGATCTTGGGTGAGGCTCAACATATTGTTCTAAACCTTTAATGTGCATTAAATTGGTATAGCCAACCGCAACAACAACAATTTTAGATTGATAGGTGTGTTTGTTGGTTTTAATTTTAAAACCGTTTTTAATTTTTTCTAATTCAAGAACCTTTTCACCTTCAATTTGTTCTACATGCGGATAAAGCTTAGTAAGTTGCTGTTTCCCGCTTTCTAAAACAGACGCACCTGTAGTGCCTGGTGTAAGGCCTAGAACATTATTGAATAAAGCGGTTTGAAGATGTGATGTTTTTTGGTGAACAACAATACCAATGTGTTTGTCTTTAGCGTAGGCTTTGTTCTTTGCGGAGCCTAAAATTAAAGCACAGGATAAACCAGCTGCGCCACCTCCAATAATTAAAGCATCAAATTGCATATTAACGGCGTTCTTTTACTTTTTGTTCTATGCGCTTAGATGTGTATAAAATAAGCATAATAAGAATGGCGCAAAGCGAAGCTAAAATGGTAATAATCGCAACAGAACTTTCGCCTTGTAATGGGGCGCTGAAATTAATTTTTGTTGCATTAAAAACCACAAGGGCCAATGCTAATACACTTATAACTATGGTTGCTATTTTCATTTTTAAGAATGTTTTTAGGTTAAAGCGAATAAGGCTTTAATGTTGTGAGCGAATAATTTAACGGCAATAGCCAATAAAATAACCCCGAATACTTTACGGATAATATTAATTCCGTTTTGCCCTATAAGGCGCTCAATCTTTTTTGATGTTTTAAGCACTACAAAAATAATAATAACATTTAAGAGTACCGCAACAATTATATTTTCGGTGCTAAACTCTGCTCTTAGCGATAATAATGTGGTTAAACTTCCTGGGCCTG
Source organism: Aestuariibaculum lutulentum (assembly GCF_032926325.1). NCBI lineage: Bacteria > Pseudomonadati > Bacteroidota > Flavobacteriia > Flavobacteriales > Flavobacteriaceae > Aestuariibaculum > Aestuariibaculum lutulentum. The sequence goes on from NZ_CP136709.1 coordinate 1,684,737, forward strand.
CTATTAATGGGAAAGCTAAAGGGAACACCGTGGCAGACATAGCGCTGTGCTCTTCTTCCTTGTAAAGGGTAATGCCAAGAATCATTTCTAAAGCAATAAAGAATAATATAAATGAACCGGCAACTGCAAAGGAGTTTACATCAATACCAACCAGATTCAAAATGCTTTTACCTAAAAATAAAAACATGATTAAAATAACTCCGGCAATAATGGAAGCTTTACCACTTTGAATGTGTCCCATTTTTTTTCTTAAATCAATAATAATTGGAATGTTTCCAATAATATCGATAACAGCGAAGAGAACCATAAAGGCAGTAAATATTTCTTTAAAGTTGAATTGCATAAGTTCATGTTTTAAATTTCGTAACAAATGTATAGCAATATCATAAATTACAATAGTGTTTTAAACATAAAGTTTCGTTATTTTTGCACCCGAAAAATGGTAGTAAAGGTATGTTTCAATTAGGGAAAACAATTGTTTCTGAAGATATTATAGAAAAAGAATTTGTGTGTAATCTTTCGGCATGTAAAGGAGCGTGTTGTGTTGATGGTGATGCAGGAGCACCACTGGATAAAGAAGAAGCTCAGATTTTAAAAGATATTTACCCAAAGGTGAAACCTTACTTACGTCAGGAGGGTATTGATGCTATTGAAGCGCAAGGTGCTTTTGTGACGTCGGAAGATGATGGTGAATTAGAAACGCCTCTTATTAATGGTGCCGACTGTGCTTATGTTATTTATGATGAGAAGGACGTAGCACTTTGCGGTATTGAAGCGGCTTATCGAAATGGTGACGTGTCATGGAAAAAACCGGTGTCTTGTGAACTGTATCCAATTCGTGTTCAGGATTACAGTGAATTTTCGGCTGTGAATTATCATAAATGGCAAATTTGTGACGATGCTTGCTCTCTAGGAAAGGAATTACAGGTGCCTGTTTACAAATTTGTTAAAAATGCTTTGATAAGAAAATTTGGTGAAGACTGGTATGCTGAGTTGGAGAAAATCGCCGAGGCTAAATAATTGCTTAAAACACCTGTAAAATAAAGGGTTTTCCGGTCGGAAAACTTTTAATTTCTGTAAACTTTTTGAAAAAACCAAAAATGTAAAATACTGATAATCAGTATTTTAGTGTTTTTTATTTGTAAACTTCTTATACTCAGTAATTTTCATTATTGTTAAAAACTTTTGCACAATGTTTATAACTAAAGCTTTCATTTTTAACATCATTTTCCAATATTTGTTACTCCCAAATCGATTAAAAATTTTCGTTAAACTTTAAAATTAAAACTCTCAAAAACAATGTCTCAGGCTATCGAACCCATTCTCCAAGAAAATAAAGATCGTTTTGTAATATTCCCAATTCAGCATCATGACATCTGGGAATGGTATAAAAAATCAGAAGCAAGTTTCTGGACCGCAGAGGAAATCGATTTACATCAGGATTTAACCGATTGGAAAGATAAGTTAACTGATGATGAGCGTTATTTTATTAAACACATTCTTGCTTTCTTCGCAGCAAGCGATGGTATTGTAAATGAGAATTTAGCTGAAAACTTCGTTAATGAAGTTCAGTACAGTGAAGCCAAATTTTTCTACGGATTTCAAATCATGATGGAAAATATTCACAGTGAAACCTACTCCCTATTAATTGATACTTACGTAAAAGACGAAAAAGAAAAGGACATTTTATTCAATGCTATTGAAAATTTCCCGGCGATTAAGAAAAAAGCAGACTGGGCTTTAAAATGGATTGAATCACCAAGTTTTGCAGAGCGTTTAATTGCATTCGCAGCAGTAGAAGGTATTTTCTTCTCCGGAGCGTTCTGTTCTATTTTCTGGTTAAAGAAACGTGGTTTAATGCCAGGTTTAACCTTCTCTAACGAGTTAATCTCGAGAGACGAAGGTGTACACTGCGACTTTGCGGTGCACTTACACAACAACCATTTAGTAAACCAGGTGCCTAAAGAGCGTATTAAAGATATTATTGTTAACGCTTTAGATATCGAGCGCGAATTTATTACCGAGTCTTTACCGGTTAGTTTAATTGGTATGAACTCTAAATTAATGACACAGTACTTAGAATTTGTTACCGACAGGTTGTTGGTTGAATTAAACTGCGAGAAAGTTTACAATGTAGGTAACCCATTTGATTTTATGGATATGATTTCGTTACAAGGAAAAACAAATTTCTTCGAAAAACGTGTGTCTGAATATCAAAAGGCAGGAGTTCTTAACAAAGAAGAAGACAAAGATAAGTTCTCTTTCGACGAAGATTTTTAATTAAAAATCCGGTTGAAGAATCATCTTATTAATCTATAAAAGTATCATCTCATTCCCTTCTGGGGAATGGGGTTCAAACAAGTTTTATATCCAACTAAATCATCTAAGTATTGATCTTTTTATTGATCGGTATTTGGAAATATCTAATTAACCCTTTTTCTGAAGCTGTAATCAGGAAAACCAAAACACGTGTAATACTATGTATGTAATCAAAAGAGACGGCAGAAAAGAACAGGTTATGTTCGACAAAATCACCGCAAGGGTGCGAAAATTATGTTACGGATTAAACGAGTTAGTAGACCCGTTAAAAGTAACAATGCGAGTAATTGAAGGACTTTACGATGGTGTAACCACGAGCGAACTTGATAATTTAGCTGCTGAGATTGCTGCAACCATGACTACGGCGCATCCAGATTATGCACGTTTAGCAGCACGTATCTCTGTGTCTAACTTACATAAAAACACGAAGAAGAGTTTTAGTGATGTTATGCACGATCTTTATACTTACATCAATCCGCGTACAGGACAAGAAGCTCCGCTTTTAGCAGATGATGTATACAAAGTGATTATGGATAACAAAGAGGTGTTAGATTCTACCATTATCTACAACCGCGATTTTGGTTACGATTACTTCGGATTTAAAACATTAGAGCGTTCTTACCTGTTAAAATTAAACGGAAAGATTGCCGAGCGTCCGCAGCACATGTTAATGCGTGTAGCAGTTGGTATTCACTTAGACGATATCGAATCGGTAGTAGAAACTTACGAGTTGATGTCTAAAAAATACTTTACTCATGCGACGCCAACTTTATTTAATTCAGGAACGCCAAAACCACAAATGTCGTCTTGTTTTCTTTTAACAATGAAAGATGACAGTATTGATGGTATTTACGATACATTAAAACAAACGGCCAAAATTTCTCAATCTGCCGGAGGAATTGGTTTAGCTATTCACAATATCCGAGCAACAGGAAGTTATATTGCCGGAACCAACGGTACATCAAATGGTATTGTTCCAATGCTAAAAGTATTTAACGATACAGCACGTTATGTAGATCAAGGAGGAGGAAAGCGTAAAGGAAGTTTCGCGATGTACATCGAAACCTGGCATGCCGATATTATGGATTTCTTAGACCTGAAGAAAAACCACGGTAAGGAGGAAATGCGTGCGCGTGATTTATTCTACGCGATGTGGATTTCAGATTTATTCATGAAACGTGTTCAGGAAGACGGATCTTGGACCTTAATGTGTCCTAACGAATGTCCTGGATTAGACGAAGTGCACAGTGAAGCATTTGAAGAATTATATTTAAAATACGAAAGCGAAGGTAAAGGTCGTAAAACCATTAAGGCACGTGAACTTTGGGAGAAAATATTAGAATCTCAAATCGAAACGGGTACACCGTACATGCTGTATAAAGATGCAGCGAACCGTAAATCGAACCAACAGAATTTAGGTACCATTCGTTCGTCTAATTTATGTACAGAGATTCTTGAATACACATCTCCAGATGAAGTTGCCGTATGTAACTTAGCATCGATTGCGTTACCAATGTTTATTAAAAACGGAGAGTTCGATCACAAGGAATTATTCCGTATTACAAAACGTGTAACAAAAAACTTAAACCGAGTAATCGACAGAAATTACTATCCGGTAATTGAAGCTGAAAACTCAAACATGCGTCACCGTCCAATTGGATTAGGTGTACAAGGATTGGCAGATACGTTTATTAAATTACGTATGCCTTTCACCAGTGATGAAGCAAAACAATTAAACCAGGATATTTTTGAAACCCTTTACTATGCTGCTGTAACAGCAAGTATGGAAGAAGCTAAGGTAGACGGACCTTACCAGACTTACGAAGGTTCTCCTATTAGTAAAGGTCAGTTCCAACACAATCTTTGGAATATTAAAGATGAAGAATTAAGCGGTAACTGGGATTGGGATAAATTGCGTCAGCAGGTATTAAAACACGGAGTTCGTAACTCGCTTTTAGTAGCACCAATGCCAACAGCTTCAACATCTCAGATTTTAGGAAATAACGAGTGTTTCGAGCCTTACACATCTAACATTTATACACGTCGTGTATTATCGGGTGAATTTATCGTTGTAAATAAACATTTGTTAGAAGACTTGGTAGAACTTGGTCTTTGGAATGAAAGTTTAAAACAAGATATAATGCGTGCTAATGGTTCAGTACAAAATGTTGATGTTCCTCAGCACATTAAAGAGCTTTATAAAACGGTTTGGGAGTTAAGTATGAAAGATATTATCGATATGTCTCGTCAACGTGGATACTTTATCGATCAGTCGCAATCGCTTAACTTGTTTATGGAAGGAGCAACCATGGCTAAATTAACATCGATGCACTTCTATGCCTGGAAAAGCGGCTTAAAAACAGGTATGTATTACTTACGTACTAAGAGTGCTGTAGATGCCATTAAATTTACGCTTCAGACCACTAAAAAAGAAGAACCTGTTGCTCAGGCTGTAGAAGTTAAAGAGGTTAATGTTCAGGAGCAGGATCAAAAGCAAAATGTAGCAGCAAAAAATGCAGCTAAATTTTCAAAACAAACACAGGCAGAGGTTGATGTTCAACCAATGACTCCAGAAGAAATGAAAGCCCTAATTGCACAAGCTAAAGCCGGTCAAGGTGACGACGATTGTGTGATGTGTGGTTCATAATAATATGCATTCTATATGAGCTTTTAATTGGCTGAGAATGATTTTTTAATTAAGTGTTATATTACAAAAAAAGCACCTCTTTGGAGGTGCTTTTTTAGTTTGATTAAGGTCTGGTTTTATTGGTACTGACACAAATATGAGGTTTGTGTGCCAACCTTTACTAAAAAGCTTTTATTTGCGTCAATTTCGTAGGCTTCACCTGCTTTATATGTTGCCCATTCATTTGAATTAGGAAGTTTTACGGTCATCTCACCTTCAATGACGGTCATAGTTTCATGTAGTGAGGTTGAGAATTCGTATTCTCCCGGTTCCATAACGCCTAAAGTTGATTTTCCTTCAGCTGTGGTATAGCCTAAGGATTTTACATTATTGTTAAAATAACTGTTTTCTGATATCATAATTGGTTTGTTTTCTGCAAATGTATACAAAATAGGTAGGAATTAAATAGTATTCGTATATAGGATGTTATAAAAATTAAAAAGCACCCAGAACAGGTGCTTTTATCTAACTCAACGATTCAAATGTTATTGAAAAGGATTTCCCTTTACTTTGTGAGAGCCAAATTAGGTGCATTATGTTAAGTAAATAGGGGTTTAGTATTAAGATAGTTTTATCTTATTTATAAAAGACATAAAACAAAAAAGCCTGTGAAAATTTCACAGGCTTTTTTATATGAAGTAATATGTTACTTATGCTTTTGTTTCTTCAGCTTTAATAGTCGCAGGAACTACAGATGCGTCGTGTGCCTGGTCGTATTCTTCTAAAAGATTCATAGTTGCATTTAATAAATCTTTAGTTTCTAAAAGTAAGCTAAAGTATAAGGTTGTGTTTTTCGGACTCGATTCTTCAGTACGAGTACGTTCAACCTGTTTTTGAATTTTAGTTGTAACTAAAGAAGTGATTTCAGATTTTCTTCCTAAAATTACAGAAAGTTGATCGAAAGATTCTGTGTTAAATGCATTGTGAACATTAGTGAATAATCTTTCGAAACGCTCATCTACTTCTTTAAGTTCTTTAATCTGATTAAACTTCAACTTTTTATGGTTGTTGTTTATGTGTTTATGACTCACTTTAGTAATGTACTCTAAAGACTGAACCATATCTTGTAAATAACCTAAAATGTGAATGTAGAAGTTACTCGCGCCAACACTAGATTCATCTAAGTTTTTAATAAAATAGAAGATATTGTCTCTCAATTCATCAACTTCATTCGATAGTTTGATAATCTGAGTTTTGTTCTTCTTCAATAAAACTAAATCCTGTTTTGCTAAACCGTTAATGGCATTGGTGTAAATTTTGTTTCCGCGTTTTACAACATTAGCAATGTTTTTAGAGCTTTCGTGAATAACACCTTGAATAGAGCTGTTTTCAGAAAGGGTTAAGCTATCTTCAGTTTTAGATTCCGCAGATGATTTTCTATGTGAAATATAGTTTCTCGCTAATAAAACAATAGCAAATAATAATAAAACCGGTACCATTACAGATACATTCCAGTTAATTAAATATGCAATTAATCCGGCAGCGATAAAGGCGATAAATGCGGTAAAGAACCAACCTCCAATAACGTTTAATACTCCGGCAACACGATATACAGCGCTTTCACTACCCCAGGCTCTGTCGGCTAAAGAGGTACCCATGGCCACCATAAAGGTTACATAAGTTGTAGAAAGAGGTAATTTCATAGAAGTCGCTAAAGAGATTAAAGCTGCAGCAACTGTTAAGTTAATAGCTGCTCTAACCATATCGAAAGCCGGTAAATCTTTAGCTTTCGATTTTGAAGTTGACACTTCTGGTTTTTCAAATTGTTTTTCAATTTTTTCTTGCCACGATCCTGGTAAGATAAACGATGACATTTGCGACATAGCAATAGCCGATCTTACGAAACCACGAGATAAGAAGTTTGGTTGAAAACGTTCTTTTCCTTCACCTTCTCTAGATAAATTAATTTCTGTTTCAGTTACTTTCTTCGCTTTTGAAGAGAACCATAACGTAGCTACCATTACTAAACCTGAAATAACAAGCATAATGGTTGGCGTAGGTACTTTTTCAGCTAATACACCCATGCTAAATGCATCGGCAGCAACACCAGAACTAACCCAGGCGTTGTAAGACTGGTAACCAGCGATAGGCACACCAATAAAGTTTACTAAATCGTTTCCAGCGAAAGCTAATGCTAAGGCAAAGGTACCAACAGCAATAATTACTTTATAGATATTCGCTTTTAAGAAGGTCATTAAGGCGTATGAAATTAAACTCCATAACACAAAACTTAAAGACACAATAAGTAGTACTTTTTCTTCTAAGAACTTGCTGATTTTCATCCCGCCAAGCATCTCCAATTCCTGACTGGCAAATGCAGTTCCTTTAATTCCTTTTAAGAAAATAAAGTAGGTAATTGAAGCTAAGGCTAAACCACCAAAAACAGCACCAACCCATTTAGCTTTATTTAAAAAGTTGTATGACAATAATAAACGGGTAATCCACTGTACAATGGCTCCTATTGAAAAAGCAACTACTACCGAGAGTAAAATACCAAATATAATTGACGTCGCTTTCGAGGTGTTAATGTAGTTTACAACATCGGAAAAGTTTCCGTTTTGATGTGCAATTTTAATAAGGGCCATAGCAACAGAAGCTCCCAGTAATTCGAATACAATAGAAACTGTTGTAGAGGTAGGCATACCAACCGTATTAAAAAAGTCTAAAAGGAGGATGTCTGTAATCATTACCGCCATGAAAATGATCATAATTTCATTGAACATGAATTCATGCGGATTGAAAATCCCTTTTCGGGCAACTTCCATCATACCGCTTGAGAAAATAGCTCCTACGGCAATACCAATACTGGCAACAATCATTATCGTTTTAAACGAAATGGCTTTCGAACCGATAGCGGAGTTTAAGAAGTTTACCGCGTCGTTACTAACCCCAACAACCAAATCGGCAATGGCTAAAATGGCCAGGGCAATAATCATAAATAAATAAATATTTTCCATTTTTTAATTAGAAATAGTTTGCAAATATCTTTAGTGTTTCTGTATGTAATGTTATATTAATGTTAACTTTTAGAAATGGATATCGCACTGTAGTCTGTACATCACCTGACCGTTGTTGGTTGGTACATCTAAATAGCTAATATCGGTTTGTACTTTTAATTTATGTCCTACAATAAATTTAGATAGTCCTAATGTATATTGTGTTTCAGGATTTTTACCTGTAATATTTTTATCTAATTCTACGTTGGTATAACGACCAGTAACTTCCCAGTTATTTTTGAATAAATAGCCTGATTGAAGGTTTAAACCTTTACCAACTTGTACTTCAGCTCCTGTTAAACTACCATCAGCATTTTTAGCTATTGGGTCATCAGCTGTTCTATCGGCATATTCACCCATAAAAGAGAATCCTTTATACTTAAACATGGCATCTATAAAGATAGTAGAAATATTTGTTTCGTACAGCCCTTCATTAGTTTCCATGTAAGATCCCAGATTTCCTCGGTCTCTTACGGCGTTGTTGTTGAAGTTATATGTTGCTCCAACAGCTAATTTAGGAGTTTGCTCGCGGTTTAAATCAGAACCTTTATAGTCTCCCTTGCTTATAAAATCTCCAAAAGGGTACAATTCCACACGTCCGGTATATTGATGTCCACCTTCATTCCCTGTTGTTACATTACGACCTTCACCTTGAGAAATAGAAGCTATTTCTTTAACAATAAATTTATTTGTTAGGTTGAAATGGTGTCTTAACTGAAGTCCCATATCACGGTCAATGTTAAAACGGCTGTTTACTAACGAACGGTCTACCAATTGTAAGTCTGCCGACGAAATTACACGTTCGCGGTTCCCTGGTAATTTGGTTTGTCCTGCCCATAATACAAAGTTTCCTGCAAAATTCCATTTTAAAACAGCATCCATTACGTATCTTGGAGAATTACTGGTGTATTGGGAAGCACCAGACATATCGCGGTTAGCTAATCCTAACTCTATTTTATACTGAAGTTTTGGAGAGAAGGCGAAACCGTCAAATTTTAAACGCGAACGTCTAATTAACATACTGGTTTCTAAAGATTCTCCATCCTGCCATGTTGAAGTTCCTAAAAGTTGCATACGAAATCCAACTTTCATTGTAAATGAACTGTCCTTGCCAACTAGATTAAAAAGTCCTTTGCCAAACTTTGGGGCATTAGTTTCTTGCGCATAATAAGTGCTTGTAGCTAACATTAAAATAGCTACCAGGCTCCATCTAAATTTCATAAATTTTATTCTAAGTTTTTGTCGCCGGCAAAAGTCTAACTTTAAAACGATTTCAATGTTTCCTTAATGTTAAATGTACGTAAAAAAAAAGAGACTACCTTGGCCGAAGGTAGTCTCCATAGAAATCATAATAATGTAGTCGACAAAAACTAATAGATTATATGAAATACTAAATGTTGTCTTAAGACTCACGCAAATAAAACGTAATTGGATGATTTAAATGTAACGGTAATATTAAGTAATTATTAATTCACGTATGTTAAATTTTAACATATAACGTATTGGTATTCAGTATTAAATGTATTCAATGTTAAATTAATGTTACCTAACTGTTGATTAAATGTTATGAAATGCGTATATTTACTGTATAAATGTTTAATACCCCATGATTATGAAGAAGTTTATTTTATCTCTGGCCTTTTTAGTTACTGTGGTTTCTTTTGGACAACAAAAAAGAGACTTAAAGCTTAATAAAGATACTAATTTAATTGAGGTAACTTACTATCATGACAATGGAGTGGTAGCCCAAACAGGGTTTTACACTACAGATGGTAAATTACAAGGTGAATGGTTAAGCTACAACGAAGAAGGTAAGAAAACGGTTTCTGGTAATTATGATAATGGGAAAAAAGTCGGCAAATGGTTTTACTATACTGGTGAAACTATAAAAGAAGTAGATTACAACGCTAATGAAATAGCAAGTTTAAAAGAAACAAACGTGAAGAACGATAAGGGTCTTTAAAACGTAAATACTAAACATAAAAAAAGCATCTCGATTGAGATGCTTTTTTTATGTTTAGTATGAAAGCTTAATACTATAAGCTAGCGTTGATCCAAGTCCAAGAAGTGATGTCTAAAGCAGCAGCACTTTTACCTGAATTTAAGGTATAGAATGTGCCAGAAATTAAAGTAGCATCTGCAGTAGCTCCATCTATTTGTACGTTAGATAAAGCTCCACCATCTTTCATATCTAAATCATTATCATAACCAATTAAGTGTAATCCAGTAATAGATCCTCCAGATTCTTTTTTGAACTGTAAAGCAGTACCTCCAACAGTAGAGATTGCTGTAATGTTATTGAATTTAGGATTTGCGTTAGCTTTATCTCCTTCAAAAGCAGTAGAGAACCCAGCTACAGTATGAGAAATGTAAGCGTTATCAATAGTTCCACTCCAACCTTCTGTCCAGTCGATAGCATCATCACTATTGTTTTCTAAGTATAAGTTAGTAATAGAAGCAGTACCTCCAAAGAACTCAACACCATCATCATCACCATTGATTACAGCGATGTTTTCTAAAACAGTTTCAGAACCTACAGCATAGAAAGATACACCGTTGTATTGAGACTCAGAGTTAATTTGAGCTCCAGTTCCTTTTATTACTAAGTTTTTAATAGAACCTGAGTTATCAGTATCGTTAGTTCCTCCGTAGATGAAACCACCAATTTCAGCAACTGCATTAACACCAGCAGAAGTTGTAGCGTTACCACAGATGGTTAAACCACCCCAGTCACCAGGATTAGCGTTTACAGAAGAGATTATAACAGGATTAGCAGGAGTACCTTCAATAAAGATTTGACCTCCTTGTAAAACAGCGATGTAAACACCTGTACCACCATCTCTAGCTGTAATTTTTGTTCCAGCAGGGATTGTTAATGAAGCTCCAGACTGCACGATGTAAGAAGAGTTAAGTTTATAGCTTACAGAAGCATCTAAAGTTACGTCTCCAGTAACAGCTCCTTGTAAAACAGCACTATCGAATGATAAATCAGAATCTACCCAATCAAAATCAGCAACGTCTACAGTAGGAACAACTGACGTGTTTAAAGCGAAAGTGTAAGCACTTTCATCTACATCAGCAGTATTTGCATCATCTTCTTCTAAAGCTACTGGAGTATATCCATCAACGAATACTACGTTAGAAAGCGCTCCAGCATCTTTCATATCTAAATCAATATCGTAACCACTTAAAGATAAACCAGTGATAGTTCCTCCTGATTCTTTCTTAAACTGTAAAGCAGTACCACCAACAGTAGAGATTGCAGTAATGTTTGTGAATTTTGGGTCACCGTTAGCTTTATCACCTTCAAAAGCAGTAGAGAAACCAGCAACAGTATGAGAAATATAAGCGTTTGTTACAGAACCACTCCAACCTTCAGTCCAGTCGATAGCGTCATCACTGTTGTTTTCTAAGTATAAGTTTGTAACAGATACAGTTCCACCAAAGAACTCAACACCGTCATCATCACCATTTATAACAGCAACGTTATCAACTAAAGTACCAGAACCTACAGCGTAAAAAGATACTCCATTGTATTGAGACTCAGAGTTAATTTGTGCACCAGTACCAACAATTTGTAAGTAACGGATAATACCTGAGCTATCGCTATCGTCGTTACCACCGTAGATAAATCCACCTACTTCAGCAACAGCATCAACACCAGCAGAAGTCGTAGCATTACCACAAAGTGTTAATCCACCCCAGTCTCCAGGGTTACCATCTACAGAAGACATAACTACTGGATTGCTAGCAGTACCGTTAATATTTATTTGAGCTCCTTTTAATGCCGCGATGTAAACATCTGTACCACCATTGTCAGCAACAATTGTCGTTCCAGCAGGTACAGTTAAGATAGCACCTTCATCAATAATGAATGAACCAGTTAATTGATATTGTACAGCCGCGTTAAGTGTATAGTTTTCTTTTAAAGTTCCGTTTAATACACCATCTTTTAAGTTAGCCATAACTTCAGTGTCACCTCCACCAATTGGAGCTGGGTCTTCAGAATCACAGCTTGTAGCAACAACTAATACTGCCGATGCAGCAAAAGCTTTAAATAAATTTAGGAATGATTTTTTCATTTTGTTTTTTAATTAGTTTTTTGTGCTTTTCGAAGCAAAATAATTTCGTCGCAAAGTAAAGGACTAAGTGTTTGTTCACTATTAACCTAATATTAAAACTAGGTTACCTTTGCTTCGCGACGAAAGACATTTGTTAACTCAATGTTAACTGATTTAGAATGTGTATTTTAGGCTTAAGCTTAATAAGCTTCCTTTCTTGTAAGATTGTACAGTTTCGTTAGTTTCGATACCTGTTGGGATATCTCTAATTAACTGCGTTTGCTCGATTTCTGGATTTAATAAGTTTCTTCCAACAAACTTAATTTGTAGCTTATCAGTAATTTCTTTACTTACTACTAAATCTAAAGTTACGAATCCTTTTTCGATGATTTGATCGTTATAAAGTACATCACTGTTATCAAAATCTTCAGGAGAACCTAAAGCAAAGATTTTATCAGAAGAATAGTTACCAGTTAAAGTAGCATTGAATTCTCTTTCAGTATTACTATTATAGCTTAAGGATCCGTTTAAGATTAAATCTGAAGCACCTTGTAAATCGGTTTCAGTAACATCTTTGTACTGATAGTTTTCATATAAATCCTGATTAAACCACATTTTAGTAACGTTAGCGTTGAAGTTTAATAAGCTTTCTTCGTCTTCATTTTTAATTAAGTCGAATCTTGTTTCTAATTCTAAACCAAAAACTTCAGCCTGATCTCCTGTGTTTTGATATTCGAATACACCTGATGATCCTCTACTTTGTGCTAAGTTTATAGGATTTTTAATTTGCTTGTAGAAACCAGTAGCTGAAATTAATTCACCGTTACTTGGGAAAAATTCATATTTTAAATCCATGTTAAACACATCCGATTTCTCTAAGGTTGGTGTACCTCTTGTAATACGACCAGTTGGAGAAACGTACTCGAAAGGAGCGATTTCTTTAAACTCAGGTAAAGTTTGAGTTAAACTCGATGCTAAACGTAAAAACTGTTTTTCGTTTAATTCATACTTTAAGTTAACACTTGGGTAAAGCCCTGTATATTCTTTTGTTGTTTCGCCAACACGACCAACGTAGTTGTTAACATCCCAAAGTACATTTATTTCATCTCTTTCAAAACGAACACCTGCATTACCAGAGAAACGTTTGTTAGTTCCAAAATCTAAGTTTGCATAACCTGACATAATGTTTATGTCGGCATCATAACGGTCTGGAGCACCTTCACGTAATACTAACCCGTTTTGGAAGTTGTCTGGAGTGAATGTTAATGAGAAGCTATCTACATCCGGTACCTGGAAACCACGAGCTCTAACACCAATAAATTGAGAACTGAAAGTACGGTCTTTTTGACGGAAGTTAGCACCGATATTTAGTTTGAATGGCGACATGTCATCCTCATCTAATTTACCGAATTCAATAGCATCGTTAATAAATGCATTGTATTCGTAATCTTCAATTTTCTGGCTAGATTTTCTTTGTTGGAAATCACCAACGTGAGAATATTGCACGTAACCTTCTTCTTCGAAAATGTTAGCTTCGTTACGAATTCTGTTAGGCTCTTGTGCAAATACATAGTTAAAGCCTCCTGCCCAGGTTAATTGATTTTTTTCAGTGATATTGTGAGTACCAGCTAACTGGTTAACTAACATCGTAGTTTGTTTGAAGTTTTGGTCTCTAACAAAAGCACCGTCTTCTTTAGGGTCTTGATCGAAAACATAACCTTCACCATTTCTACCTTGTTCGTAAACCTGGTCGTTACTTGTATTAACCGATAAACTTGTTAATTTAAGGTTGTGGTTGTCGTTAAGTTTTAAACCTAAATCGATATACCCTGTAGAGTTAGTTTTAGTATTATATTGCTCTACATCTGTAAAGGCATTGTCTAATACGTTTGAACGGTAGCTTTTAAACATACCATCTCTGTATTCATAAGATTTAGAGTGTGATCCCGCAGCAAATAATTTTACTTCTTTACCAAATAAATCAAATTTAGTACCTCCGTTTAATTGAAGTCCGTAGTTACCAATGTTTTTAGTGTTTACAGGTTCCCAACCTTGTCTTGTAATTAAATCAACTAATGCATATTGCTTTTTATGGAAACCAAAAGTTACATCATCAGAAACAATACTGGTTTTAAATCCATTTAATCCTAATACATTGGTGTTGTAACCAGAAGATAATTGGATAGCTAATTCTTTTTTAGCATAACTTTTAGTTGAAATATCTACCGTACCAGAACTCTGGTCTGCATAACTAGAAGTTGTATATGTTTTACTAATTCCAACATTTTCAATAATGTTAGTCGAGAATAAGTTCAGATTAATGTTTTTATTGTTAACATCATCAGAAGGAATTGGTAAACCGTTCATGGTAGTCGATAAATATCTGTCACCAAGACCTCTAATGTAGATATCTCCAGAACCTTCACTTTTAGTTACCCCAGAAATTTTTTCGGTAGCAGCAGAAGCATCAGAAACACCAATTTTCGATAAACGTTCTGATCCAATACTTTCTTTAATAATAACCGCTTTCTTTTGTTCTAATAATAAGGCAGTTTCGCTTTCACGTTTTGTAGTAGTTGTAATAACAACCTCGCTTAATGAAGCAGCGCTGGCACCCATAGGTACATTAACTTCTGTTACTTTTCCAGCTGTTACTGTAACAGCAATTTCTTGAGTTTCGTAACCTACGAAACTGAAAACTAAAGTGTAATTACCAGCTTCTAGATTTTCAAGACTATATAGTCCGTCAAAGTCTGAAGTTGTACCGGTTGTGGTTCCTTTAATAAGGACGTTAGCAAAGGCTAATGGCTCGTCGTTATATTCTTTATCAGTAAGTTTACCAACCACAGAACCAGTGGTTTGTGCGTATGATATTGCTCCTACTAATAGCATTAGCAATACAGTAAATTTTTTCATAAAATGTTAGTTTTTATCTGCTGCAAAGAACGTTACGTTGTATGAACGCATCGTTATCTAGAAGTTAAACAATAGTAATAAAAGCGTTATGTGAATGTTATGAGATTTAATGTTTGTAAACGTTAACTTAACATTGAAGTATGGAAACAAATCAATGAAATTCTATAGGTACGCTTGTTTTTTGGTGAAAGGTTTTGTTTTAAAAATAACAAAGCCAATAACTTGGTTATTGGCTTTGCAGACTACTCGAATATATTAATCCCTAATATATTTATATTTTTATCCTTGAGGTAAGGTTTTATTGTTGTTTTCGGCAGTGGCAGTAAGAAGCGCTAATTCATCAAATGAAATGGTGCTTGCTGCTAATGAAAATTTAAGTTCTGTAGGTTCAAAAGCGTCAACATGAATATTAATTTCTTTTGTTTCGTAACCCACAAAGCTACATACTAAGGTGTAATCTCCTGCTTCTAAGTTTTCAAATACAAATAAACCTGTTTGATCTGTATCAACTTTAGTTTCAGTACCCTTAATAGTTACATTAGCTAATACTAAAGGCGCATTATTTACTTCGGCATCCATAATTTTTCCAACAACTAAGCCAGTGTTTTGGCTAAAAGACATTGCTGAAATTAACATTGCGGCTACAAAAAATAAACGTTTCATTTATATGTGTTTTTTTAATAGACTGCAAATTAAAAGCTTAAATACAAGTATTGTGTTATCTCAATATTAAAGAATATTTACTTAATGTTATCTTAATGTTAATAGAAGTTAGGTTTAGAATATTTGTAGCGAATAAAAGCCCCGTAAATATTGGTGAATTTAACTATCTTGCCATGCATTAATAATTTACTATGAACTGGGAACAACTATTATCTTTAAAGCGATTTGGTGATACTAATAAACGACTTAGAAAAGAGCAGGACGAAACGCGTCTGGGTTTTGAGGTTGATTATGATCGTATTATATTTTCATCAGAATTTAGAAGTTTACAAGATAAAACGCAGGTTATTCCTTTATCGGAAACCGATTTTGTTCATACCCGCCTAACACACAGTCTGGAAGTTAGTGTTGTTGGACGCTCTTTAGGGCGATTGGTTGGAAAAAAATTACTTGAAAAACATCCGCATTTACAAAATGTTCATGGCTATCAGGCTAACGACTTTGGTGCTATTGTGGCTGCGGCAGCTTTAGCTCACGATATTGGTAATCCGCCATTTGGACATTCAGGTGAAAAGGCTATTGGAGAATTCTTTAAAACCGGAGAAGGATTAAAATATAAAGACGAATTAACCGCAAAGGAGTATCAGGATTTATGTGATTTTGAAGGAAACGCCAATGGTTTTAAAATTTTAACTGAAGATCGTGCTGGTCGTATTGGAGGATTACGTCTAAGTTATGCTACTCTTGGGGCGTTTACTAAGTATCCAAAAGAATCGTTACCCAAAAAGCCAACAGCTCATATTGCAGATAAAAAGTATGGATTTTTCCAAAGTGAAAAGGAAGCATATATTGATATTGCCGAAGAACTTGGATTGATAAAGCGTAGTGAAGACAGTGTTAGTTACGCGCGCCATCCGCTAACATTTTTAGTAGAAGCTGCCGATGATATTTGTTACACCATTATCGATTTTGAAGATGGTATCAATCTTGGGCTTATTCAGGAGGAATATGCCTTGGAGTATTTGTCAAAAATTATTCGTCATACCATCCGTCCTGAAAATTATTATGCGTTATCGACTAAAGCCGACCGAATTGGGTATTTGCGAGCACTGGCTATTGGGTCTTTAATTAATGAAGCGGTCGATATTTTCATGGAAAATGAAGAAGCTATTTTAAATGGCGATTTCGACTGTGCATTAATGGATAAATGCAAATACGAAGCGCAGATTAATGATATCATAAAAATAAGTATCGAAAATATATATCAATCAACCGAAGTCATTGATAAAGAAATTGCGGGTTATGGTGTTATTAATACCTTGTTAGAAACTTATACTACTGCGGTAAATAATAGTTTTAACGGTACGGCTTCCAATTACGATAAACTGATTTTAAAAGGTTTGCCTAAAAATATAAAAATCGATAGTTCTAGTTTATATGCGCGCTTATCAAGTGTGTGTTACTATGTGTCATTGTTATCCGATAGTAAAGCTATTTTGGATTATAAAAAGATAAAGGGCATTACTTTCTAGAATTGCAATGCAGGCTTGTCTGTTGCATTATCCAAGTTATAAGATAATATTGAATAGATATCCTGAAATGATAATGCATAGAGTTACCACGCTAAAAAATATAGCAATAAGTTTAAAAGTCATAACTTTTTTCAAGAGCATGGCTTCGGGAAGCGACAGGCCAACAACCCCCATCATAAAGGCAATGGCAGTCCCTAATGGTATACCTTTAGAAACTAATACCTGAACTATAGGAAGTATACCTGACGCGTTTGAGTACATGGGAATAGATAATATGGTGGCAAGCGGAACAGCAAAAAGATTGTCCTTAGCCATAAATTTTTCAAAAAAGCCTTCAGGAATATATCCGTGCATGAATCCGCCAATGGCAATTCCAACAATAACATAAGGTATAATACCTTTAAGAATGTTTACAACTTCAGTCCATATTACAGGTAAGCGCTTCGTGAAAGGTTGCTTTTCAGCTTGAAATATATCTTGTTCTTTTTTAGCATTTGTTAAAACGTCTTTTACCCAGGGTGTCAGGTAGCGTTCCAGATTAAGATTTTGAAGAATGATTCCGGATATGGTTCCAAGTAATACGCCACTAATGATATAGATAATTGTGGTTTTTATACCAAACAAACCTATAAAAAGGCCAATGGCGACTTCATTAACTAAAGGAGATGTAATTAGAAAAGCAAACGTAACTCCCAACGGAATACCGCCTCTTACAAAGCCAATGAATAACGGAACCGATGAACAGGAACAAAACGGAGTGACAACTCCAAAAAGACTTGCCATAAGGTATTCCAGACCATATAGTTTTTTTCTTGACAGATAATTTTTAACCTTGTCTATGGGGAAATAACTGTTAACGATGCCCATAAAAAAGATGACAATAACAAGAAGGATTAGAATTTTAACAGTATCGTAAATAAAGAAGTTTAAGGCTTCAGCCAGATGTTGTTTCTGATCTAAATTCAAGACATCATAAACCAGCCAATCTGCTATTTGTTGTAACCAATTAAACATAGCTACTCGTATTCGAAAATTGTTTTACAATTTTCTATGTACCATGATTTATTAGAATAATGCATTGCTGTTTTTTCTAGTTTAAAAGTGCAAGAACTTCATCTTTTGAAGGGACTCTTCCTTTTATGGTAATAACATCATCAATTACCAAAGCAGGTGTCGTCATGATATTGAATTTCATAATTTCTACGATATCTTCAACTTTTTCAATGGTTGCATCAATGTTATTTGTGGTAACCACGTCTTTAACAACATTGGTCATCGATTGACATTTAGGGCAACCGGTTCCTAAAATTTTAATTACTTTACTCATGATTAAATGTATTATTTTGGATGATAGATACAGGGATATCAATCAATTGTAAAATTACGATAGAGATTTAAAAAGATAGGTGACTTTTGTCACGTTTTAGACGTTTTTGCGGAAGAGGAAACGAATAACTTTTGTGTGGAATTTAGTTTCTAATTAACATTATTGATTGTTTACAATCAATATGTTGTTTAATAATTTTACTAATTGTGTAGAATCTAAACCTATTTGTTGTTGCAGTTCTGTTACGCTACCATGATCAATAACTACATCAGGAATGCCTAAAACTTTAATGTTATTCTTATAATTATTGGCTGAAGCAAATTCTAAAATCGCCGACCCGAAACCACCTTTAACCGAGTTGTCTTCTATGGTGATTATCGCATTATGTTTTTTGAATATTTGATGTAGGAGGGCTTCATCTAAAGGTTTAACAAAGCGCAAATCGTAGTGAGCAATAGTTTCTGGATTATTGCAACCATTTATGGCATCGGTAACATTTTTAGCAATAGTTCCTATACTTAAAATGGCAATTTTATCACCTTCCTTCAGTATTGTTCCGGTTCCAATTTCAATGGTTTCAAAAGGTTGTTTCCAGTTTGCTGTAATACCACGGCCTCTAGGATAACGAATGGCAATAGGATGGTGCAGTCCTAATTGGGTGGTATACATGATATTGCGTAATTCCATTTCATTTCGCGGCGCGAAAATAATCAGGTTCGGGACGCATCGTAAATACGACAAGTCGTAAACCCCATGATGTGTAGCACCATCTTCGCCAACCAATCCTGCACGATCTAAGCAAAAAATTACAGGTAAATTTTGTATAGCCACGTCATGAATAATCTGGTCGTAAGCGCGTTGTAAGAACGTAGAATAGATATTGCAAAAAGGAATTAGACCCTGTGTTGCCATACCTGCAGCAAGTGTTACCGCGTGCTGTTCGGCAATACCAACATCAAAAGCGCGATCAGGTAGTTCGTCCATCATGTATTTTAATGAACTTCCTGTTGGCATGGCTGGTGTGATACCGACAATGTTTTTGTTTTGTTCGGCTAACTCTACAATAGTGTGTCCAAATACATCCTGATATTTAGGGATTTTTGAAGCAGATTTAGGAATCAATTCTCCGGTTTCAGAATCGAACTTTCCTGGGGCATGGTATTTTACTTGATCTTCTTCGGCCTGACGTAAACCTTTGCCTTTGGTGGTAATAACGTGCAGAAACTTTGGGCCTTTAACTGTTTTTAATCGCTCTAACTCCGAAATTACGGCATCTAAATCATGACCATCAATCGGTCCGGAATAATCAAAATTCAAGGCTTCAAAAATATTGTCCTGTTTTTGAGTTCCTTTCTTAACATTGGTTAAGTACATTTTTAAAGCGCCAACACTTGGGTCAATGCCAATAGCGTTGTCGTTTAAAATAACTAACAGATTAGCATCGGTTACTCCCGCGTGGTTTAAACCTTCAAAGGCCATACCACTTGCAATCGAAGCATCGCCAATAACGGCAATGTGTTGTTTTTCGGTTTCACCTTTTAGTTTAGAGGCAATCGCCATGCCTAAAGCTGCTGAAATGGAAGTTGACGAATGCCCGACCCCAAAGGCATCGTAAATACTTTCGTCGCGTTTAGGGAATCCGCAAATACCGCCTAATTGTCGGTTGGTATGAAAAACAGCTTTGCGTTCGGTTAATATTTTATGTCCGTAAGCTTGGTGACCAACATCCCAGATGAGTTGGTCTTCTGGGGTATTAAAAACATAATGCAGTGCAATGGTTAATTCTACCACACCTAAACTAGCACCTAAATGTCCTTCTTTAGTTGCGACAATGTTAATAATAAACTCACGCAATTCCTGAGCCAGCTGAGGTAACTGCTCGGGCTTTAAAAGACGTAAATCCTTAGGAGAATTAATGCTATGTAATAAGGTGTTTTGCACGTGACAAAAGTACAGATTTTATTGGTCATATAAGTTGAAAATATTAGTGGATAATTTGATTTAACGAGAGATATTTTAGCGATATGAAATCGTATATTTGAATTATGGAAAACCCGTTTGATGATACGTATTTTATGAAAAAAGCCCTGCAGGAGGCAGAGTTGGCTTTTGATAAAGGAGAAATACCTGTTGGAGCTGTTGTTGTTATTGATAATAGAATTATTGCTCGCGGTCATAATTTAACTGAAACCTTAAATGATGTGACGGCACATGCCGAGATGCAGGCTATTACAGCGGCGGCTAATTTTTTAGGAGGTAAGTATCTTCAAAATTGTACCTTATACGTGACATTAGAGCCTTGCCAAATGTGTGCTGGCGCGTTGTATTGGAGTCAGATTTCTAATATAGTGTATGGAGCCAGAGATGAACAACGTGGTTGCATTAATTTAAATACCAGATTACACCCGAAAACTATCATGAAAGGCGGTGTTTTAGAAGCTGAAGCATCTGAATTAATGAAGCGTTTTTTTATTGAAAAACGAAATTTGAATTGATAGATTAGGCGAATGACCCGACCTGAAGGGTAACGCCTTAATAATTAAAGTCTATTGTCTTTTTGCGACTTACGCATTTCTTCTAAATTTTCTTTAGTGAGCATGTAGTCTTTTATGTTTTTGTCTTTCCAACGGTAATAGGCAAATAGGGGAAAGGCTATAAAAAAGAGACCCATAACGCCGAAACCAATAAGTTTTTGAGAATATGGCGTGTCCAATACAAAGCCGGTAATGATGCTTGCAAATACTATGAAGAATATGGTAATGATGGCATATTTCATGGGTTATTGTGTGAATTTTAATAGTTGCCTTCTGTAGGCTGTTAATAATTTTGATTTAGAAATGTAACCGAAATATTTTCCGGATTTAACCACTGGTAAATTCCAGGCTCCGGTAGATTTGAACTTGTCCATAATGTCGTTCATGGTATCTTCATCGTAATTAATGATTCCGGCATCGGCATGCATCAAATCGGCTACGCTAACTTTGGTGTAAAGATCGGCATTAAACATCATATGTCGTATATCATCGAGTCTTATTACACCTAAAAATTCATTTTCGTTGTTTACTACAGGAAAATGGTTTCTTGAAGACTTCGCCACGGCTTCATTTAAAATATACCCCAGAGACATTTCGGGTTTTAATTTAACAAAGTTGGTTTCTATAACTTTATCGATATTTAATGACATGAGGGTATTTTGATCTTTATCATGCGTCATGAGTTCGCCGCGTTCGGCTAGTTTCATGGTGTAAATAGAATGCGATACGTAATATTTTGTAATGGCAAACGAAATAGCAGCAACAATCATTAAGGGCACAAATAGCTCGTGGCCACTTGTGATTTCGGCAATTAGGAATATAGCCGTTAACGGTGCATGAAGTACACCTGCCATGAGTCCGGTCATACCTAAAAGGGTAAAATTAGCTTCGTTAACCGAGAACCCAAGTCCAATATTATTTACAATTTTAGCAAAAGCGTTGCCTAAGGCGCTACCCATAATAAGTGTTGGAATAAAGATCCCGCCAACACCACCGGCACCAAAAGTGGTGGTCATGGCAATGGCTTTAAATATCGTAATTCCCAAAAGCATAGCAATCACAATCCAGATATTATCGAGGTCTAAACTTTTAAATGGTGTGGTATTTATTGCAGAAAGATGATCACCTTTTAAGAGGTTGTTCATAATGCCATAACCTTCACCATAAAGTGGCGGAATAAAGTATAGCATTGTGCCAATAGCAAGTCCGCCAATTAATAAGCGTTTGGCTCGGCTTTCAAACTGTTTGAAAAAGTTTGTAATGCCAAAAAAGACTTTTGAAAAGTAAACCGATGTAAACGCAGTAACAACACCCAACAGGATGTAAATAGGAATGTCGTTAAAATTGAAGGAATCTTTTATAATAACATGCAGCAAAACATCTGTTCCTAAAAACATATACGAAGTTATAACTGCTGAAACCGATGCCAGAAGTAATGGCACTAATGAGGTAAAGGCAATATCGAGACTAAATATTTCTACCGCAAAAACGATGGCGGCAATGGGCGCTTTAAACATGGATGCCATGGCTCCGGCCGAAGCACAACCTATTAGAAGCAGCCTGGTTTTGGTATTCATATGAAAGAGTTGAGCGGTGTTAGATCCTAATGCCGAACCAACACTTACCGCAGGGCCTTGTAAACCCACCGACCCTCCAAAACCGGCTGTTAGCGGGGCAGTAATTAATGCGGCATAAATATTATAGCTGGGGAGAATACCATTAAGTTTAGATAATCCATATAGTGTTGTAGAAATGCCATGGCCAATATGTTTTTTTAGCCAGGTTTGTTTTATAATGAACACCAAGACCAATCCAATTATTGGAAAGATGAAATACAAGGTATTTTGATAGTTTTTAAATAGATTGAGTTCGAGAAGCGACCGAATAAAATGGGTTAGATTTTTTAAAACAACCGTTCCCATACCTGCAAGCATGCCTACCAATACACTTAAAATATAAATGAATTGTCGTTCGGAAATGTGTTTGTATTTCCAGATTAAAAATTTTCGTAGCAGGCTTTTAGCTTCAAAGGACATATTTATAAAGTTAATAAATAAATGCTTTTGAAGCTATTCTATATTAAGAATTTACCTGTAGCGTAATTAGTTGACGACGGTAAGCCGTTAATAATTTAGATTTTGAAATGAAACCAAAGTAGATGCCGTTTTTTGTAACCGGTAAATTCCATGCGCTGCTATCTTGAAACTTCTGCATAATGTCGGTCATTTTATCTTTATCTAAATTGATAACTGCCGGTGGCTTTTGCATAATATCTGTAGCTTTTACTTCCTGATAAAGCGATTGATCGAACATGATAGGACGCAAATCGTCTAATAGTATAATGCCCTGAAGTTTTTGCGTATCCTTTTTAACAACAGGGAAAATATTTCGGTTTGATTTTATCACGGCTTCATGAATCATTTCTTCAAGAGTCATATTAGGCGTAATGGCAATAAAATTAGTTTCAATAACTTTATCGATATCCATTAAGGTTAAAACCGCGTGGTCTTTATCATGAGTAATCAGTTCTCCTTTTCTACCTAGTTCCATATTATAAACCGAGTGGTGTTTAAAGTATTTAGTAATACCAAACGAAATGGTTGCGGTTAACATTAACGGAATAAAAAGTTCATAACCTCCGGTAAGTTCCGCTATTAAGAAGATAGCCGTAAGTGGGGCATGCAGTACACCGGCAAGTAAACCCGCCATGCCAACAAGGGTAAAGTTACTTTCTGAAACCGGTTCATTAAATAAACCACAATGGTTAATAATTTTAGCCATGCAGTTCCCCATAATACTTCCCATAAATAAGGTAGGTGCAAAAATACCTCCAACACCACCAGCACCAAAGGTTAAACAACTGGCAATAACCTTAAAGAATATAAGTCCGCCCAAGAGCATAACAACAATCCAGATGTTATCGGTGTCCATATGAAACAGGTTGCTTTGCAGTGCTTTTTCAGGGTTTCCAATAATTAAGTTGTTAATAACATCGAAACCTTCACCGTATAACGGCGGAATTAAAAAGATAAGTAAACCTAACCCGGCACCTCCAATAATTAATCGTTTTACCGGCGATTCAATTTTATCGAAAAACGTATGAATCCTATCATAAATTTCAGTAAAGTAGATGGAAATAAACGAGGCTACAACACCTAAAAGAATGTAAAAAGGCGCATCGTTAATATAAAACTTGTCCTCAATTCTAAATGGTAAAAGAATATCGTCACCAAAGAAAAAGTAAGATGTTAAAATGGCTGAAAGCGATGCCAGTAATAACGGTAACATCGAAGCAATAGTAAGGTCTAAACTAAAGACTTCTATGGCAAAAATAATCGCGGCAATTGGGGCTTTAAAGATGGAACTCATAGCACCAGCGGCGGCACAACCAATAAGAAGGTTTCTTGAGGTTTGGTTCATATGAAACATTCTGGAAATGTTAGAACCAAGGGCAGCACCAGTAGCTACGGTTGGGCCTTCCAATCCTACCGACCCACCAAAACCAACCGTTATCGGGGCCGTTAAAATAGAACCAAACATTTGGTAGCGTTTCATGATACCTTTACGTTTTGCCATAGCGTAAAGGGTTGAAGGAATACCATGACTTACCTTATTTCTTATAACATATTTAATAATTAAATAGACCAGAGATAAACCAATGATTGGAAATAAAAAATAAAAAGCATGATGATAGTCTGCTATAAGTTTACCTTCCAACAGATGCTGGAAAAAGTGTGTTAAGTTTTTTAGCACAACGGCACCAACACCAGATGTGAAACCTATAACAATACTTAAAATATAAATAAATTGTCTGTGAGAGATGTGTTTGGCTCTCCAGATTAAAATCTGCTTTAAAATGGTTTGTTTGGGCATGGCATTTATAACGCTATCAAAAAATCCTGCAAAAAGCAGGATTTAGAATTATTGTTTTATGTTAAGTTGTAAGCTTAGTTCTGTTAATTGCGCATCATCAATTGGAGCAGGTGCATCAATCATAACATCACGACCAGAATTATTTTTAGGGAAAGCAATGAAATCACGGATGGTTTCTTGTCCTCCTAAAATAGATACTAATCTGTCAAGACCAAATGCTAAACCACCATGTGGCGGTGCGCCGTATTGGAAGGCATCCATTAAGAAACCAAATTGAGCTTTTGCCTCTTCAGGAGTGAAACCTAAATAATCGAACATTAAAGATTGGGTTTCTTTATCGTGAATACGAATAGAACCACCTCCAATTTCGTTTCCGTTTAACACTAAATCATAAGCATTAGCTTTTACATCGCCCGGATTGGTTTTTAGTAGTTCTAACTGTCCTGGTTTAGGAGAAGTGAATGGGTGGTGCATCGCATGGTAACGCTCGGTTTCTTCATCCCATTCTAAAAGCGGGAAGTCCATAACCCAAAGTGGAGCAAACTCCTCAGGGTTTCTTAAACCTAAACGTTCTGCTAATTCCATACGTAAAGCACTTAACTGCGCGCGTACTTTATTTTTATCGCCAGAAAGCACACAAATTAAATCGCCTGCCTTAGCGCCGGTAACTTCAGCCCATTTAGATAAATCGTCGTTATCGTAGAATTTATCTACTGATGATTTGAATGTACCATCTTCATTACAACGACAGTAAACCATACCTAAAGCACCAACTTGCGGACGTTTTACCCAGTCGATTAACTGGTCGATTTCTTTTCTGGTGTATGCGTTTCCACCAGGAACCGCAATACCAACTACCAATTCGGCACTATTGAAAACACCAAAATCTTTATGTTGAGCAACGTCGTTTAACTCGCCAAATTGCATACCAAAACGAATATCTGGTTTATCGTTTCCGTATAAACGCATCGCATCGTCGTATTGCATTCTCGGGAATTTATCAATCTCGATACCTTTAACTTCTTTAAGCAGGTGACGTGTTAAACCTTCAAAAGCATTTAAAATATCTTCCTGCTCAATAAAGGCCATTTCACAGTCTATCTGAGTAAACTCAGGTTGTCTGTCGGCACGTAAATCTTCATCTCTAAAACACTTTACAATCTGGAAGTATTTATCCATACCACCTACCATAAGCAATTGCTTAAAGGTTTGTGGCGATTGTGGTAAAGCGTAGAACTGACCTTCGTTCATGCGTGATGGTACTACGAAATCACGGGCACCTTCAGGGGTAGATTTAATTAAGTAAGGGGTTTCAACTTCTATAAATCCTTCTTTAGATAAATAGTTACGAACCTCTTGGGTGACTTTATGTCTGAAGATTAAGTTGTTTTTTACCGGATTACGACGAATATCCAGATAACGGTATTTCATACGTAAATCTTCACCACCATCTGTTTTATCTTCAATAGTAAACGGAGGAAGTTTAGCCTCGTTTAAAATGTTTAATTCTGAAACTAATATTTCAATATCTCCGGTTGGTATATTCGGGTTTTTAGAAGCACGTTCGATTACAGTTCCTTTAACTTGAATAACAAACTCACGACCAAGGTTCTGTGCCTGCTCCATCATGTCTTTCGATGTGCGCTCTTCGTCGAAAACCAATTGGGTAATACCATAGCGGTCTCTTAAATCTACCCAAACTATAAATCCTTTATCTCTTGATTTTTGAACCCAACCAGCAAGGGTTACTTCTTTATTAATATGTGATGCATTTAACTCACCACAATTATGACTTCTGTACATAATGAAATTTTAGAGTTGCAAATTTAATGAAGTTTACTGATTAACAACAAAAAAAGCCCTGACATTTGTCAGGGCTTTTCTGCTATTAATTAAGGCTTAAAGATAAAGCGTTAACTAATCTTCAATTTGAGTGTTAGTCACCACAGTAAATTGCTCTTCAATATTTTATGAACGCATTTTTGAACGATACCACATTTTAAGCTTCATACTTAAGAAGAATAAAACAGGTACGACAATCAACGTTAAGAAGGTTGCTATAAATAATCCGTAGATTACGGTCCATGCTAATGGACCCCAGAATACCACGTTATCACCACCAATATATATGTTCGGATCAAGTTCGCCGAATAAGGTAAAGAAGTTAATATTTAACCCTATGGCTAACGGCACTAAACCTAAAATGGTTGTGATTGCCGTTAATAATACTGGGCGTAAACGGGCTTTACCTGCTTTAACGATGCTTTCATATAAATCTTCAGTAC
The DNA here is from genome assembly GCF_032926325.1 of Aestuariibaculum lutulentum. Classification (NCBI taxonomy): domain Bacteria; kingdom Pseudomonadati; phylum Bacteroidota; class Flavobacteriia; order Flavobacteriales; family Flavobacteriaceae; genus Aestuariibaculum; species Aestuariibaculum lutulentum. The sequence goes on from NZ_CP136709.1 coordinate 1,711,929, forward strand.
CTAAGTATTCTTTGCGATCGATATCCAAATCATGCTTTCTTCGGTCAATTAAAAGCTGAGCATAATCGAGGAGTACCACCCCGTTATTAACCACAATTCCCGCCAGCGAGATGATTCCCACCATGGTCATCATAATTACGAATGGTTTTGCTGTGATTACTAGTCCACCAAATACACCAATAAAACTTAAGAAAATAGCCAACATAATAATAGCTGGTTTTGAAACTGAGTTAAACTGGAAAATTAAGATGAAAAAGATTAAACCAAGACCGGTAAAGAACGCACCAACAAGGAATTTCATTTGTTTGTTTTGTTCTTCAATTTGTCCTGTATAATCTATTTTAATGCCATTAGGAAGACCTTCGTAGCTCTTCATTTCATTTTGAATTTGAGCAACAATAGCACCTGCATCGGTAAATCCTGGTGATAATGCCGAATATACAGTTACCACACGTTTAGTGTCGATATGTTTAATGGCACTAAATCCAGAAGTGTTTTCATGACTTGCCACTGCAGAAAGTGGAATTTCTTTAAGCTGACCTGTGTTTGTTCTAAACGTAATATTCTGATTGAATAGGGCACTTGTATTATATCTGTTGGCTTCGTTAAAACGTACATAAATATCGTAGTCGTCGCCATCTTCTTTATAGATACCTGCCTTAGATCCAAATATAGAGTTACGTAATTGTTGTCCTATTTGCGCAGCACTAATGCCTAATTCACCGGCTTTTTTCCTGTCGATAGTAACTTTCATTGATGGCTTATCTTTATTTACATCAATTTTAAGTTCGTCGATACCAGGAATATTTTTTCCGTTAATAAACTGGCGCATATTCTCGGCAGTTGCGATTAATTCATTGTAATCATCACCTTCAATTTCAATGTTAATCGGGGCTCCGGCAGGTGGTCCCTTGGCGTCTTTTTCAACCGAAATTAGAACTCCTGGATAAACACCAACTAAGCTTTCCTGTACTTTTTGACGTAATAATTCACTGTCTGCTCCACGACGGTATTTGTATTCGCGCATGGAAGCTGTGATTTTTGCTTTATGAGGCATTTCGGCAGCCGAACCACCATCGGTTTGTGGGTTTCCGGCACCTTCACCAACTTGAGAAACAGCGCTTTCTACTAAGAAATTGTAATCGCCATCTTTATATTGATTATCATCTAAAACCTTATAAACACGATTTTCAATTTCCTTGGTTATGGCATTGGTTTTTTCAATTGCTGTACCCTGCGGATATTCAATGTAAACAATGATTTGATTTGGTCTGTTATCTGGGAAGAACTCCACTTTTGTGCGCTGTGCTTTTAACGACATTCCAAATGCTATGAATGAAATGATTAATAAGGAGAATGTACCAATACTAATAATATATGGCATTTTTCCTGAAAGCGCCCAACGCAATTGTTTTTCATATAAACGCTCCAGTTTTACCAAGGTGTGATTTTGGAAATGGTTGGCGGCTTTACGTAAAAACAAACGGTAAATCCAAAGTAATCCAACTGTTACAATCATTAAGGTTCCTAAACCTCGATAAGCACCACCGGTAAAGACCACTATTAAACCAAGAACTAACATTATAATCGACATTCTTATAATGCGTTTTAAAGGCATGTCTTTATCTTCAATAGTCATGAATTCTGATACCATTACCGAGTTAAAGAAAATGGCAACAAATAATGAAGATCCTAATACAACCGATAGTGTAATAGGTAAAATCATCATGAACTCACCCATAATTCCCGGCCATAATCCTAACGGAATAAAGGCGGCTACGGTTGTTGCTGTAGAAATGATAATAGGGAACGCAATTTCACCAATACCTTCTTTGGCAGCACGCATTCGGCTCATGCCTTCTTCGTCCATTAAACGGTAAACGTTTTCAACAACCACAATACCGTTGTCTACCAGCATACCAAGCCCCATGATTAATCCGAAAAGTACCATAGTATTTAAACTATATCCCAATCCGTTAAGAATCATAATAGACATAAACATCGACATCGGGATGGCAAAACCAACGAAAATGGCATTCTTAAATCCTAAGAAGAACATTAACACAGTAACTACTAAAAGTACCCCGAAAATAATGTTGTTTACTAAATCGTCTACCTGACCAATAGTTTTTTCAGACTGGTCGTTTGTTATCGTTACTTTTAAGTCTGCTGGAAAAACATTTTCAACGGCATCTTTAACAATAACCTGAATTTGTTCTGAAGCCGCAACCATGTTTTTACCAGCACGTTTTTTAACGTCCAGCATCACTACAGGAGCACCAAATTCTCTGGCGAAGGTGGTTTTGTCTTCTTCTTTAAATTTTACTACGGCTACATCTTTTAAGTAAATGGCATGACCATTTTCAGATTTAACAACGAAGTTTTCAAGCTCTGAGGGTTTTTCAATTTCACCAATAATACGAATGGTTCTTCGTTGTCCGCTGGCTTTTAAATTACCTGCAGACATGGTCATGTTTCCGTTGTTAATAGTATTGATAATATCGCTGAAGGTTACTTTGGCAGCCATCATTTTATAAATGTCTACGGCAACTTCAACCTCTTTTTCCTGAGCACCACGAATATCAGCTTTTTTAATTTCAGCTAAATCTTCAATTTCATCCTGTAAATGCTCGGCGTATTCTTTTAATTTTTCAATAGGATAATCGCCGGAAATATTAATGTTAAGAATTGGCATTTCTTCCGAAAGGCTCAACTCAAAAACATCCGGTTCTACTTTCGCACCATTAAAAGTAGGCCAGTCTTCGCTTGAGGTTTCCTGATCTATCTCGTCTTTTACCTTTTGTTTGGCGGCTTCAACCGAAATATTTTCGTCGAATTCTACCATTAACATACCGTAATCTTCCTGAGATGTTGAGGTAATTTCAACCACATTACTTACGGTTTTTAAGCGGTCTTCCAGAGGATCGGTAATTAATTTTTCTATGTCTTCGGCTGTATTTCCGGGGAAAACAGAACTGACGTAAATTTTAGTTTCATTAACTTCAGGGAAGCTTTCTCGCGGCATATCGAAAAAGGCCGCAACTCCTAAATAGAAAATGACAAGAATAAGCACGTACATCGTGGTCTTATTGTCTATCGCCCATGAAGAAAAACCAAATTCTTTATAGATGCTTTTTTTGTTTTTTGACATTACGTGTTTGGTTTAGTAGTTAATGATTTCAACTGTTTGTCCGTCTTTAACGCTACGTGCACCTTCCTGAACAATTTCAGTTCCGTTCTCTATACCACTTAAAACCTCAATAACATCGCCTTGTGTTTTGCCGGTAGTAATAATAACACGGTTTGCTACGCCAATATTTTTATCGTTTTTATCTGAGATAACGTAAACATATTGTTCGCCATTTGCATTCTCTGAAATGATACTTTGTGGAATTAATAAGGCGTTTTCGTTAGTATAATCGTTAATTTTTAGTCTTGCCGTTAAGTTAGGCTTGATAGACTTGTCCTTATTTGGAATACCAACTTCCACTTTAAACGTACGGTTGTTTGGGTTGATATAATCTCCGGCCTGACGTACTTTAGTCTCAATGGTTGTTCCTAAAATAGGAAAGTCTACAATAACGTTTTTACCTTTGGTAACATCGGCAATATAACGTTCCGGAATATCGGTTTCAATATACATATCGTCAAGGTTAACCAAACGCATTAATTGCGTTTGCCCGGCTGCTACAACACTTCCCTGTTCTGTAATAACATCGTCAATAGTTCCTGAGAATGGTGCTCTTACTGTAGTTTTTGCGATTTGTTGCTCTAATTGGCTTACCGCTTCTTCCTGAGATTCGTAAGTTGATTTAGCTTGTAAATACTGAATTTCACTACCAATGTTTTGTTCCCATAAACGCATTTGGCGTTCGAAAGTGGTCTTAGCCAAATCGGCTTGAATTTTAAGCTGTGCTAATTGCTGACTTAAACCGCCATCATCAATTTTTGCTAACAGTTGCCCTTTGCTTACTTTTTGTCCTTCCTTAACGTAAACGTTAGTTAAAATACCGTTATATTCTGGCGTGATGACTAATAAATTTTTAGTAGTCACGTTACCTTGAATTTCTAATGTATGATTAAAAACTTCGGTCTCGGCCTTAAAAGCTGTAATTAGAGGGACGTGTTTTACCGTGTCTAATTTTGAAATAGCTTCGTCTAAAAGTTTAATTTTTGAATTTATAGTTTCCTGATCGTTAACAAGCTCGGCACGTTTTGCACGAATGGTTGTTAGGTTGTTGCTCTCTAAAACTTTTTCAACAGAGTTTCTTTTCTTTTCGCCTCCACAAGAGACCAATAGAATACTTACGATGAATAATGAATATATCTGTTTCATTTGAAATTGAAATTTTCTTTTGATTGATTAATTTATTTGAACTGTATTTAGGATGGTTTCTAACTCTGCTTTGGTGTTAATAACGTCTAGCATGGCTTGAAGAAACTCTTGTTGTGCGTTGTATAACTGCGTTTGTGCCTGGCGTAAATCGAAACTTGAACCAATACCTTCAAAAAATTTGGTTTGGTTTTTACTTTCAATACGCTCGGCAAGATTTAGGTTTAGTTTTTTATTTTCATAATCTTCAATAGCGAACTGGTATTCACTTTTAGCCGATGCGATTTGAAGTTTTAATTGTTGTTCGGTTTCCTTTAAATCGTTTTCTGCTTTTTCAAGATCGATTTTTACACGCGCTGTGGCAGCAGTTCTTCCTAAAGAACTAAAAATAGGAATGTTTAAACTTACTCCAAACAACGAAGTTCCAAACCATTCCTGGTCTTTACTTAAAAAATTAAAACTATTTGAAAATCCCGAATATCCGCCGTTTAAAAAGGCGTTAAGTGTTGGCATGGCTTTACTTTTTTCTAATTTCAAAAGTAATTCCTGTGACACTTTTGAATTTTCAGCAATTTTATAATCAATGTTGTTTTCTACATTTTCTTCAGTGCTTAATAACGATAAACTAATGTTTTGAGCCGTTAGCATTTCCAGCTTGTCACTTAATGTAGTTTTAGCGTTAATATCAATGCCTAAAGTAATGTTTAGCATTTGGTAAGCTAAGACCTTTAAACGCTCTGTTTTGTTTAGATTACTCATTAAGCCGGAAAGGGTAATTTGTAATTGCTCTACACTTTCTTCCTCTTCCAAACCATTTTCAAACATTTTAGAAGTGTCGTTAACATTATCCTCTAAAATTTTACGGTCTTTGTTTAAAAGTATTAAACTTTCTTCTGCTAATAGCACATTTCCGTAAGCGTTAATAACGGCTTTTCTAATTTCTAAATCCGTTTTTTGTTTGGCATTTTTAGAAATATCTAAATATACTTTAGCTGATTGTAAACCTACAATATACGACCCGTCAAATATTTTTTGAGTGATGGTTGCTGTGGCTGTCATGTTTTGTTTTGTTCCAAAAACAACTTCTTCAAACTCGCCAGGGTTACCTCCAAAAGCTTCTGCTGGAATTAAAGAGACCTGTTGTTTTAAGAAATTTTGATAATCTACGGAAGCGCTTAATTGTGGCAAACCGGTAGCTGTGGTTTCCCATTTTTGTTTTTCCGCAGCATCAATATCCTTAGCAGCGTTTATGGCTGTTCTATTGTTTTCAATGGCAAAATTAATAGCTTCCTCTAAACTAAAGGAATACGACTGTTCTTGTGAAAACATCGATATAGAAAGCAATAGACTAAATAATAGTATAAGACTTTGTTTCATTTTATGATTGATTGTTGTTTAAATATTCAGTTAAATGTTCTAGCCCTTTTGGGGTGCATATACCTCGTAAATGATATTCCAAATAGTTGTTCATTAAGGTGTGCATCGAAAAATTATTTAAAGGAAATAGTTCTTTATCCTTTAAAGACATCATACTGTTGAAATAGATTTTCGAAATGAACTCTTTATTAATGGTGTCTCGGTATAACCCCATTTGAACACCACGATCTAAGTTGCTAATCACACATTCACCCATAACGCAAGATTGTTTTTTCATTAAATCGGCGTAAATCTTCGGGTAGTACTTTTGAAGCTGAAATTGAGGTGATGATTTCTCATCTTTTAAATGCTTCATAACAAAACGCTTTATTTCGTAAAGTTCTTCAATCGGTGATTTGTCCTGCAGAATGATTTCATTAATACCTGTTTGTATGGTGTGATACATATACAAGGTAGTGGCTTCTACAAGATCGTTTTTGTTTTCGAAATATTGATAAAGTGTTTTTTTCGACATGCCAAGGGCATTGGCAAGTTCGTCCATCGTCACACTCTTAAACCCATAGTTTAAGAATAATTCTGCAGCTGTTTTTAAAATATCATCTTTCATAAGTAGCACAAAACTAAGCTAAGAAACTTTAAAAACAAAAAAAGTTTCCTCAGTTTTAACAGTTTTTTAATATTGCATTAAATTGGGTTGCATTAGTTAGGGCAATTACTTTATTTTTGTTCCATGCAAAACGTACTATTTTATCAAGACGCTGTAACGTCGTACTTAGAAGGGTTTACTAAAGAAAGAGAACCTGTTTCTTTATACAATCCGATAAATTATATTTTACAATTGGGAGGCAAGCGTTTGCGTCCGGTGTTAACATTAATGACTGCTGAAGCCTTTAATGTTGATTATAAAAAGGCTTTAGACGCAGCTTTGAGTATTGAGGTGTTTCATAACTTCTCTTTGGTACACGACGATATTATGGACGATGCGCCCTTAAGACGCGGACAAGAAACAGTACATGAAAAATGGGATGTAAACACCGGGATTTTATCGGGCGATGCGATGCTGATTATGGCTTATCAGTTGTTCGAGAATTACGAACCAACGGTGTTTCAGGCTTTGGCAAAATTGTTTAGCAAAACGGCACTTGAGGTTTGTGAAGGTCAGCAGTACGATGTCGATTTCGAGATTCGCGATGATGTAACGATTCCGGAGTATTTAAAAATGATTGAATACAAAACAGCTGTTTTGGTTGGAGCAGCCATGCAAATGGGAGCCATTGTGGCAAAAGCTTCAGAAGAAGATCAAAAAGGGATTTACGAATTTGGAAGAAACCTTGGAATTGCCTTCCAGTTGCAGGATGATTATTTAGATGCGTTTGGCGACCCTAAAACCTTTGGAAAACAGGTAGGAGGTGATATAATTGAGAACAAAAAAACGTATTTGTATATTAAAGCGGTAGAGTTTGCTTCCAAAGAGAACAAGTTAGAATTGCAGCATTTATTTAGTTTAAGTCCGAGTGATCCTTCAGATAAAATAGAAACAGCAAAAAACATATTTTTGTCGAGTGGAGCTGCTGAAGCAACGAGAGCTGAAATTGAAAATTATACCAATAAAGCGTTTGAAGTATTAGAAACTTTGAATATTTCTGAAAAGAATAAGGACATATTAAAAGCATTTGGTTCAAGTTTAATGAATAGAAACGTATAATGCAGTTGCCATCAACGTTTGAAGATTTAATATCTGAAGCTAACAATTTAGACTTGTATAGTAAATTAGTAGTGCAGTTAAATAAAGACTTTTTACTGGCGAATATCGATTTAGATTTTGATGAAGCTATTTTACCTTCCAGTTTAAAATTGATGTTGCACGAGACGATTTATAAACTCATTCAGGAAAAATTTGCTGATTATTTAAATTTGCTATACATCATTGATGTGTCTGAAAAACAAGTGAAAGAGCTTGATGGGAGTGATGTTTTAAAACTCTCTGAAGATGTTGCGTTTTTGGTATTAAAACGTGAATGGCAAAAGGTTTGGTTTAGACATAAATATCAATAACATAAAAAAACACCCTCTATATAGAGGGTGTTTTTTTATGTTTAATTGAAAACGAAAGATGTGTTAATATAAAAATTGCGTCCTTGTCTGGCTATATTATTCCAGTTGGCGTAGGTTGAATAGTAAGTATCTAAAATGTTTTCAACACCATATTTTAAAACCAGTTTGGTGCTTTTTAAATAATACATGTTTGCAAAGTTTAAATTCAGAACACCGTAAGAAGGTGTTTCATTTTCTCCATAAAAACTGCTGTAATTACTTTGGTTTCCGTTGGCTTCTAATTGTAAAGCCGTATTAAAGTGTGACGTTGTATAGGTTACTTCAGCTAAATAGGATAATGGTTTTATAAGCGGAAGCGGTTCCCCGTTACTTCCTGTTCCGTAGTTATAACCAATTGAAGAATTTACCGAAAACTGCTGACTCAACTGGTAACTTGTGTTTAGATATACATCGAAAATAGAAGCGTCATCTAAAGCTGTGTATAATTTTACGCCATTCGCACCAATGGTCATTGGGCTTAAGCTGGAATCGATTTCACCAATAATATAATCCTTAATAAGAAAATAGGAAGATTCTAAGCCTATTTTAAAATTATCGGTATGATAATTAGCTTTTATATTGGCTTCGAAAGCTTTTTCGTTTTTCATATTCGGATTTCCAATATAATCGAAATTGTCAAAACTATTATAAAGGAAAAACCCGTAACCTTCACTAACCGAAGGTGCACGCTCTCCATAACCTAAGCCAAAAGATAGATGATAATTTTTCTTGTGCAGATTGTAATTTGAAGCCACCGACGTTAAGAATCGGTTTTTAGAATTGGTTAAATCCGCATAGAAAATTTTTAAACTTTCAACGCCTTCATCTTTTGCAATAGTGTTATTGTGAAACCCGAAGCGAATAGATGTGTTTATCGATTCTGAATCATTTAAAGTGTAATTATCTTTAACAAATAAACCACTGTAACCTGTTCTAATGTCTGGCCAGGTATACATAAACATACTCGGTTGATTGGAGTCGTTCGGGTACATGGTCATTTCGGCTAAGGAGCGGTTGTAGAATCCGTTGATGTTGAAACTTAATTGATGTTTATTTTCAACTATTTTTAGTTTACTGTAAAAACCATAAGTATCACTCCATCCGGGCATATCCATACGAATGGGTACATCAGGACGTTTAGAGTCGTCCATAATATGAGTGATGGTGTTAAAATACAGTTTAGTTTCCCAAGATTTTATGTAGCTGAGGTTGCTCTTGTAATTATGCGATAACGATGTTATAAAAGCTTCGGCTAACGATACATCCATAGGTAGCGCTGGGTAGCCAATATCTGTGGCTTTGTCGTAAATAATATTAGCATCCAGACTGTGGTTGTCCGATAGTTTGTAGCCCGCTTGAGTCGACAGATTGTATTTTTCAAATTGTGAAAACAGAACTTCGGTATTATTTCCGGCGTCGTAATTATCAGATTTTCGGTAAATACCATCCGTATTTAGGTAAAACTTTTTGGTTGAATATTCCAGTTCTAAACCTCCGGTTTTGTAGTTGCCATTGGTTTCGTAGCCTAAATCGATACTTGACCTTAATCCCGAATGATTAAATTTAGATTTCGGTAATTGCAAATCGATAGCGCCACCAATATTATGACCATTTTCAGTGCCTTCCTGTCCTGAATGCACAGCTACTTGTTTCAGATTTGAGACATCTACATACGAAGTTATTGGATCCATTTTATCGGTGCATGCACCAAAAATCTGCATCCCGTCAATAGTTACATTCAGGCGTTCGCTTGTCATGTTATTTAAAGCCGGTTCCCAGGCGTAGTTACCACGTTTTATCATGGTTATTCTGTTCGATTTTTCTAAGTAATCGTCAATACTCGATAAGGTTTTTTCTTGACGGTAATTACTCAGGTCTTGGGTGCCAATAACTATAATTTCATTTAACAGCGTGGTATCTTTTTTTGTAATGACATGTGTTTCTTGTCCAAAGGACATACCACTGAAAATTATGCCCAAAATGAGAACAATATGTTTTTTCATTTTGTATCTATATTAAAGAACAGTATCGTATTAAAATATAACACGATACTGTTGCTAGAGTTTTAAAATTCTAATTCCAGATATAAACTACTCTGAGTATTTGTTTCGGTAACGTCTTCACCTTTTAAAATGATGTTTTCGGAATCAATCAATTTTAAGTTTAAAACCCAGTATCCTGTCATGGTTAACGATAAATTGGCGTGATACATATTATCAATGCTGTTGAATGATAAATCGGTGTTATTTGGTGAACTGTGATTACCCATGCCAGGCATTCTCGGGTCTAAAGTTAAAGTGTAGTTTTCAACCATAGGAAAAGACATCATGGTTTCCATATTGTAAAGACCAACAACTAAATTGTTAATGCCAATTATTGGATTGCTTGGTTCAATTAGGGCTACAACATAACGTTTACCATCACTTCCCATAAAGCTACTCACATTTTGTAATTCATTTTGTAAAACGGTAATGGTATCGGTAACGGTATACTCAACATCATCAATGGTGTAATTGATAGTTAATGACCAGCCAGAGCCATCGGTGTTGGTCATTTGGTAAATAATATAACCTTCATAAAGTGTTTCTTTATCAGAAGCTTTTGAGACCTCAGATTTTGGACACGAATGCTGCATGGTTGGCATTTGCATAACAGGCATCCAGTCTATTGAAGCGTTTTCAATATAGCTTTTTGTTGCGTTATCAATAATTCGAACACTTATGGTATTGTAGCCAGTATAGAATTGGCCAGATGTTGTATAAAGTTCAATAGTATGTGTGTCGTTTGATAGGTTTTGAACTTTAATTAGATTATCCAATTCGTTAACTATGTTGTCGTCATTATCGGTTGAACAACTAACAGAGAATATAGTAATAAAGATTAAGGGTATTATATGTGTAAGTTTCATTTTTTTGTAATTCAATTTCGTGTATAGCCATTTGCATAAAGCGTTTAGGCAATATGTTTTTTGTTTTGATTTTCGCGTAAGCAATTGCTCTAATACATCGTGAATGGATGAATTAGAAGTCAGGAATCTATTAAATAAGAATTACAAAAAATTGGGTGGAGGGGTGTCTACAGTAAGAGTATTTTCGTAAACTATAGGTGTTTTATAAAACAGCTTGTGTTTAGCTGTTAATTGAATTGTATTTTGGTGGTCGATAGTGTTGATGTTAGAAATGTAAAAGGCATCTAACATCATACGTTTGTTTTCCTGCTGAGGAATGTTTTTATCTGGTCCAGTTTCGTTTTTAGCCAGTTGTTTTTGCAAATGACATTTACCGTTACAACCCTGCTGGTTGTCTTTTTGAATACAAAGTGTTTTTGCGATAAAATCCTGATTAGCAACAAAGTCGACCATAATCAACAAGGTGTTGATGTTGTGCGCTAATAGAATGACAATTAGAACGAATGCGGTTATTTTTTGACTCAAGGTTTTTATCACGCCGCAAAAGTAGTGATAAAAGCATATTTAAATGTCACAAACATTACATTTATGAAACATTTTAATTTTAGTCAAAGGATTTAAAAATAGACTCTCACAAAAGGCGCCCACGGATCGGCATAAATACTTTTGTTTCTATCGTAAAGTACATCGTAACGAATGCCGAAGGTAACATTTCGGTTTCTATACCCAGCACCTAAAAACAAGGCAGGATACCAATAGCTGTCATCTCGGAATATATTATTGTCGTATTTCCTGCTTACATAAAGTTCTTCAAATTCAGCAGACATTTGTATGGAATTAACAGGACTATATAAACCTATTAAACTACCTCCAAAAATGGTCGATTTATAAAAGTCCTTACTTCGATTATAAGTGCCGTTTAACCCCACGCCCATAGCAAAATTATTATTAAACTCATAAAGTGCACTTGGGGCTAATGTTCCGCTAAAAAAGCCGTTTCCAAAACTTAAGCCTATGCCGCCTCCAAATCTTACGTGTTTCCAGAAATCACTTTCTGATTGTTGTGCAATTAAAATGTTAAAACTCCAAAGAGTTGCTAATAAAAGAGGTAGAGTCTTTTTATTTATTAAAGTAATCATACTTAGTTCTTTAAAATATGTCAACAAAATAAAGTAAAAATTTAATTTTTAATTATAAGCGTGTTAGGGTAATCATAAATATAGCAAAATAAACATCTAATATTCGCAAAAGTTGTATTTTTGCCGGTAAATTTGACTAATTGATAGTGAATTAAATATTATAATGGATAAATATTCCTTTTTAAACGCAGCGCATACAGCTTACTTTGCTGATTTATACGATCAATATTTAGAGAACCCAGACGCCGTAGAACCAAGTTGGAGAGCCTTTTTTCAAGGGTACGATTTTGGAAGTGAAAACTATGGTTTAGAAGGAGAGATTGTTGAAGGTGTTTCGGCGCAAATGCCAGAATATCTTCAAAAAGAGTTTCAGGTTTTAAAACTTATTGATGGGTATAGAATGCGTGGGCACTTGTTTACTAAAACAAACCCAGTGCGTGACAGAAGATCTTACTCGCCTACTTTAGAAATTGAAAATTTTGGTTTATCCGCAAACGATTTAGATACCGTTTTTAATGCAGGTGAAGTTTTAGGTATTGGTGCAAAACCATTACGTGAAATTTTAGTGCATTTAGATAAAATCTATTGCAGTTCTATTGGGGTAGAGTATATGTACCTGCGTAATCCAGAGGTGATTGCGTGGTGGCAAGGTAAATTAAATTTAAATGATAATCAGCCAACATTTGATACAGAAAAGAAAAAGTATATTCTTTCTAAATTAAATCAGGCGGTAACGTTTGAGAACTTTTTACAAACTAAATATGTTGGACAAAAGCGTTTCTCTCTTGAAGGAGGGGAGTCTTTAATTCCTGCAATTAGTAACGTGTTATTTTATGCTGTAGAAAAGTATGGTGTAAAAGAATGTGTTCTTGGTATGGCACACCGTGGACGTTTAAGTACCCTGGTGAATATCTTTAGAAAACCAATGCATGAGTTATTCAGTGAGTTTGATGGTAAAGATTTCGAAGATGTTGATATCGATGGAGATGTTAAGTATCACCTAGGATTGACCTTAGATAAAACCTACCAAAACGGTAAAAATATTAAAATGAACTTAGTGCCAAACCCATCGCACTTAGAGACCGTTGCGTCTGTTGCTGAAGGGATTACCCGCGCTAAGATTGATAACGATTACGATGGTGATGATTCTAAAATCATTCCTATTGTAGTTCATGGGGATGCGGCTATCGCAGGACAAGGTATTGTTTATGAGGTGGCGCAAATGAGTCAGCTTGCAGGTTACAAAACTGGAGGAACTGTTCATATTGTGGTTAACAACCAGATTGGATTTACAACTAACTATTTAGATGCACGTTCTAGTACCTATTGTACCGATGTTGCTAAAGTTACTTTATCGCCGGTATTACATGTTAATGCTGACGATGCTGAAGCTGTAGTACATGCTGTAGAGTTAGCTTTAGATTATAGAATGCGTTATAAAAAAGACGTTTATATCGATTTATTAGGGTATAGAAAATATGGTCATAACGAAGGTGATGAGCCACGTTTTACACAGCCTAAATTATATAAAGCTATTGCGAAACACGATAACCCGTTTGATCTTTATTCAAATAAGTTAATTGCTGAAAACACGATTGATGCTGCTTATAAAAAAGGTATTGTTGATGAATTTAAAGATACTCTGGAGTCTGAATATACCAAGGCAAGAGAATCTGATTCTTCGAAAGTAAGAGAGTTTATGCAAGAGCGTTGGCAAGGTTTCGAGCGTTCTGAATTAGATGGTATGTTAGTGCCAACGGATACGACTTATGCTAAAGAACGCTTGGAAGGTATTTCTAAAGTAGTTTCAACTGTTCCGGAAGGTGTTAAGTTTGTTCGTAAAGCAGAACGTATTTTAGATGGTCGTGCCAAAATGGTATTTGAAGCTGATGCTTTAGACTGGGGTATGGCTGAAACTTTAGCTTACGGAAGTTTACTTGAAGAAGGTTTCAATGTGCGTATTTCAGGTCAGGATGTTGAGCGTGGAACTTTCAGTCACCGACACGCGATTTTACGTGATGAGATTTCTGAAGATCGTATCAATCTATTAAATACAAATCCTGAAAATAAAGGAGAGATGTATATCTACAACTCTTTCTTATCAGAGTACGGGGTATTAGGTTTCGATTACGGTTATGCTATGGCTAACCCGAATACCTTAACTATTTGGGAAGCACAGTTTGGTGATTTCAGTAATGGAGCGCAAATTATTTTCGACCAGTATTTATCGGCTGCTGAAGATAAATGGAAAGCGCAAAATGGTATTGTGGTGTTATTACCTCACGGTTACGAAGGTCAGGGGTCTGAGCACTCTTCGGCAAGAATGGAGCGTTATTTACAGTTATGTGGAGATGATAATATGATTGTTGCAGACTGTACAACACCTGCAAACTTCTTCCACTTGTTACGTCGTCAAATGAAACGTAATTTCAGAAAACCATTAATTGTTTTCACTCCTAAGAGTTTATTACGTCATCCTAAAGCGATTTCAAGTATTAATGAGTTAGCTTCTGGAACATTTCAGGAAGTTATTGATGATACCGTAAATCCTGATAATGTTAAGAAATTAGTATTCTGTACCGGTAAATTCTACTACGATTTATTAGCAGAACGCGAAGAGTTAGGAAGAGAAGATGTGGCATTAGTTCGTATCGAGCAGTTATTCCCACTTCATTTAGATAAGATTCAGGAAGTTATTAACCGTTATCCAAATGTTTCAGAATATGCATGGGCACAGGAAGAGCCTAAAAACATGGGAGCTTGGACGCACATGACACAACGTATGGAGCTGGTTAAGTTAGCATGCTATTCTAGACCTTACAATTCGGTACCAGCACCAGGATCAAGTACACGTGATAAAAAGAGACAGCGCAACGTTATCAATGCTGTTTTCGATAATAACTAGTTATATAAAAAGTATAAAATTCAATTAAAATTATAAGATAATGATTTTAGAAATGAAAGTGCCTTCGCCAGGGGAATCCATTACAGAAGTGGAAATTGCAACATGGCTGGTAGAAGACGGTGATTATGTAGAAAAAGACCAGGCTATTGCTGAGGTTGATAGTGACAAAGCAACATTAGAGTTGCCTGCTGAAGTAAGCGGAACTATTACCCTTAAAGCTGAAGAAGGTGATGCTGTTGCCGTAGGTGCAGTAGTATGTTTAATCGATACCAGTGCAGCTAAACCAGAAGGTGGTGAGGCTCCTAAAGCTGAAGCTAAAGTAGAAGCTCCTAAAGCGGACACTCCAGCTCCTGCAGCAGCTGAAACTAAAACCTATGCAACAGGGTCGGCAAGTCCTGCTGCTAAAAAGATTTTAGCTGAGAAAGGTATTGAAGCAGCTTCAGTTTCTGGAACAGGAAAAGATGGTCGTGTAACTAAAGAAGATGCTGTTAAAGCAGTGCCTTCTATGGGAACACCTTCAGGTGGAAACCGAGGTACTTCAAGAACTAAAATGTCTATGTTACGTCGTAAAGTAGCAGAGCGTTTAGTTGAAGCTAAAAATACAACAGCGATGTTAACAACGTTTAACGAAGTTAACATGACGCCTATATTCGAATTAAGAAACGAGTATAAAGATGCCTTTAAAAACAAACATGGTGTTGGTTTAGGGTTTATGAGTTTCTTTACATTGGCTGTAGTTAGAGCATTGAAAATGTATCCTGCAGTAAACTCAATGATTGACGATAAAGAAATGATCTCTTACGATTTTTGTGATATTAGTATCGCTGTTTCAGGACCAAAAGGATTAATGGTTCCTGTTATTCGTAACGCTGAAAACTTAAGTTTCAGAGGTGTGGAATCTGAAGTTAAACGTTTAGCTTTACGTGCTCGTGATGGACAAATTACGGTTGATGAAATGACAGGTGGTACATTTACTATTACAAACGGTGGTGTATTTGGAAGTATGTTATCTACGCCAATTATTAACCCTCCACAAAGTGGTATCTTAGGAATGCACAACATCATCGAGCGTCCTATCGCTGTAAATGGTAAAGTTGAAATTCACCCAATGATGTACGTAGCATTATCTTACGACCATAGAATTATTGATGGTAAAGAGAGTGTTGGTTTCTTAGTTGCTGTAAAAGAAGGTATCGAGAACCCTGTTGAGTTATTAATGAATAACGACATTAAAAAAGCATTAGAATTATAATTCAAGAGCTTTTCTAAATAAAATAAAAAAGTACTAGTGTTTCGCTAGTACTTTTTTTATTTAACTAAAAAACTAACTAAAATAAAACTAAAACGTTTATTGCGATTACAATGACTACCAATGTAGCTAAGCCAATAACAAAGTATTTGTTTATATAATCGTTTTCCTTTTCCATTTTTGGAGACATTTTGTGATTAATGGTGTCTGATTTAAAAACGCTGTATGTAAGGACACAGCTTTTATATATACTTCCCTCTAAAGAGACTGATTAATAGCATTATAAAATTAAGGAGTAATTGTGAGAAAAAAAATACGCAGTTCTACTTATTTTTTGTTTCAAATGTAAGATGGCTAAAACAAAAGAAGCTCCAAACAATAAAGTCCAGAGCCTCCTGTATAATCCTCCCTAAGAATTAATTAATAGCAATGTAAAGGTAAGTAGTGTTTTGCATAAAAAAAATACGCAGTTCTACTTATTTTTTGTTTCAAATGAAAGATGGCTAAAACAAAAGAAGCTCCAAACAATAAAGTCCAGAGCCTCCTGTATAATCCTCCCTAAGAATTAATTAATAGCAATGTAAAGGTAAGCAGTGTTTTGCATAAAAAAAATACGCAGTTCTACTTATTTTTAAAGGAATGCTTTGTGGTTATTTGCCCAGATTCCTAAAGATGTAGGTTTGTCGTCAAGTTCCAGTTTATTAATGGCGTTGCTTCTGTGTTTATCTACTGTTCTCACAGATATAGATAATTCGTTTGCAATATCCTGACTGGTTTTGTTTTCGGCAACCAATTTTACAATTTTTAATTCCGATTTGGTAAGTAAATCTAAATTCTTAGGTCTGTTACTATGATTGTTTATGTTTAGATAAGAAGCTATTTCTTCACTAAAATAGGGTTCCCCTTTTATTACATGCGAAATGCAGATTTCTATTTCTTCAACAGCAAATTCCTTTAAAATATAGCCGTATACGTTGAATTCTTTGGCTTGATCAAAGAGTTCTTCTTCCTTATCAAAAGTTATTAGAATAACTTTTGTGGGAAGGCTGTTCTTTTTACAGGCTTCAGCTACCTCTAAACCTGTTTTGTACGGCATTCTTATATCTAAAATCGCAATTTCAGGTTTTAGCTTT
The DNA here is from genome assembly GCF_032926325.1 of Aestuariibaculum lutulentum. Lineage (NCBI taxonomy): Bacteria > Pseudomonadati > Bacteroidota > Flavobacteriia > Flavobacteriales > Flavobacteriaceae > Aestuariibaculum > Aestuariibaculum lutulentum. The sequence continues at coordinate 1,729,067 of NZ_CP136709.1, forward strand.
ACAATAAGATTGTAAGCGGCATTACCATCTTGCGCGCTTCCAACGATATCAAATCCTTTGGAAGTTAAGAAATCAGACATACCTCTAAGCATAAGAGGGTGGTCATCTGCAATAACAATAGATGGCTTCATTTAATGAAAGGGAGTATTTTCTGCTATTAGTTTTGTACAGTAAATATACTAATTTTCTAACTTTAGGTATATGTATTTCTTTTCATAATCTATTATAGCCTTCGATTTTTTTAAAATATCGGCGCCAATAATGCCGTCAACCGGTTTTGAGTTATGATTAATTAAAGCGGTATTGACATGACTAAGATTAAAAAGGACTAAAACCACCTTGTTTTGTTTCCATTTGCCAATCTTTAATTTATTCTTTTTAGACATTTTAGTTTCCATGTTTATGGCACCGGCACCCGCCGCCATAATTTCAGAATCTTTTACCTTAAGGTTAAAAGTGTTAATGGCTTCAAAGCCAACACAGGAATTTGATGCTCCGGTATCCAGAATAAAACGGCCTTTTACTCCGTTTAAGATGGCTTTTATTTCAAAGTGATTGGTTTTTGTAAAGCGTAACTTTACTTTCGTGTATCCTTTATCAAGAAGAAAATGACCTAATGTATCTTCCATAGTAATTTATTATGGTTTAAAAGTAGTATAAATAGTGTGATACTAGAGTTAAAAAAATATAAAATTGAATGTATTCCAAATGTACTTTTAAAACTAAAATTATCTAAAAGACAGCTATTAAAAGTCTTTACTTTTTTATTTTTACCGCATGATAATTACCGATACACATACACATTTATATAGTGAAGCTTTTGAAGAAGATAGACATGAGATGATTAATCGTGCGATTGATCTTGGCATTTCTCGTTTTTTTATTCCTGCTATCGATTCGACCTATACCGAATCGATGTTACAACTTGAAAAGGATTTTCCGGAGCATATGTTTTTAATGACAGGTTTACACCCAACACATGTTCAGGAGAATTATAAAGCAGAATTAAAACATGTTGAAGACATGTTGGCTGCCAGGCATTTTTATGCGGTAGGTGAAATAGGAATTGATTTGTATTGGGATAAGAGCACTTTAGAGATTCAGAAAATTGCCTTTAAATATCAAATTCAATTGGCGAAACAATATAAATTACCAATCGTTATCCATTGTCGTGAAGCATTTGATGAAATTTTTGAAGTTTTAGAAGAAGAAAAAGGAGATGATTTATTTGGTGTTTTTCATTGTTTTACCGGAACTTTAGAACAAGCACATAAAGCTATATACTATAATATGAAGCTGGGCATTGGTGGTGTTGCAACATTTAAGAATGGAAAAATTGATCAGTTTTTAAATGAAATCGATTTAAAGCATATTGTTTTAGAAACCGATGCACCTTACTTGTCGCCAACTCCATATAGAGGGAAACGAAATGAAAGTTCCTATATCATTAAGGTGTTAGAAAAATTGTCTTCCTTATATAATAGGAGTGAAGAAGATATTGCGAACATAACTACACAGAACTCCAAAGACGTATTTGGTATATAATTTAAAGTCTTCAATAGAATGAGTCCATCAAAACCAAACATATTACTTATTTACACAGGAGGTACCATTGGTATGGTTAAAGATGCCAAAACAGGAACCTTAAAAGCGTTTAACTTTAAAAACCTGTTGAAGCAAATACCGGAGTTACAATTATTAGATTGTAACATCGATACAGTGTCGTTTGATGAACCGATTGATTCCAGTAATATGAATCCGGCTTACTGGGTGCAAATAGCTGAAATAATAGAAGTTCATTATGAGGCGTTTGATGGTTTCGTGGTTTTACATGGAAGTGATACCATGAGCTATACAGCTTCAGCTTTAAGTTTTATGCTTGAAAATTTAGCAAAACCTGTTGTGTTTACAGGATCGCAATTACCTATTGGAGATCTGCGTACCGATGCCAAGGAGAATTTAATCACCTCTATTCAGGTAGCTTCACTTCAGGACAAGGGAAAAGCAGTTATAAAAGAGGTGTGTTTATATTTTGAATATAAACTTTACCGTGCCAATCGAACAACAAAAATAAATGCCGAGCATTTTCAGGCGTTTACATCTTTTAATTATCCTGCCTTAGCAGAATCAGGTGTGCACTTAAAAGTTAATTATGAATATTTATACCAGCCAAGTCTGAAAAAAGGCTTTCAGGTGAACAAAAATTTAGATACCAATATTGCTTTAATTAAGGTGTTTCCAGGAATGTCTTCCAAAGTTTTTCAGAATATTTTAAATACTGAAGACCTAAAGGCAGTAATTATAGAGACTTATGGTGCAGGAAATGCCACAACCGAAGATTGGTTTTTAAATAGTATAAAAGAAGCTATCAATAAAGGGATACATATTGTTAATATTACTCAGTGTGCAGGAGGAAGTGTCATGATGGGACATTACGAAACTAGTAATGAGCTGAAAAATATAGGTGTTATATCAGGTAAAGACCTGACGACTGAAGCTGCGTTAAGTAAATTAATGTACATGTTAGGGCAAAATGTTTCGAGTAAAGTATTCAAAACAGCCTACGAAACACAATTAAGAGGAGAAATGACCTAAAATTAACGGTTAAAATTTTAAGGTTCAAAGAATTTTTCGTTATTTGACCCCCCGAAAAAAGTGCTTTAAAAAAAAATTACAGAGAGGTGGCCGAGTGGTCGAAGGCGCACGCCTGGAAAGTGTGTATACGCCAAAAGCGTATCGAGGGTTCGAATCCCTTTCTCTCTGCTGAAATATGTTTTTAAATTGTATTTTTTTTATATCTTTAACACTTTAACTAATAAAATTAAGATCTAGAACATGAAAAGATTATTTTCTATCCTTGCCATTACTGGAATGATGGCTTTTGGAACTGTTAATGCAACTACAAATGCAAGCACAACTGCAGTTACTACAACTGTAACAACTACACAAGATGATGCTGCTGATGCTCCTGCTGAAGAGCTTACGTTTCATCAAGAATTAAAAAAGAGATTTATTGAAGGGGGTCCAGGATTCATGGGGATCGTACTTTTGTGTTTAATCTTAGGTTTAGCAATTGCTATCGAGAGAATTATCTTTTTAAATCTTTCAACTACAAATACTAAAAAATTAACTCAAGAAGTAGAAGATGCTCTTAACTCAGGTGGAGTAGAAGCTGCTAAAGAAGTTTGTAGAAATACTAAAGGGCCTATCGCTTCTATTTACTACCAAGGTTTAGATAGAACAGATGAAGGTTTAGACGCTGTTGAGAAAGCTGTTGTAGCTTACGGTGGTGTTCAAATGGGACAATTAGAGAAAAACGTTTCTTGGATTTCATTATTTATCGCATTAGCACCGATGTTAGGATTCATGGGTACGGTAATTGGTATGATTCAGGCATTCGATAAAATTGAGGCAGCTGGTGATATGCAACCTTCTCTTGTAGCAGGTGGTATTAAAGTAGCACTTTTAACAACAGTATTCGGTCTTGTTGTAGCGATGATTCTTCAAGTATTCTACAACTACATTATTGCTAAGATTGATAGTATCGTTAACTCTATGGAAGATGCTTCTATTACGTTAATGGATCTATTAATCAGAAACAAAAAGTAATAATAAAACAAAACTCGAATTATGAAATTACATACAATTCTTAAATATATAGCGTATGCTCTGGGTATCGTTGGTGCTATCTTAGCACTAATGATTATGACCTCAGACTCTGAAGGGCTAATAGATAACATTCTTTATGTTACTTATATCGTGCTTTTCATTGTATTGGCATTAATCGTTATATACGTTGTAAAAGGTCTGTTCGCAGGCAACATTAAAAAGACCTTATTAACTGTAGGTTTATTTTTTGCTGTAATCTTAATCTCTTACGGAATTTCTTCTGGTACAGATTTAGATTTAGCTCAGTTTAACGCAAAAGGATTAGGTATTACCGAAGCAATCTCTAAAAATGTAGGTGCTGGTTTAATAGCTTTCTATATCCTTTCAGTTACTGCTATTGGAGCAACATTGCTTTCAACAGTTAAAAAATTATTACACAAATAAAAAAATAAGATATGGCAAAAAGAGCAGCTCCAGAAGTAAATGCAGGCTCCATGGCCGACATCGCGTTTTTACTGTTAATATTTTTCTTAGTAACAACTACTATTGAAACAGATGCAGGAATCAACCGTAAGTTACCACCTATGGAAGATGAAAACGTTCAGCCTCCAACAATTAAAAAGAAGAACATCTTTGAAGTTTTATTAAATGGAAAAGATCAGTTACTTGTAGAAGATGAATTAATGGAAATTAAAGATCTTAGACAGGCTGCTATAGAGTTCTTAGATAATGGTGGAGATGGTTCTTGTAGTTACTGTAACGGTAAAAAAGATTCGGAATCATCGGATAATCCAGATAAAGCAATTATTTCGTTAAAGAATGAGCGTGAAACTACTTATAAAACATATATCGCAGTACAAAATGAATTAGTAGCTGCATACAATGTTTTAAGAGATCGTAGAGCAAAATCGCAGTACGGAATGACATTTGCTGAAATGGAAGCTAATTATGATGATGTAAATTGGCCAGGAAATAAAACTAAATTGAAGGAACAAATTGAGCAGATAAAAGTAGATTATCCTCAAAAGCTTTCAGAAGTACAATAATTAAAATTTAACATTTTATGGCTAAATTTAATAAGAAAAAAAGCGGCGATATGCCGGCAATATCTACAGCATCGCTGCCCGATATTGTATTCATGTTATTATTCTTCTTTATGGTTGCGACCGTAATGAGGCAAAATACATTAATGGTTGAAAATAATTTGCCATTTGCTGATCAGGTTGAAAAGTTAGATAAGAAAGATTTGGTAATGTATATTTATGCAGGTAAACCAAGTGAAAATTATACTAAGCAATTTGGTACAGCGGCTAAAATTCAGCTAAATGATAAATTTGCCGATGTTAGCGAGATCGCTGCCTTTATTGCAGCCGAGCGCGCATCAAAAAGAGAAGAGTTGGTTCCATTCTTATCAACTGCTTTAAAAGTAGATAAAGATGCAAACATGGGACTAATAATGGATATTAAGAAGGAATTGCGTAAAGTAAATGCGCTAAAAATTAATTATACTACTAAAAAAGGTAGTGTAACAGGCGAATAGATTTTAATTCTTAATTTTATATTTAAAAGCGTTTTGAGACATCAAAACGCTTTTATTTTTTATAGGGTTAGAATTAATTATAAATTTATAGCTCGTTAAGTATTGAGTCTAAATCTGGTTTTAATGAGAAGCAAAATATGTTTTGTTATTTTATGGATTGCAGGGGTCTATCAAGTGATGGCCCAAAACGGCATTGAAAAGGTTGTAGATTCGCTTTATAAGGAAGATCAGTTTTATATTGGCATAACTTATAACATGTTTGGTAATCGGCCTGTAGACCTCTCTCAAAATGGGTTTTCTAATGGTATTCACCTTGGGATTATAAAAGACATGCCTTTAAACAAACGGAGAAACGTTGCTTTAGGTCTGGGTTTAGGCTATTCAGCAAATTCATTTTACCATAATTTACATATCAGTCAGGATGATAATCAGGTAACTACGTATAATCTCATTTTAGAAAGTGATACCTACACCAAAAATAAATTCTCTAATCATCTTGTTGAAATGCCTTTTGAGTTTCGATGGCGAACTTCTACACCCGAAGAATATAAATTCTGGCGTATTTATACAGGATTTAAACTAGGTTATATTTTTAGAAACCGAGTAAAGTACAGGGGAGATTTAGGAGATGTTCGTTATACTAATGTAAAAGGATTTGAAAAGTTTCAGTATGGCTTCACTGTAAGTTTTGGTTACAATACCTGGAACGCTTACATGTATTATGCCTTGTCTCCAATTTTTTCTAAAGAGAATCAAATTAACGGACAAACCATAGACATGAACAACATTAAAATAGGACTTATGTTCTATGTGTTATAACCAATAATTCACTAAAAGTAATTGAGGTAGGATACCTACAAAAAGGCCTAAAATTAACTCTAAATACGTATGGGCATTTACATGTAATCTTGAAGTAGCGATTGCTCCTGTTATAATGCTCATTAAAGCTAAAGTTCCGTTTATGTTTATGCTAAAATGAATACTTAAAGCTATAAAGAACATAAACAATCCAGAGATACCCATCATATGAATACTGGCTTTAAACTTAAATACAGCAAGCATTAAACAGGTCATTGAGGAGATTAAAATACCTAAAAAGAAATAGTAAAGCTCAACAATTTGATTTGGCGTTAAAATACGCTGAAGAATAACGATTACAACAATACAGTTTAATGCTAAGGGTAATATGCGTTCCTGTGCTGTTGGCATGTAAATAGATTTTACTTTGCCCAATGTTTTCAACAAAAAGTACAGTAAGATCGGGAGAATAATAGTTAGAATAGAAAGCGAAACTAACTTGGCCTGGATGATTTCCTGAGGAATAAAACGCGGTGATTTTGAAAAGTAGAAAATAACACCAAGAAGTGGCATTATTAACGGATGAAAAACAAACGAAATACTTTTTAAAATCTTATTCATCATATCTTTTTACGTAATCGGGCAACAGGAATGTCAAGTTGCTCTCGGTATTTTGCAACCGTACGTCTGGCAATAGGATAACCTTTTTCTTTTAAAATAGTGGCTAAGGTTTCGTCGGTTAGGGGCTTTTTCTTGTTTTCTTCTTCAATGACCGTTTCTAAAATCTTTTTAATTTCTCGAGTAGAAACATCTTCACCCTGATCATTTTTCATTGCTTCAGAGAAGAAATCCTTGATTAGTTTTGTTCCGTAAGGGGTGTCGACATATTTGCTATTAGCAACTCTTGAAACCGTTGAAACATCCATATTAATCTCGTCGGCAATATCTTTAAGAATCATCGGTTTTAAATTGCGCTCATCACCAGTTAAAAAGTATTCTTCTTGGTAATGCATAATCGCACTCATCGTCACAAACAAAGTCTGCTGACGTTGTTTAATGGCTTCAATAAACCATTTGGCAGCATCTAATTTTTGTTTGATGAAGATTACTGCGTCTTTTTGAGATTGCGACTTTTCTTTAGACTCTTTATAGCCTTTTAGCATGTCGTTATACCCTCTTGAAACATGAAGTTCTGGAGCATTTCGACCGTTAAGGGTAAGCTCCAGTTCACCATCAACAATTCTAATGGCAAAATCAGGAACCACATGTTCTACAATGCGGTTATTACCAGCGTAAGATCCTCCGGGTTTTGGGTTTAGATGCTCGATTTCATGAATGGCGTCTTTGAGTTGTATTTCGGTAACATCAAATTTTTGTAATAATTTATCGTAATGTTTTTTCGTAAATAATTCGAAAGCATTATCGATAATATCAATAGCCAATTCGGTATCGGGAGTTTTATCCTTGCGGTGTAATTGAATGCTTAAACACTCTTGCAGGTTTCGGGCTCCAACACCCGAAGGATCTAACTGGTGAACAATTTTTAATACTTTATTTATTTTCTCTTCGGTAGTATAAACGTTTTGGGTAAATGCCAAATCGTCCATAATATCGGTTAGAGAACGACGAATATATCCGCTTTCATCAACGCTGCCAACTAAAAATTCGGCAATCTCTCGTTCTTCGTCGTCTAATCTGTAGGTGTTAAGCTGACTAATTAAGTGTTGGGTGAATGAGGTTCCAGCAGCATATGGCATGCTTTTTTCTTCATCGTCGCTGCTGTAATTATTGGCCTGCATGCGATAATCGGGAATCTCATCGTCACTTAAGTATTCATCAACATTAATATCATCGTTTCCAATGGTTTCATTGTCGTTGTATTCATCGTTTGAATTGTCGAAATCGCTATCAAAGTCAGAATCCATAGATTCTTTACCACTATCTAAAGCAGGATTTTCTTCCAGTTCCTGTTTTATACGTTGCTCGAAAGCTTGTGTAGGCAACTGTATCAATTTCATCAATTGAATTTGTTGCGGCGATAGCTTTTGCGATAATTTAAATTGTAAATGTTGCTTGAGCATACTGTGATTTGGTAAAAGATAAAAGTAAAAAAACTTTTACTGATGTGTAACCATTATATTGATGTTTTCTAAAATTCGGCGTTTTGTGGTGTTCTTGGGAACGGAATTACGTCTCTAATATTGCTCATTCCGGTTGCGAACATTACTAAACGTTCGAAACCTAAACCAAAACCAGAGTGTACAGCCGTACCAAATTTACGTAAATCTAAATACCACCAAAGGTCTTCTTCTGGAATCCCAATGGCTGCCATTTTTTCTTTTAAAACATCTAAACGCTCTTCACGTTGTGCACCACCCACGATTTCACCAATACCAGGGAATAAAATATCCATAGCTCGAACGGTTTTACCATCATCGTTTAAGCGCATGTAGAAGGCTTTGATATTTGCTGGATAATCAAATAAAATTACCGGACAGTTAAAGTGTTTCTCTACTAGGTAACGCTCGTGTTCACTTTGTAAATCGGCACCCCATTCGTTAATAATATATTTGAATTTCTTCTTTTTGTTTGGTTTACTGTTACGTAAAATATCGATAGCTTCAGTGTAGCTTACACGTTTGAAGTTATTATCGGTAACGAATTTTAATTTTTCAATTAAAGTCATTTCGCTACGCTCAGCCTGTGGTTTTTTCTTGTCTTCTTCCTGTAAACGGTTATCTAAAAACTCTAAATCTTCTTTATTGTTATCTAAAATGTACTTAATAACCGATTTCATAAAGTCTTCAGCTAAATCCATGTTGCCAGGTAAATCCATAAAGGCAACCTCTGGTTCAATCATCCAGAATTCGGCTAAGTGACGAGAGGTGTTTGAGTTTTCAGCTCTAAAAGTAGGTCCGAAAGTATATACTTTGCCTAAAGACATCGCGTAAGTTTCAGCTTCTAATTGTCCAGAAACCGTTAAGTTGGTTTCCTTACCAAAGAAATCTTTGCTGTAATCTACTTCTCCAGCTTCATTTAAAGGTGCATTTTTAGCATCTAAATTGGTTACTCTAAACATTTCTCCGGCACCTTCAGCATCACTACCAGTAATAATTGGTGCGTGCATGTAGTAGAATCCGTTTTCGTTAAAGTACTTGTGAATTGCAAAAGACAAAGCAGAACGTAGACGCATAACCGCACTAAATGTACTTGTTCTGGTACGTAAATGTGCATTCTCTCTTAAGAATTCAAACGAGTGTTTTTTAGGTTGAATAGGATAGGTTTCAGGGTCTGAATCACCTAAAACGTCAACAAATTTAACCTGTACTTCAACAGTTTGTCCTTTTCCCTGACTTTCTACCAAGTCTCCTTTAATGTGAACCGCAGCACCCGTAGTAATGCGTTTCAATAATGCTTCATCAAAATTCTCAAAATCTACAACACACTGAATGTTGTTTAAAGTCGATCCGTCGTTTAAGGCAATAAAACGATTTGCTCTAAAGGTTCTTACCCAACCTTTAATTTCAACTTCAGTATTAGGAGCAACCTTTTGAGATAATAATTCTGAAACGGTATATGATTTCATAGGTAATAAAATTAATAATGTAAATATAAAATTTAGCCTGCTTATATTAAAACCAAGACAAACGCTTATTCTTCGTTATCGTCTTCTTCCGGAATAATATTTATTGAAGGCTCTTTTAAAACTTCTTTATTGGCTATACTACGCTCTAACGATAATAATAACGAAGGCAATAGTAAAAGGTTCGACAACATCGCGAATAATAGGGTAGTCGATACTAATGCACCTAGGGCTACTGTTCCACCAAAGCTTGAAATGGTAAACACCGAAAAGCCGAAGAACAATACAATAGATGTATAGAACATACTTACACCAGTTTCTCGTAATGCACCGTATACCGATGGTTTAATTTTCCAGTGTCTGGCTTGTAATTCCTGACGGTATTTGGCAAGGAAATGTATGGTATCGTCTACCGAAATACCAAAGGCGATACTAAAAACTAAAATAGTTGATGGTTTTATAGGGACACCTAAATAGCCCATTAAACCAGCTGTTATAAGTAAAGGTAGTAAGTTTGGTATTAATGAAATGATAATCATTCTAAACGATCTGAACATGTAAGCCATGAAAAGGGCAATTAAAATGATGGCCAAAGATAGAGAGATTACCAGGTTTTTAACTAAGTATTTTGTTCCTTTTTGGAACACAACGGCTTTACCTGTCATGGTTACCGTATAACGTTCAGCAGGGAATAACTTATCTATTTTAGTTTGAAGGTTTTCTTCAATACGCTCCATTTTTTCGGTACCAATGTCTTTCATAAACGTAGTGATACGAGCATATTGCCCCGTACTATCAACAAAGTTCTTCAGTAAGTCGACATTTGATGATGAATTCTTGGCGTATGATAAAATGAAGCTGTTTTCCTGACTGGTAGGTAACTGGTAATATTTTGTGTTTCCGTTGTAGTAAGCCTGTTTAGAGTATTTTACTAAATCTACAACCGAAATAGGTTTCGATAATTCAGGAATTTCGTTAATAGCTTCCTGTAATTCGTCCATTCGTTTTAAAGTCGCCAGTTTCATAACGCCTTTTTTACGTTTGGTGTCAATCATGATTTCAACAGGCATAATACCGTTAAATTCTTTTTCGAAGAAACGAATATCGCTAACGAATTCCGAATCCTGAGGCATGTCTTCAATTAAACTTCCTGTAATTTTTATCTGGTAAATTCCAATAATACTAACAATAAGTAAAACCAAACCGGTACAGTAAATAGCAATGCGCTCGTGTTTTACCATGCGCTCCATCCAGTCGACAAAACCACCAATCCAACGTTTGTTTAAGTGTTCTAAGTGACGGTCTTTTGGGTAAGGTAAAAAGGTGTAAATGATTGGAATAATCAATAAACACAATACAAAAATAGCCAGGATACTTAATGAAGCTACAATACCAAATTCTTTTAAAAGAGTACTTTCTGTAAGTATAAAGGTAGCAAAACCAGAAGCGGTTGTAATGTTAGTCATTAAAGTAGCATTACCAATTTTGGTAATAACACGTTGTAGCGACTTTACTTTATTCCCGTGTTTCTTTACTTCGTTCTGGTACTTATTGATTAAGAAAATACAGTTCGGAATTCCGATAACAATAATAAGCGGCGGAATTAAAGCGGTAAGTACGGTGATTTCATAATTAAGAGCTCCTAAGATTCCTAAAGTCCACATCACGCCTATACTAACCACAATAAGAGAAATAAAGGTGGCTCTGAACGATCTGAAGAAAAAGAAGAATATAAGTGATGTTACCAATAAAGCTGCACCAACAAACCATCCAATTTCACTAACAATAACCTGAGCATTTAAAGTACGTATGTAAGGCATACCCGAAATACGCACGTCTAGATTATAGGCTTTTGAAAAATCTTTTATTTTAGGTTCAAGGGTATTGGCTACAAAGTCCTTTCTAATCGAGGTATTTACAATATCTTTCTTTAAATATATTGCAGTTCTAATCGTTTTAGTCTCCTTGTTGAATAAAACATTATCGTAAAACGGATATTTGTTAAAGAGTTCGTATTCTAAAGATTCTATTTGTTGCATTGAAGAAACAGAGTCTTTAATAAAAGGTTCTAAAGCAAACTTTTCATGCTCTGTATCTTTTACCAATTTCTGAAGGTCTTTAACAGAAACAACAGTTTCTACTTCGTCGTATTGTTTAAAGCTTTGTGCAAGGTTGTTCCAGGCGTTTAGCTTTTCAACGGTTAAAAGGGTAGAATCTTTAACACCAAGAATGATAAGGTTGCCTTCTTCTCCAAAGATTTTTAGAAAGTCGTTATACTTAATATTAACCTCGTGGTCGTCTGGTAGCAAATTGGCTTCGGTATTGGTGAAGCGCATATTTTTCCATTGCGTACTGAATAAAACTGTGATGATTAAAATACCAAGAAGTATGGCTATTTTATTACGCAGAATAAGTCGCGCAACAACGTCCCAAAAGTGTTTTGTAAAAAGTTTAAGCATGCCTTAAATAAAAGTTGGGCAAAGGTAGGAAAAACAAGTGTATTACCTCATAAAGTCACGTTAAATGTAAATTTTAAAGCAATATTATCTTCTATGTTAGGCAGGTGGTAAGCACCGTATCTGTAAGTGAAACTTAAACCAAAGCCAAAAAGTAATTTGTTAAGTTCGAAGCCCGATTCGGTATAGCCTTTATCTAAAGAGCCGAAGGTTATGTTTTCATGACGTTCCGGATGGTCTATACTTCCCAAGGCATAGCGCATAATTAAAACCATTTGAGGTTTGTGGCTTGGAGAAACATTGAAAGGTTTTAGGTAATGTTTAAATTGAAGTGTTGTAAATTTATCTGAAAAGAATTCATTAAAATACATAGTTTCAAAACTATTAATACCTGCTACCGAAAAACGTTGTAAGATGGTTTCTTTATTAATATTATTTGGGTAAGCGTGGTACAAATGTGTTAGCGGAATATCGCCATTGGCTATTCCTGCAACTAATACAATTTGAGAATAACTTGCTTTTTCATCACCAAATTCATAAATCGTTCTAAAATCGAATTTTGAAAAATTGAAATCACTTTTAAAAGCATCTTTGAAGCTTTTAGTATACTGAAAAGTAAACTTAGGGAACCCTTTTTCGACTTCCTTCAATCCCTGTCGGGAATCTTCGTAATGACTAAACGGACTCCATTGCACAGCAAATTTTGCCGAACTGATGTCGAATTCTGAAAACGATTGATTGTCTACGACATATGCATAATTATAAGTGGGATCAATATGGCTTATTGAAAATTCAGACTCAGTTATTAGTTTTGGATTTATCTGGTGTTCTAAACCAAGCGTTTTTGTAACATGCGCATGAAAAAGACTGATGTTAAGTAAGCGTGGCTCGAAAAATTGAAAGAAGCGTTTGTCGGTTAAAAATTTGGTGCTTCCTGTTTCCTGTAAATCATCTGTATATGAAGCGCTAAGCCATGTGTTTGTTTTTTTGGCTAAACGATAGGCACCACCAGCATTGTATTTAAATTTGTCGTCTCCAAATCCGTAAACCAAATATCCGTTAATACGAAATGATTTTGAAAGGGCATCGTTTGTTATTCCTCCAAGTCCGGTTCTTAGGGCTTCGTACTGGTTGTATTTTATTAAATAACGTAAGTCGAAATTAAAGTATTTAGTAGGGAAATAACCATTGCCTAAATGTTCGATAAAAGCTTTCCGCTTTAAAGAATCTTTAACGGTTTCATTGGTATCTATAGATGATGACTGTGCCTGCAACATTGATGAAGCACAAAAACAAAGGATAATAAAGAAATGCTTTAACATAGTTGCAGCCAAAAAGCTTCAGGTTTTGCAAAAAAAAGCGACTTAATGTCGCTTTTTTATATTATACGGTCATGATTTCCTTTTCTTTCACTTCGAAAAGTTCATCAACCATTTTAACGTACTTATCAGTAATATGTTGTACGTCTATTTCAGCATTTTTCTTTAAATCTTCAGAAACGTCCTCTAACTTTTTAATGTCGTTGTTAGCATCTTTTCTTGCAGATCTTACACTAATTTTTGCATCTTCAGCTTCAGATTTAGCTTGTTTTGCTAAATCACGTCTGCGCTCTTCTGTTAAAGGCGGCACGTTGATAATAATGGTATCACCATTGTTCATTGGGTTGAAGCCTAAGTTTGCAATCATGATAGCTTTTTCAATTTCTTGAAGCATCTTTTTTTCCCATGGTTGTACGGTAATGGTTCTACCATCTGGAGTGTTAACGTTTGCTACCTGACTTAATGGTGTTTGAGACCCGTAATAATCTACCATAACACTGCCTAACATTGCCGGACTTGCTTTTCCCGCACGAATGTTTACAAACGACTTTTCTAAGTGTTTTATAGAATTAGTCATCGATTCTTTTGCTGTGTCTAGTATAAATTGAATGTCTTCGTTCATGTTTTTAGCTTTTAAGTAAAAATGAATGTTTCAAAAATTACGCCAAATGTTATAGGTTAACTTCGGTTCCAACATTTTCTCCGGAAACGACTTTTAAAAGGTTTCCTTTTTTATTCATATCGAAAACGATAATTGGTAACTGGTTTTCTTGACTTAAGGTGAATGCCGTAGTATCCATAACTTTTAAGCCCTTTCTTAAAACATCATCGAAAGATATGAAATTAAATTTAGTGGCTTTGGCATCTTTTTCAGGATCAGCATTGTAAATACCATCAACACGAGTTCCTTTTAAAATTACATCGGCCTCAATTTCTATGGCACGTAATACGGCTGCAGAATCTGTAGTGAAGTAAGGATTTCCGGTACCTCCGCCAAAAATAACTACACGACCTTTTTCAAGGTGACGCATGGCTCTTCTTCTAATGAAAGGTTCGGCAACTTCGTTAATTTTAATTGCTGATTGTAATCTAGTAGGTATTCCGGCATCTTCAAGGGCACTTTGTAATGCTAAACCGTTAATTACGGTGGCTAACATTCCCATATGGTCTCCTTGTACACGATCCATACCGTTGCTTGCCCCAGCTACGCCTCTAAAAATGTTTCCGCCGCCAATAACGATGGCAACTTCTACACCTTTATCGGTGATGTCTTTAATGTCTTTTGCATATTCGGCTAAACGTTCTGGATCTATACCATATTGACGATTTCCCATTAGGGCCTCGCCAGATAATTTAAGGAGTATTCTTTTGTATTTCATTATTTGTTTACTCAGGTTGTGCAAATATAATCAATATCTTAAATTGCTAAAGTGAATTTTTTAGGCAATTTGTAAACTAAAGATTGGTGTATAAAAAAACCATTGCACGGTGAAGCACAATGGTTTTATATTTTTGTTGTTAAGTAGATTAACCTACAGAAGCTCTTTTGAAACCAGTGATTACAACATCACCGTAAGAAGCTACATATTTAGCAACATTAATTTTGTCATCTTTAATGAAGTTTTGGTCTAATAAACATTGCTCTTGATCAAGAGTTGTGTTATCAGAAACGAAACGATCCATTTTACCTGGTAAGATGTTAGCCCAGATTTTTTCTGGTTTGCCTTCAGCAGCTAATTGAGCTTTCGCATCTTCTTCAGCTTGAGCTAAAACTTCAGGAGTTAATTGAGACATAGAGATGTATTTAGGAACGTTTTTAAGTGTTTTTCCTAAACGAGCTAACTCTTCGTTATCTTTTTCGATTACAGCAATTCTAGCTTCAGTTTCTGAAGCAACGAAAGCAGGATCGAAATCTTTGTAAGATAAAGTAGTAGCACCCATAGACGCTACTTGCATAGCTACATCTTTAACTAAAGTTTCAGCGTTATCTACTTTTGCAGATAAACCAACTAAAGCAGCGATTTTGTTAATGTGAACGTAAGAACCAACATAAGGAGCTTCTAATCTTTCGAAAGAAGTGATGTCTAATTTCTCACCAATAACACCAGTTTGCTCAACTAATTTATCAGCAACTGTTAAACCACCAAAATCTGCAGCTAAGAATTCTTCTTTAGTGTTGTAGTTTAATGCAAGATCAGCTAAATCGTTAGCTAATTTTACGAAGTTTTCGTTTTTACCTACGAAATCAGTCTCACATCCTAAAACAATAGCAACACCAGAAGTGTTATCTGCGTTTATTTTAGCAACAGCAGCTCCTTCAGAGTTATCTCTGTCAGCTCTTTTTTCTGCTACTTTTTGTCCTTGTTTACGTAAAACTTCAATTGCTTTATCAAAATCTCCACCAGCTTCAACTAAAGCTTTTTTACAATCCATCATCCCTGCACCAGTAGCTTGTCTTAACTTGTTAACTTCTGCTGCTGTAATTTTTACTGTAGATTCCATGTATTTTAAATTTTAAAAAAAAGTCGTTCAAATATTTTAGCAAAGAAAATAATTAAACGACTTAGTTATATTGCGTAAATGTTAATTATTCTTCCTCATTAGCTGCAACTGTTTTAGCTGCAACTTTTTTAGCTTTAGGAGCGTCTCCTTCAACTTTATCAGCTTTTCTTTCTGCTAAACCAGAAGAAATAGAAGCTGTAACATGAGATAAGATTTTATCGATTGACTTAGAAGCATCGTCGTTTGCTGGGATAACATAATCAACCTGACGAGGGTCAGAGTTAGTATCTACCATAGCAAAGATAGGAATGTTTAATTTTTGAGCTTCTTTAATCGCGATGTGTTCACGTTTAATATCAACTACAAATAAAGCACCTGGTAAACGAGTCATGTCGCTGATAGAACCTAAGTTTTTCTCTAACTTAGCTCTTAAACGATCTACTTGTAAACGCTCTTTTTTAGATAACGTGTTGAAAGTACCATCTTTCTTCATTCTATCGATAGAAGCCATTTTCTTAACAGCTTTTCTAATAGTAACGAAGTTAGTTAACATACCACCTGGCCATCTTTCAGTGATGTAAGGCATGTTGATAGCTCCTGCTTTTTCAGCAACGATATCTTTAGCTTGCTTTTTAGTTGCAACAAATAAAATTTTACGACCAGAAGCAGCGATTTTTGCTAACGCTTCTCCAGCTTCGTCAATTTTAGCTGCAGTTTTATATAAGTTGATAATATGGATGCCATTACGCTCCATGTATACGTAAGGAGCCATGTTTGGATCCCACTTACGAGTAAGGTGTCCGAAGTGTACACCTGCTTCAAGTAATTCTTTTACTTCTACTGCCATTTTTGTAATAGTTTACGTTCTGTTGAATTAGCAATGATTAAGTGGTCATAGAATATTCGCCTTAACCATTTAGATGCTAAACTAAATCCTGTTTTACAAACAAGGACAACAACAATAACTGTTATTAATTTTTTTAAATAGATATTAACGTTTAGAGAACTGGAATTTCTTACGAGCTTTCTTCTGACCGAATTTCTTACGCTCTACCATTCTTGGATCTCTTGTTAATAATCCTTCTGGTTTAAGAGTTAATCTGTTTTCAGCATCTACTTCGCACATAGCACGAGAAATAGCTAAACGGATTGCCTCAGCTTGACCAGTGATACCACCTCCATATACATTTACGGTAATATCAAAGTTGCTTTCATTGTTAGTCATAACTAATGGTTGCTTAACTTTATACTGTAATGTAGCAGTAGTAAAGTAGCTAGTCATGTCTTTTTTGTTAATAGTGATGTTACCACTTCCTTGGGCAACATACGCACGAGCAACAGCCGTTTTTCTACGGCCAATTTTGTGAATTACTTCCATTAATTGAATTCGTTTAAGTTAATTGCAGTTGGCTTTTGTGCAGCGTGAGCGTGCTCTGTTCCAACAACAACTGTTAAATTACGGAATAAATCTGCTCCTAATTTGTTTTTAGGTAACATTCCTTTTACTGATTTTTCAACAACTCTTGCTGGATCTTTTCCAAACAATTCTGTAGCTGTTAATGTTCTTTGTCCACCTGGGTAACCTGTGTGACGAACGTAAGTTTTATCGTTCCACTTGTTTCCGGTTAAGTTGATTTTCTCAGCGTTAACAACGATTACGTTATCACCACAATCAACGTGAGGTGTGAAGCTAGGCTTGTGTTTTCCTCTTAAAAGTTTTGCAACTTTAGAAGCTAAACGACCCAAAGATTGTCCTTCGGCGTCAACTAAAACCCACTGCTTATCTGCAGTAGCTTTGTTAGCTGATACTGTTTTGTAGCTTAATGTGTCCACGTTTTTAATTAATTTTTATTAAACATTCCTCTCTCAAAAAGAGTTTGCAAATTTACGATTAATTATTTGATTACCAAATAGTGTGCTAACTTATTTTTATACAGCTTTTTAAATTCATATATTATTGGTCATTTTAAGTGTAATTATATTATAATGAATTGTTTGTGGATTTGTCGTTTAAAGAGATTTGTGAGTTATTATTTTTTAGTTGAAACACTTTTTACAACGTTTAAATGTCAATTTTAGATTTTAGGACCTTCAAAAAACTCACAAAGCTTTCATAAATAAGTATCAAGAGCTGAATTTTGATTAATTTTGCAGCGTTATGCAAGAATTACAACTTTCAGATTGGTTACCTACCACAAACAAAGAGGTGAAGATACGCGGATGGGAAGAACTTGATGTTATCCTGTTTAGTGGAGATGCTTATGTGGATCATCCAACCTTTGGTCCGGCTGTTATTGGTCGTACCTTAGAAAGTTATGGTTTAAAAGTGGCTATTGTGCCTCAACCTAATGTTAACGACAATCTTCAGGATTTCGTTAAGCTTGGTCGTCCTAAAATGTTTTTTGGGGTTACCGGTGGTTGTATGGACCCGATGATTAGTAATTATAACGCTAATAAAAAACGTCGAGATAAAGATGCCTATACGCCAAATGGTGAAATAGGATTTCGTCCGGATTATGCCACGACGGTTTACTCTAATATATTAAAGGAGAAATGGCCTGATGTTCCCGTATTAATTGGTGGAATTGAAGCCTCTCTTCGTCGTGTGACACATTACGATTACTGGAGTGATAAATTGATGCCGACTATTTTAGAATCATCTAAGGCTGATATGCTGGTATATGGAATGGGAGAGCAACCACTGCGTGAAATCGTGCGTTTGCTTCAGAAAGGTGTACCTTTTAAAAGTTTAAATACTATTAGTCAGACTGCGGTAATGGTGAGTGCAGATGAAAGCATACCAAAAAACAGTAATTGGGAAGATGTTGAAATCGCATCGCATGAAACCTGTTTAAAGGATAAGAAGGCCTATGCTTCTAACTTTAAGGTTATAGAGCAGGAGTCTAATAAACTGGCTGCACGCCGAATTTTTCAAAAGGTTGGTGATAAAACCTTAATGATTAATCCGCCGTATCCAACCATGACGGAAGAGGAAATTGATGCCTCTTTCGATTTACCCTATACACGATTACCACACCCAAAATATAACAAGCGCGGACCAATTCCAGCGTTTGAAATGATTAAGTTCTCTATAAATATCCACCGTGGGTGTTTTGGGGGTTGTAGTTTCTGTACCATTTCGGCACACCAAGGTAAATTTATTGCTTCTCGTAGTCAGGAGTCTATTTTAAAGGAAGTTGATAAGGTGGCTAATATGCCGGACTTTAAAGGTTATTTGTCTGATATTGGAGGGCCAAGTGCAAACATGTATAAAATGAAGGGTAAAATTCAGTCTATATGCGATAAGTGTGTAGCGCCTTCATGTATTTCGCCGGTTATTTGTAGTAATCTGGATACTTCACACAAGCCGTTAACGGAATTGTATAAGGCAGTAGATAGTCATCCGAAGGTGAAAAAATCATTTATTGGTAGTGGTATTCGCCATGATATGCTGGTTCCGGAATTTAATAAAAATGCAGATCCTAAGGAACTTGACGATTATACCGAAGAGGTTATGACGAAGCATGTTTCAGGTAGACTTAAGGTAGCTCCAGAACATACCAGTGATCCTGTTTTAAAATTGATGCGTAAACCATCGTTTACCTATTTCCATAAATTTAAGGAGCGCTTCGATAAGATTAATGTTAAGCACAAACTGAAGCTTCAGTTAATTCCTTATTTTATATCTAATCATCCGGCATGTGAAGCTGAAGATATGGCTAATCTGGCTGCTGAAACCAAAGATATGGGCTTTCAGCTGGAGCAGGTACAAGGGTTCACACCAACGCCTATGACGGTAGCAACGGTAATTTATTACAGTGGCTATCATCCGTATACTTTAAAGAAGGTAAAAACCCCAAAGACAAGAAAAGAGAAGGATGAGCAACATCGTTTCTTCTTTTGGTATAAAGATGAAAATAAAGCCTGGATTAGAAATACCTTAAGTAAGTTAGGACGTCAGGATTTGTTAAAAGTTCTATTGCCTGAAAATGATTCATGGCGAAAAAATAAACCAGGTAAACCTAAGCATACGTTTAATGATGCTGTGCCTTTTAATCAACGTAAGGATAAAGCTAAGTTTAGATCTAAAAATAAGAAGCGATAATTCGTGAGAATAAAAAAAGCCTTGTATCGAGATACAAGGCTTTTTTTGTTTTATAAAAATTAGGGTTATTCTTCTATAAGTTCATAGCCTTGATTAATGCCTTTTTCAGTAGCGGGCACACCGCGCTCCATCCAAAGTGGTTTTGCAGCTCCTTTTAAATAGTAATCGAAAAACTGAGACATTCTTAAAGTGAAGTCTTTTCTGTTCTGGTATTTTAGCGGCCAATGTGGTTCGTCGTTATAATTTAAGAACCAGGCAGGTTTCCCCAAACGGCGTAAGCTTACAAAAAATTCAATGCCTTGATACCATGGCACGTGTCCGTCGGCATCGTTATGTAAAATTAATAAAGGGGTATTGATTTTATCAAGGTTGAAAATTGGTGAATTTTCAATGTAACGCATTGGATATTCCCATGGTGTTCCTCCAATACGGCTTTGGGTATGCTCATATTGAAACTGACGGCTTAAACCGGTCCACCATCTAATTCCACCGTAAGCACTAATCATATTTACTACGGGCGCACCAGATTCGGCTGCTTTAAATATATTGGTTTTTGTTACCAGTTGCGCTATTTGATAACCTCCCCAACTGTGACCTTGTAAACCGATGTTGTCTTTGTCTATAAAACCTTTTTTAATGATATCGTTAGTTCCCGATACCACACAGCTTAAAGCACTTTCACCAGGGTAGCCTTCCCGGTATTTTACATCCGGATTGAAAATAACATAACCACGGCTGGTATAATAGCTGTAACTAATGGTTGAACGACCAAATGATGGAGACCTGTGTTTGTGGATATCATCAGAACTGCGTTCGTAGAAATTCACAATCATCGGGTATTTTTTATTCGGGTCGAAGTTTTCGGGTTTAGCCAATAAACCTTCTAATTCTTCTCCGTCAAGAGACGTCCATTTTACCAATTCTATGGTTCCCCAGTTGTAATCTTTTTGTTGCGGATTGGCATCACTTAAAACATTTTGGGTTTTAAAGTTTAAATCGGTTAATCTTAAATCTGGGAATTCTTTAAACGATTCGCGAGTAAATAATAAGGCATCGCTTAGTTCTGCTTTTACAGGTTTGCTATAGCTGAAATTACCTGTTTCAAGTTCTTTTAATGCACTGTTTTTTGGGTTGAATTCGGCGAAACCTCCGGCTTTTGTTGTTTCATTAAATGTTGATAATAACCATTTGTTTTTCGAACTAACAGATTCTTCTTCTTTATCTAATTTGATGTAACGATATACTATTTTGTTAGCGCGGCCATTGGTTAGGTTAGTTGCTTCTCCTGAATTTGGGTTGTATTTCCAGATGTCGTACCGGTCGTAAAGTAAAATGTATTTATCGTTTTCCATCCATCCTGCTGTTCCATAGGCATGTGGAAAATCTGGCGAATCATTTAATTCGTCGTAAAAGACTTTTCCTTTAGTCAGTTCTACATATTTGTTCGTCTTAACGTTATAGGTAAACCAGGTGCTATCGATAGAATGATAACCAAAAACAAATGCGCCTTTTGGACTTAATGAGGCACTAGGCGTCTTTTTTAAAATGATGGTTTGCGTTCCTGT
The DNA here is from genome assembly GCF_032926325.1 of Aestuariibaculum lutulentum. Lineage (NCBI taxonomy): Bacteria > Pseudomonadati > Bacteroidota > Flavobacteriia > Flavobacteriales > Flavobacteriaceae > Aestuariibaculum > Aestuariibaculum lutulentum. The sequence goes on from NZ_CP136709.1 coordinate 1,750,544, forward strand.
TTTAGTATCTACAATGGCATAATTTTTAAGGCTTCTTCCTGTCCACTGGCTTTCTAAAGCGTAAGGTGTTGGAGTGTTTGCTAATGTAATATTGGAGTTGCCTTTATCTGTAGTAGATGAGTAAGGAAAAGCTTCCGTTTCAATTTGAACTGTTTTTTTCGTATTGAAGTTATAAACAGTTTCGTAAGCTTTAATCGTATCGTTTTTTACCTGTAATTCCTGAACCGTATATAGTCTTGGCTCGTTGTACGTCCAGACCTCTACATTTACAATTTCGTCTTTTAATAAAGTCGTGTCTTTAATAACAGGCGGTTTTCTTAGTCCGAAATATAACTTCGATTCATCTTTCGAGAATTGAACGGTGCCATCTTTGGAAACCAAATAGCCTTTCGGGGTTGTGGTATTATCGTAAAGTTTACTGGCTGTTTCTTGTCCGGTTTCCCAAACGTATAATTCGTTAGGGCGAATTTGAACTTTCGTAGTATCTGTATCTACCACAAAAGCAAAACGTTTTCCTGTTTCGCTAAAACTTAATTTATTGTATTTAGCTTTTTTAGCTGAATAAATTTTGGTTAATTTCGAGGTGTTAAAATCGTAAATATATACGCCTTCGCCTTCGTTATCTTTTTCGCCAGTGGTTGAAAATGCTAAGGTTTTGCCTGTTTTGGCAAATGTATAGTTGGTTACGAATTTAAACGTGTCTTGTACTTTAGTGTTCAGATTTCTTATCACCAAATGAAACCCATTGCTTTTGCTCACCTTTTTAGGTTTCGCTTCTTTTTTATTTTCTTTCGTATCGGTGCTATCTGTTTTTGCTTCTTTTTTAGGAGCTTTTATCTCTTCTAAAAGATAAGCCACATAACCTGACCATTTTTCGGGCAACAGGTATGATTTTACATTTCCTATTTTATCCAGTTCCTTGGTGTCAAGGTTGTAAATAGCCAATGAGTCTTTAGGAAGTTTGTCTTTTTTTACCTTATGACGAAGCATATCGTCTACGCTATCTTTTAAAGGTTTAATCGTAAACGCTAAAAATTTAGAATCATAAGTAAATTGCCCTTTTGTGGCTCTGAAGTATTCTAAAAGGGTTTTCTCTTTATTAGATGTTAAATGAAGATGGCTATCGGAGTTGTCTTGTTCTAAATCGTAAACTACAAAATGTCCATTAGGGGCAATGGCTTCGTTTTTTATGCTGTTCCATTGCTGGATATCCGAAAATTCAAGTGTCTTTTTTTGGGCAATGGAAACAAAGGACACTAAAAAGAAAAGGTAAGTAAAGCTTAATTTCATAGGTTGCATTTAATAATTTGGTTAAAAATAATTAAACCCATGAAGTTGAGCGAGCTATTACCTTAAGTTTAACAAAATGTAACAGTAAAGTTCTAAAACAATAATGCCTGATGTTTTAGCATCAGGCATTATATATGGTTTTTTTAGTTGAAGTTATTCAGCTGGACAATCAAATTTAATGTTTTCGGCATCACCTTTTTTAGAAATCTCATTCACTTTAAAGTCAGTAAATAAGTTTGCAAAATTAGCTTGGTTTTGATTGCAGTCTGCTTCAAAAAGAAGAGTAAAGGTTATTGGTGTACATGCTTCAAGGTTTCCTGTCCATGTTAATACGGTGTTTTTTCCTTGAGATTGGCCTGGATTAACGTCGTATACTTTTCCGTCTAAAGCTTTGAAATCAGTAATATGAGGACAAGTAAATATAACTTCCGCATTGGTTAAATCCTCAGAACTACTGTATGTAAATGTATAACTGCCATCGTCATTTGCTTCGTAACTAAAACTTTCTTCGCAGGTATCTTGGCAAATACCAACTAAGGCATAAGAATCATCAATATCTAAATCATCTCCATTCCCACCAATCGAGAATGGAATTTCATCGCAAGCTTGCCAGTTTTCAGGTAAAGTAATTTTATGAAATTTTGTTACTCCAGTTTCGATATTTTTAAATTCAACTTCATTACCATTGATGTCAATGGTGAATTTTATTTTAGAGCTACTTTTCCCAGTCGCTGTATAAGTTACATATACGTAAAGTTCTGTTTCGGTGTTGTAAACGTCGTAGCTTAGATTTTTAGAATTATCACTTTCTCCTGCTCCGTCAGATTTTAGTCCAGATTTTTTATAGAATGTATTTGAACCTTCTTCAATACACATGGCAGAGCAATCATCCGAATATTCTTTAAGCGTTGCCGTAGATGTTTCAGATACTAGGGAGGTACTTGCTTTAGCATTAGCTGTTAATAATTCTTCAGAAGATAAGTCTTCTTGTTGACAAACAAAAAATGTTGCTGATGAGATAATAGCACAGGCTATTAAATGAAAGATTGGTGTAGTTTTTTTCATTTTAAGTATGGTTAAGCTGCTAATAAACACTATTGTTTAGTAGATTGAGGGAGCAGCAAATGAAGGAAGAAATACATTTTGTTCGAAAATTATTTGATGAAAATCATTGAATTTCAGACCATCGGAAAGAATGTGTAAAAAATACCGATGAATAGCATAGTTTAAGGTGATTGATGCTATTCATCGGGTGTAAGAAGTGTTTTAATGCGCCTCTAACCAGTTATTGCCTGTGCCTAAATCGACATCTAACGGAACGGCTAATTGGTAAGCGTTTTCCATTTCGGTTTTTACTAAGGTTTTAATGGTGTCTAGTTCTGGTTTGTATACATCGAACACCAATTCGTCATGAACCTGAAGTAGCATTTTGGTTTTAAAATTGCCCGTTTCTAATTTCTTATGAATATTAATCATGGCAATTTTAATAATATCGGCAGCACTACCTTGTATGGGTGCATTTACGGCATTACGTTCGGCAGCACCACGAACTACGGCGTTACGAGAGTTGATGTCTTTTAAGTAACGGCGGCGTCCTAAAACGGTTTGGACATAACCATGGTCGCGAGCAAAATCGACTTGCTGGCTGATATAGTTTTTTAGCTTCGGATAGGTTTCGTAATACGTATCAATTAACTCTTTTGCTTCGCTTCGAGATAAATTGGTTTGGTTGCTTAATCCGAAAGCAGAAACGCCGTAAATAATTCCGAAGTTTACTGTTTTAGCATTACTACGTTGTTCACGAGTCACTTCTTCAATAGGTACATTAAATACTTTTGAAGCTGTCGATGCGTGAATATCTTCACCATGTTTAAAGGCATTAATCATGGTTTCTTCCTCACTTAAGGCGGCTATGATTCGTAGCTCAATTTGACTGTAATCGGCAGCCAGTAAGGTATAATTTTCATTACGCGGAATAAAAGCTTTACGCACTTGTCGTCCGCGTTCGGTACGAATCGGGATATTTTGTAAGTTCGGGTTGTTACTGCTTAAACGACCAGTTGCTGCAACAGTTTGCATATAATCGGTGTGTACGCGATGGGTAACGTCATCGACCTGAAGCGGTAACGCATCAACATAAGTACTTTTTAGTTTCGATAATCCTCTGAAATCTAAAATGTACTGAATGATGTCGTGGTCTTTAGCTAAGTAGCTTAGTATGTCTTCGGAAGTTGCGTATTGTCCTGTTTTGGTCTTTTTAGGTTTATCTACCAGTTTTAGTTTTTCAAATAAAATATCACCTAATTGTTTGGGAGAGGCGATATTGAATTCTTCTCCGGCAATCTCGTAAATTTTACTTTCCAAAGTTTTAATATCGTTGTCTAACTGCTCTGCCAGACTATGTAAAAAGTCTTTATCTAAGTTGATGCCTTCCAGTTCCATGGACGATAATACGCGTAATAACGGAATTTCAATATCGTCAAATAACTTTTGTGTATTGGCTTCGCCCAATTCTTTTTCGAAATGTTCTTTAAGCTGAAGTGTTATATCGGCATCTTCTACGGCATATTCGGTTTGCTTGTCTAATGCCACCTGACGCATCGATAACTGATTCTTTCCTTTTTTACCAATTAAAGTTTCAATTGAAATTGGTGTGTAATTTAAATAGGTTTCAGCCAGAACATCCATGTTATGACGCATATCCGGATTTATCAGATAATGAGCCAACATGGTGTCGAATAATTTTCCTTTAACGGTGATGTTGTATTTGGCTAAAACTTTAATGTCGTATTTTAAATTCTGACCAATTTTTTCGATGCTTTCACTTTCAAAAAACGGACGTAGTTGTTCGATAAGTTCCTGAGCTTCGTTTTTATCTTCCGGGAATGGTAAATAAAAGCCTTTGCCCGTTTCCCATGAAAAGGCGATGCCGACCAATTCAGCAGCTAATGGATTAAGGTCTGTGGTTTCGGTATCAAAACACACCGAGGTTTGATTCATTAAGTTTTTAATGAATAGTTTGGTTGCCATGCCTGAAGCTACACTTTGGTAAAAGTGCGATGTGGTTTCTGCTGTTTTTCTGGTGTATGCTGAACTTGTTTCAGTAGTTTCTTCATCATCTCCACCTCCAAACAAAGAGAATTGTCCGGCTCCAGCTGAAGCAGGTTCTTTTTTGGTTTCGGTTGTTTTTCCGGTTTCGGTAGTTGCGGTTACTTGAGCAGGGGCAACTTCAGTACTTGTTGAAAACGTTTTTAAGAAATTGGTTAAAAGCTGTCTGAACTCTAAATCGTTGAAAATAGTGGTTACTTTTTCAATATCTGGCGTAGACATTTCAAAGTCATGTTCGTCGAATTCCACCGGTACATCCAACATGATAGTCGCCAGTTTTTTTGAAAGTAAACCAAGATCTTTATTAGCTTCAATTTTCTCTTTCATCTTTCCTTTTAGTTCATGGGTATTTTCCAGCAAGCCTTCCATGCTACCGTATTCGGCAATAAACTTTTTGGCTGTTTTTTCTCCCACACCAGGTAGACCGGGAATATTATCACTTGAATCACCCATCATTCCTAAAAAGTCAATAACTTGTAAGGGATCGGTAACTTCGAATTTCTTTTTCACCTCTTCGATACCCCAGGTTTCATATCCACCGCCAAACGATTTTGGGCGATACATAAAAATGTTTTCAGAAACAAGTTGGGCAAAATCTTTATCAGGGGTTACCATAAACGTTTGATACCCTTGTTTTTCAGCTTGTTTAGAAAGTGTTCCAATAACATCATCGGCTTCATAGCCTTCTTTAACCATAATTGGAATATGCATAGCCTTCAGGATTTCCTGAATATAAGGTACAGCTACTTTTATAGCTTCCGGAGTTTCATCGCGATTGGCTTTGTAAGCCTCAAACATTTCCACGCGATCGGTACTTCCGCCTTTGTCGAAACAAACGGCTAAATGGTCTGGTCTTTCACGTTTAATAACATCTAAAAGAGAGTTCATAAAACCCATAATGGCTGAGGTGTCGATACCTTTGCTGTTAATTCTTGGGTTCTTTATAAAGGCGTAGTACCCACGGAAGATTAAGGCGTAGGCATCAACTAAAAATAGACGTTTTTGATCAGACATATGTATTGTTTTATAAGAAGTTCAAAACTACAAAAACTTACGGGATAATTGCCTTTTAAATAGGTTGAGGCGTGTTTTAAAATCAATTTTTTGTCTTGCTGTTTAGTGTTTTTGAATGTGTATATTTGTTTTATAATTGAAAGTTATGATAGTAGAAGTTTGCGCAAACTCATTTGAATCAGCGCTTAACGCAGAAAAGGCCGGAGCGCATCGTATTGAATTGTGTTCAGAACTGGCAGTTGGTGGAATAACACCGTCGTTCGGACTTATTAAAAAAGTGATGGAAAGTTTATCTATTCCCGTATTTGTTTTAATTCGTCCAAGAAGTGGGAATTTTACGTTTAATGATGACGAAATGGACATTATGAAACATGATATTGCATTGTGTAAAGAATTGGGTTGTGCTGGGATTGTTTCAGGGGTTTTGAATCATGATAACACGATTGATACCGAAAAAACAAAGGAGCTTATTGAACTTTCAAAACCATTAGAATTTACATTTCATCGTGCCTTCGATTGGGTTTCTAATCCAAAAGAGGCTTTGGAACAATTGAAAGCCTTAGGGGTAAATCGCATTTTAACTTCAGGGCAGGAATCTTCAGCAGAAAAAGGACTTGCTCTACTTCAGAAATTAAAAGATAAAACTGAAGGTGAGTTAAATATTCTTCCCGGGGGTGGAATTAAACCCGAAAATGCAGGCAAGTTTAGGTCGGCTGGTTTTTCAGAAATACATGTATCGGCATCAACCATAGAAACGGTTATTGAAACCCCAAAGGTATCTATGAATAGTGCTAAGTTTTTTGATGAAACCATAAAGTCGTATTCCGATATCAAAACCATAAAGCAGATTTTGGCTGTTACAGGTTCTGACGCATAGTTGGTTAACTTACTTACAAGGAAGTCTTAAGGTAGCGTTAAAAGCATTTCAGCATTTATTTTAGAGTTTAAATTCAGTTATATTTGATAAAAAAACGATTATGATGCGTTGGCTCATCTTTATTATAATTTACATCATCGCCGATTTATATGCCTTTCAAGCCTTTAGAACGGTCACAAAAAACAATTGGATTTTAGGCTTGTATTGGCTTATTTCCTTATTGGTTATTGGTAATTTTGTTTATAACTATTACGGTTTTAACCGAAGTGATGGCTTTAGCCACAGACATGCCTTTGCGTTTGGTTTTTTTATAGCTTTATTGGTGCCTAAAATGATTGTATTGGTTGCCATGTTGGGTGAAGATATATTCAGGATACCTCAGGCGATTTACCGATATTTTACCGAAGGAAGTTCGGCTGAAGGGAACTATTTTGCTTCGCGTCGTCAGTTTATAAGCAAGATTGCTTTGGGTGTTGCTGCGATTCCCTTTGCATCGATTATCTACGGAATTTATAAAGGAAAATACAATTTTAAAGTTTTAAAATATACTTTGACTTTTGATGATTTACCAGATGCATTCGATGGTTATAAAGTCACACAGGTGAGTGATATTCACTCGGGGAGTTTTGATGATGTTAATAAGGTAGATTATGCGATTAACCTGATTAATGAGCAGGAAAGCGATATGATTTTATTCACGGGCGATATGGTGAATAATAAAGCCGAAGAGCTGAAACCTTATTTAGGAATCTTCGGAAAATTAAATGCTAAAGATGGCTTGTATTCTGTTTTGGGGAATCATGATTATGGCGATTATGTGTCTTGGGATTCTGAGGCTGCGAAACATCAAAATTTGGAAGATTTAAAAGCACACCAAAAGGAAATAGGTTTCGATTTGTTGTTGAATGAAAGTCGATTTATAGAACGCGACGGACAACGATTGGCTTTAGTAGGTGTTGAAAACTGGGGAACCGGCGGATTTAAGAAGGCCGGAGACCTTAAGAAAGCGACTAAAGATGTGCATGCCAATGACTTCAAAATATTGATGAGTCACGACCCAACACACTGGGAAAAAAAGGTGAAGGATGATGAATATCATTACCATCTTACTTTAAGTGGGCATACACACGGGATGCAGTTTGGTATTGAAATTCCGGGGTGGTTTAAATGGAGTCCTGCAAAATGGCGTTACAAATACTGGGCTGGGATGTATAATGAAATGGGGCAATACCTTAATGTAAACAGAGGTTTTGGCTATTTGGCATTTCCCGGACGTGTGGGTATCTGGCCTGAAATTACCGTTATCGAACTTAAAAAAGGTACTGCTACGGCTTAAGCTTAATTTGCTTTTAAGGCATCTCGAATTAGTAACGAATATCGATTGCTTAAGAAATGTTGTATTTCCTAAAGAAATTGCGTATTTTTATAAGTAGGCATTGTTAAATATAAAGTAAAACTATGCGAATATTCGTAATATGAAAAAAATGTGTAGGTTTGTAAAAGTATATTTGACTCATAAACAATAAAGTATGTCAAAATTTGGGGAACTTATTGATGTAGAAATTCCAGTGTTGTTAGATTTTTTTACTGATTGGAATGAACAGTCTTCTACAATGCACGCTGTTTTAAGAGATGTTGCAGCAGCGTTAGGCGATAAGGCAAAAGTAATTAAGATTGATGTTGAAAAAAACGGAGAACTTGCTGAAGCTTTACGTGTAAAAGCGATACCAACACTAATAATCTATAAAGGCGGTGAAATGAAATGGCGTCAAAGTGGAGAACAGGACGCTAACACCATTATTGGTATTGTTCAACAGTATATTTAATGCGGAATCGCCTCAAATCGATACCCTTTGTCTGTAAAGTGTTTTAATACTTTTGGTAGTGCATACTGCATGTTTCTTGCGGCTTTTAAGCTGTCATGAAACACAACAACACTTCCGTTTACAGCTTTAGAAATGACATTCTCTAAACATTGTTCTTCGGTTATATCTTTATCCCAGTCAAACGAAATAATATCCCACATAATAATTTTATAACCTAAGGCTAATAGGTTTTTCCCTTGTTTTGGTTTGAGTTTACCGTAAGGCGGCCTGAATAGATTTGTGGTTACAGACTTGTCTTCAAATTTCTGCTCTGCAATAGTAGTTTGTGCCTGTTTTATATTTTGCAAGTAATCCGCAGTAGCGGTTTTCCAGCCCTTAAGGTGGTTGTGTGTGTGGTTGCCGATAGCGTGCCCTTCTTTTAGAATATTCAGAAAGATTTCAGGATGTTTTTCCACGTTATTACCAATGCAGAAAAATGTGGCTTTGGCATTGTAAGCTTTAAGAGTATCTAATGTCCAGTTTGTGATTTCGGGAGTAGGTCCGTCATCAAAAGTAAGGTAAATGATTTTTTCGGTAGTAGAGACGTCCCAAACATAGTTTGGGAACATCTTTTTTATAACTACCGGTATTTTTACAAAAGACGTAGGCATATCTTAATCAAGGATATCTGCGCTACTATCTTGTGGACTGAAGGTTGTGTCTTCTTCCTCTGGAGCGTAATAGTCTTCATCGGCTTGATCTCCATAAAAATGCTTAAATAACATTAAATGATTGTTGAAAATATCACCTTCTGTTTCAGCGAATTTAGGATCGTATTTTGCCAATACATCTACAAGAGCTTTATAACGCTGAATATCGGTATAGATTTCTTCGAACATTCTGTTCTGGCTATCGATAGATAAACTACTGTAATAGGTTAAACTCTCCTGATATTTTTTAGCAACCTGTTTGAATAAATTTTCAGCTTTTTCCTTATTGTTAACCTCATAATACGCACTTATATATGGTTCTAATAGTGTGTAGTAACCAAAGTAGTCAACCGGCATATTCGTCATAGCTATATCGGCTATTTCTTCAGCTTTATCCAGTTTGTTTTCGTTTAATAACTGTTCTATTAAACGCGCTAAGTTACTTCTGTATGTAATAGAGTTTTTACGAGTTTCGGTGTCGTGGTAAATATCCGGGCTACCACTGTTACCCCAATACCAGTTTTTCACTTTTTCGTACATTAAATCGCTATCTACACGGCCCATGTCAAACGGATTTGATTTGTTGATAGGTGTTTTAATAGGAACTAATTTGTAGCATAAACCATCTAATTGTAAATAGTCTTTCATCCAAATGTAATCATCATCACCAAAACTTCCGCCAGTAAAATAAATAGGACGTTTCCAGTCGTTGTTGGCAACAATGTCCAGCATTAATAAACGGTTTTTATAAAGGGCGTTACCGGTTATAGTAAGATCAATGTATGGTACAATTTTATCGGCATCTTTTGGTTTTACGATGCCTGATTTTAACGCGTTTTCTTTATTTACCGGAAGACGTAAATGACGTGTAGGTAAATAGGTAGCATTTAAATCTTGACGACGTACCTGAGAGATGTCGATATTGTTTTGTTGTAAAACGTACTTGTATTTTGTTTTCGGATTATCACTCGCAACAAAATCTAAAAATTGTTTTACTTGAAGAGTATCAGGAATCACATCTTCAATAACAATATAATCGTTGGTTCCATATTGGTATAAGTTATGTGTTAACTGTGACGGAATCGGGTCGCTTTCGTAAGCTTTACGTTTCATTTGGTCGATGTACCAATCGGTTTGGAATAAACTGGTGTTTACCACACGTACATCGGTGCGGTATCCTTCAATTTCCTGAGCGTACCAAAGCGCAAAAGTATCGTTGTCACCAATAGTAAATAAAATACCGTTTTCTTCACAGGAATCCAGATACATTTTAGCCATAGAGTTGGCGGTGTATTTTCCTGAACGGTCATGATCATCCCAGTTGTTGGCAGCCATAATTCCCGGAACTAAAACTAAACAAGCTATAGTGATTGCCGGGGCAGTAAGTTTTGAAGGTGCTAATTTTTTAACAGCATCGTAAATGGCATAAACTCCGAAACCAATCCAAAGAGCAAAAACGTAAAATGATCCTACAACTGAATAATCACGCTCTCTTGGTTCAAACGGACGTACATTAGTATACACCTGGATAGCGACTCCTGTAAACAGGAAGAAAACCAACAAGGTCCAGAATACTTTTTTGTCTTTATTGAACAAGAAGAAGAAACCAACCAATCCTAAAAGGAAAGGTAATAAGTAATAGGTGTTTCTGGCTTTATTGTTTTTAACATCGCTGGGCAGATTGTCTTGCGATAGCCCAAGTAATTTTTCATCAATAGGTTTGATGCCGGTAATCCAGTTTCCGTGGTTGTCGTATTTACCTTGAATATCATCTTGTCTTCCTGAGAAGTTCCACATAAAGTAACGCCAGTACATATATCCTAATTGATATTGAAACATGTATTTAATGTTGTCGGCTAAGCTTGGCTTTTCAATATCGATATAGCTTTTAAAACGCTTTAAAAAGGTGTTGTAGCCTTCGCGGTCTACATTACCCTGGGCTACATCATTTTTAAATTGATTAATGGCGCTGCGAAGTTGGTTATCCATTTGATGTTCTGGCTTTAATTTGAAATTTAAGAATCCGGTAAACATCATGTAATTTTCCGCGTGCTCAGCACTCCACATACGTGGTAAGTAAGAGGCGTGTTTAGAATTGTAGTTTTGTTTCGCGTTTTTATAATCGTTAACAATAACGTATTCTCCTTTTTCTTCGTCTTTTTCGTATTTAGGCTTGTCGTCTACATACGGATTGTTTTCATCTAAAAAGGCATATTGATCGGTAAATTGTGGCCCGTAGAATAAATGGGTTTCCGGATACTGTTCTAAGTTGTAGTAAGCTAAAAGTTCTCTGGCACTGGATGGATTGTTTTCGTTAATTACCACATTAGCGTTAGCTCGAATAGGTAGCATTAACCAGGTTGAAAATCCAATGATAACAAACGTTAAACAAAGCACGGTTGTGTTTAAGTGTGTGTAACCTTTAGTTTTGGTGTATTTTAAAGCGTAATATATAAGAGCAACCAATACAATGCCAGCAATAATAGTTCCTGAATTAAAAGGAAGACCTATTGTGTTAATAAAGAATATTTCAGAAGCACTAAATATTTTAAGAATATTAGGTGCTAATAATTTAAATACAAATAATAAAACCGCAACCGAAGCAACATTGGCAATAATGAAGTTTTTAAGGGTGATGGTTTTGTAATTTTTAAAGTAGTAGATTAAACCAATTGCCGGAATGGTTAATAACCCCATAAAGTGTACCCCAAAAGACAGACCAATAATAAAGGAGATTAAAATTAACCAGCGGTTACCTCGAGGTTTATCCATGTCCTGTTCCCAGCGTAACCCTAGCCAAAACATCACAGACATAATAAGTGTTGCCATGGCATATACTTCGGTTTCCACAGCGTTAAACCAAAACGAATCGGTAAAAGTGAAAGCCAAACTACCTACTAAACCACTTCCTAGAATAGCGATTGCTTTATTTTGGTTTAATTCTTCATCATTAGTTATTAGTTTTTTTAATAACAATGTAATGGTCCAGAACATAAATAAAATAGTGAAGGCACTAGATATGGCGCTCATCATATTCATCATGAAACCAACCTGAGAAGGTTCTAAGGCAAACATCGAAAAGAATGCACCAAGCATTTGAAATAACGGAGCTCCAGGTGGGTGACCAACCTGTAACTTTGCTGAGGTTAAGATATATTCTCCGGCATCCCAGAAGCTTACAGTAGGTTCGGTAGTTAGGGTGTAAGTTATAAGAGCAATTAAAAAAGCAAACCATCCTAAAATGGTATTCCATTTCTTAAAGTTGAAATTGGTCATGAATTTTTCTTTATTTTTATGAAGGCGAATTTAATAATAAATATGGTTTACAATACCTTTTTAAGGAAACCTTAAGGGGAGAATAAAAATTTTTTTAAAAAAAGCTTGCAGAAACCAAACTTTGTTATAAATTTGCACCCGCAATCAAGCATTGGCCTATGGTGTAACTGGCAACACGTCTGGTTTTGGTCCAGAAGAGTCTAGGTTCGAGCCCTAGTAGGCCAACAAAATTGCTAAAATCCTAATCTATTAAGATTAGGATTTTTTTATGCGCTAAATTTAAGGTTTTAAATGAGTATTATTCTTTGATTTTGAAGGTCATAATGGGTTGATTGGCATGGTTTACCAGATCTTCACTTATACTGCCATTAAAAAAATGAGATAAACCTTTTCTGCCATGTGTGCTTATGCTAATTAAATCGGCTGAAATAGATTTGGCATAATTTAAAATGCCGCTTTCTACACTGGCATCGTTGTAAATTACCGTTGTACAGTCTTTTAAATTGAAATCTTTTGTGAAGTTTTCTATTTTGGCTTTAGCTTCATCTGTTGTGATAAAGAAGTTAGGCGTATTCACCATGATTAGGTGTAGTTTGCTTTTAAAAAGTTTTGCGAATCCCACAGCACTTTCGAAGGCACTTTGGCTATCGGTTTCAAAATCTGATGCGTAAACCATATTCTCAACATTAAAGTTGTTGTGTTCGTTTTTAATAACCAATACAGGTACTTCTGAGGTGCGCACTACTTTTTCGGTGTTACTTCCAATGAATATTTCTTTGAGTCCGTTAGCGCCACTCGAGCCCATAATAACTAAATCGATGTTTTGTTTTTTGCAAACATGAAAAATACCTTTAAAAATTTCATGAAACTCGACATGTTCTTGAATATTAAGTCCTTCGAGATAGCTTTTTTCTCTTAGTTCGGTAAATTGCTTGTGAGCCAGTTTCATAAAAAACATAGCTTCCGGTAATTCACTAAAACCACTAATTGGATCTACCTGATGCAATGGAATTTCAAGTATATGTAATAAGTGAAGTTCGCACTTGTGTTTTTTTGCCAGTTGAGCGGCGACCTTTAGGGCGTTTTCAGCTTCAGTAGAAAAATCGGTGGGAACAAGAATTTTTTTCATTGGTTTTGAGGTTTTGTATTTGAGTTTAATGTTTGTTAGAATGATTGATTTTTAAAAATTCTGGTATGAATTTAATGATTTTAATTTACTTGTAGCTATAGGTGTTTATATCTAAATTTATGAAATATTCCTTTAAAAATCAATAAAATGTTATATATTTGCAGCGTTGAAAGGCGAAATTAAGAACGAGGGGACATAGGGTCCCCTCTTTTTATAATAAAAAATGTTTAAAGAAACCGTAAAAGATTTACTTGGTGCTGCGTTGGAAGAACGCTCAGACTTGTTTTTAATCGAGTTCACTATTAGTCCAGATAATCATATTAAAATTGTGATTGATGGCGATAGTGGTGTTTTGGTTGAAGACTGTATGTTTGTGAGTCGTGCAATAGAGCATAATATAGATAGAGAAGAACATGATTTTTCTCTGGAAGTTATGTCGGCAGGAGCAGCATCTCCATTAGTAAACAAAAGACAGTATAAAAAGAATCTGAATAGAGACCTTAAAGTAAAAACAGCTTTAGAGAAATTTGAAGGAACACTTGCAAAGGCTACCGAAACAGATATAACATTAGAATGGAAGGTTAGAGAACCTAAACCTGTAGGTAAAGGGAAAGTAACTGTAACAAAACAAGCGAACATCGCTTACGAGGATATTGTAGAAGCAAAAGTTATGATTAAATTTTAATTCAATAAGAGTTATGGAGAATATCGCGTTAATTGAATCTTTTTCAGAATTCAAAGACGATAAGCTAATTGACCGTGTTACGTTAATGGCGATTTTAGAGGAAGTGTTTAGAAGCGCCTTAAAAAAGAAATATGGTGATGATGATAATTTCGACATTATTGTAAATCCTGATAAAGGAGATTTAGAGATCTGGAGAAACAGAGTTGTAGTGGCTGATGGTGAGGTTGAAGATCCAAATCAGGAGATTTCATTAACAGAGGCTCGTAAAATTGAACCAGACTTCGAAGTAGGTGAGGACGTATCAGAAGAAGTAAAGCTTATAGATTTAGGAAGACGTGCTATTTTAGCATTACGCCAAAATTTAATCTCAAAAATTCACGAACACGACAATACTATAGTATTTAAAAACTTTAAAGACTTAGTAGGAGAAATATATACAGCTGAAGTGCACCACATTCGTCACAGAGCTGTTATTTTATTAGACGATGAAGGTAATGAGATTGTTTTACCAAAAGACAAACAAATTCCTTCGGATTTCTTTAGAAAAGGAGATAATGTAAGAGGTGTTATTGATAGTGTGGAGCTTAAAGGAGCAAAACCAACTATTATCATGTCTAGAACATCGCCTTCATTCTTAGAGAAACTTTTCGAACAAGAAATTCCAGAGGTGTTCGACGGTTTAATTACTATTAAGAATGTAGTAAGAATACCTGGAGAAAAAGCGAAAGTAGCGGTAGATTCTTATGATGACAGAATCGATCCTGTTGGAGCGTGTGTTGGTATGAAAGGTTCTAGAATTCACGGTATTGTTCGTGAGTTAGGTAACGAAAATATCGACGTTATTAATTATACAAATAACTTACAGTTATATATTACCAGAGCGTTAAGTCCTGCAAGGGTTACTTCAATCAAAATCGATGAAGATAACAAACGTGCAGAAGTCATCTTAAAGCCGGAAGAAGTAAGTAAAGCTATTGGTAGAGGTGGTCACAACATCCGTTTAGCGGGTCAGTTAACAGGCTACGATATCGATGTGTTTAGAGAAGGTGCTGAGGAAGACGTAGAATTAAGCGAGTTCTCAGATGAAATAGAAGGATGGATTATTGAAGAATTTAGCAGAGTTGGATTAGATACTGCAAAGAGTATTTTAGAAGAGGATGTTAAAGATTTAGTAAAACGTACCGATTTAGAAGAAGAAACTATTAAAGAAGTTATTCGAATTTTAAGAGAAGAATTCGAAGAATAACATATATATTTGAGTATTTTAAAGGCAATTTATGGCTGAAACAATTAGATTAAATAAAGTATTACGCGAGCTGAATATTTCTTTAGATCGTGCCGTAGAATTTTTAGATTCTAAAGGTATCGAAATAGAGAAGCGACCAACCACGAAAATTTCCGAGGAAGTATACAATGTGCTTTCTAGTGAATTTCAAGTAGATGCAAACAAAAAAGTAGCATCTAAAGAGGTTAGTGAAGCTAAGCAGAAAGAAAAAGAGGAGCTGCGAGAGCAACGTGAGCGTGAACTTGAAGAAAAACAAAAAGAGGCAGCTAGAAAGGAAGAAATTGTAAAAGCCACTAAAATACTTTCTGGTCCTAAGCAAGTAGGTAAGATTGATTTAGATCCTAAAAAACCTGCTGAAACTCCTCAGGCTGAAACACCAGAACCACCAAAACAAGAAGAACCTAAGGTTGAAGCTCCAAAAGAAGAGCCTGTTAAAACCGAAGCTCCAAAAGAAGAGGTGGCAAAAACAGAAGTGAAAACCGAGGCTCCTGTTCAGGAACCAAAGGCAGAAGAAAAAACAAAAGTTGAAACTCCAAAACCTGTGCAAGTAAATAAACCTAAAGAGCACAAAGGTCCTGAAGTTGAGAAAACACTTGTTACTAATGAAAACGGTGAAATCGTTGCAGAAGAAAAAGTAAAAACTCAGTACCAAAAGCTTACCGGTCCTAAAATTGCAGGTGATAAAATTGACTTATCTCAATTTAATAAGCCTAAGAAAAAGAAGGAAGATAAAAAAGGTGATAATAAGCCAGGTAATGCTGCCGATGCCAATAAGAAAAAGCGTCGTCGTATAAGTAAAGCAGGAGGTCCAAATCAACCAGGACAGCCAGGTCAAGGTGGTGGTGATAACAGAGGAAACACTAACCGTCCTAACGATCGTTTTAATAAAGGAGGTAACAAAGCTAGACGCCCTATTATTAAAGAGGATCCTAGTGATGAAGATGTTAAAAAACAAGTGCGTGAAACACTTGAAAAACTTCAGGGAAAATCAACTAAAGGTAAGGGAGCTAAATACCGTAGAGATAAGAGAGATCAGCACAGAGATCAAACTCAAAAAGAGTTGATGCAGGAAGCTGCAGAAAGCAAAATCCTTAAGGTAACCGAGTTCGTTACAGCGAACGAGGTGGCTACTATGATGGATGTGCCTGTTACACAAATTATCTCAGCTTGTATGTCGCTTGGTATGATGGTGACCATGAACCAACGTTTAGATGCAGAAACTTTATCGATTGTTGCTGAAGAATTTGGTTATAAAGTAGAATTTGTAACAGCGGATATTGAAGAGTCAATAGAAGTCGTTGAAGATAAAGAAGAAGATTTAAAACCAAGAGCCCCGATTGTAACGGTAATGGGTCACGTAGACCACGGTAAGACATCGCTTTTAGATTACATCCGTAAGGAAAATGTAATCGCTGGTGAGTCTGGAGGTATTACACAGCACATTGGAGCTTATGGAGTTGAATTAGAAAACGGACAAAAAATAGCATTCCTTGATACACCAGGTCACGAGGCCTTTACAGCGATGCGTGCTCGTGGTGCTCAGGTAACCGATATTGCTATTATTGTGGCTGCTGCCGATGATGATATCATGCCACAAACTAAAGAGGCGATTTCTCACGCACAGGCTGCAGGTGTTCCAATTGTATTTGCAATTAACAAAATTGATAAGCCGACAGCGAATCCTGATAAGATTAAAGAAGGATTAGCAAATATGAACCTTTTAGTAGAAGATTGGGGTGGTAAAATTCAATCACACGATATCTCTGCAAAAGTAGGAACCGGTGTTAAAGAATTATTAGAAAAAGTATTACTTGAAGCTGAATTATTAGAGCTTAAAGCCAATCCTAACAAGCCAGCAGTAGGTACGGTTGTAGAAGCTTTCCTTGATAAAGGTAGAGGTTATGTAGCAACAGTATTAGTAACAGGTGGTACATTAAAAGTTGGAGATTACGTTTTAGCTGGTAAAAACAGTGGTAAAGTTAAAGCAATGCACGACGAGCGTGGTAACGATGTTATTGAAGCTGGTCCATCTACTCCGGTATCTATTCTTGGTTTAGATGGTGCACCACAAGCAGGTGATAAATTCAACGTATTCGAAGACGAACGTGAAGCAAAACAAATTGCAGCAAAACGTTCGCAATTACAACGCGAGCAATCGGTGCGTACGCAACGTCATATTACACTTGATGAGATTGGACGTCGTATTGCATTAGGAGACTTCAAAGAATTAAACATCATCCTTAAAGGTGACGTGGATGGTTCTGTTGAGGCGCTTACAGATTCGTTCCAGAAATTATCAACTGAAGAAATTCAGGTTAACATTTTACATAAAGGCGTTGGTGCTATTACCGAAAGTGACGTATTATTAGCTTCGGCTTCAGATGCGATTATTATCGGATTTAACGTTCGTCCTGTTGGAAATGCTCGTGCAACAGCAGATAGAGAAGAAATCGATATCAGAACTTACTCAATCATCTATGATGCGATTAATGATCTTAAAGATGCGATGGAAGGTATGTTGTCTCCAGAGTATAAAGAAGAGGTTACTGGTACAGCCGAAATTAGAGAAATCTTTAAAGTTTCTAAAATTGGTAGTATAGCTGGATGTATGGTAACTAATGGTAAAATCTTAAGAAGTTCAGGTGTTCGTATTATTAGAGATGGTGTGGTTGTTTACACTGGAGAGTTAGCGTCGTTAAAACGTTTCAAAGACGATGTTAAAGAAGTAACTAAAGGATACGATTGTGGTATGCAGATTAAAAACTACAATGATATTAAAGAAGGTGATATTATTGAAGCATTTCACGAGGTTGAAGTTAAGAAGAAACTTAAATAATAGTTTAATCATAAAAGGAAAGACGCTTAGAAATGAGCGTCTTTTTTTTGCGTTTAATTTAACTTGTAAAACTGTTTAAAGCATAAAAAAAAAGCGACATGTTTATGTCGCTTTTCTTATTCGTATGAGTATCGAATTAACTTGTCTTTTTCGGTTTAAAAATAAAGGCTGTTGGAAATTCTGTTTTTATCTTTTTTAAAGCACGGTCGGCTTCCAGTCTAGTTCTGAAATTACCGGCCCAAATTTTAAAATTTGGTGTTTCATATTGAATACTGGCATGCCAATCTGGAAAAAGCTCTTCGAATTGAGATTGAGTTGATTCGGCTTTGCTTCTATTGCCTGAATAAATTTGTATTCTATATCTCTCAGAATCATTTTCACTACTGTTAATTTCTTTCTTTAAATTCAGTAACGTAGGAATGTTTTTATCTTGATTTATAGTAACCTTACCTTCTTGTCCATAACAAAAATTGGTTACAATAACAATGATAAATGTTGTTAATAGCTTGATTTTTAATTTCAAAGGTTTCATTGTGTAATGGGTTTATGCAAATGTATACGTAATAAAGTGAAAATGGGGCTATTTTTATTATTTAGAATCCCTCTAAATTAGACATTAACACTTGTCTAACATTTCTATAATCGAGTTTAAATGTTACTTTTGCGTGAGATTTTATAACTGCGTTTTATTTTAAATTATTGTATGAAAAAATCATACCAAAGTTTAGAAGTTAATATAACCAACAATATGAAAAAGGTGATTCACCGTAAATTAAGCAAGAACATTCTTGGTTTAGGTTTAATTGTTTTATTAATCTTTACCGCTTCCCTTTCTGCTCAGGAAGGAGATCCAGCAAAAGGAAAATCATTATTTAACGCGAATTGTGCTGCATGTCACCAATTGGATAAAAAGATGACAGGACCAGCGCTTCGAAATGTTGAAGCGCGTTTAGCCGATGAGCAAGGGTTAGACCGAGCTTGGATTTATGATTGGGTTCATAACAGTTCTGGTGTTATCAAGTCTGGTGACGCTTATGGTAACAAAGTTTATAATGAGTACGGTGGAGCTGCGATGACAGCTTTTCCTCAGTTATCTGAAAAAGATATTGACGATATCTTAGCCTATACTGCAGAAGTTAAAAAAGAAGTGCCTGCTGCTGCGGCAACTGCTGCAGCTGGAACTGCTGCTGGCGCGACTACGGGGGGTATATCTAACGAGTTAGTGTTAGGTGCTCTTGCTGTATTATTTGCGCTTTTGGCAATAGGTTTAATCTTAGTAAACAAAACGCTTCGTCGTTTTGCAGAAGCTCAGGGTGTTGAATTACCTGAAGCCTCTAAAAGAATGCCGCTTTGGAAAGCATTTGTTAAGAATCAATTCTTAATGTTAGTGTCTGCAATTTTCTTATTGCTTGCTGGTGCTTACTTTGTATATGGATATTTTATGCAGGTTGGTGTTGATCAAGGGTATCAACCAGTGCAGCCAATTCATTTCTCACATAAAATTCACGCTGGTGATAACGGTATCGATTGTAAATATTGTCACTCTTCAGCTCGTGTTAGTAAAACTTCAGGTATTCCATCTGTAAACGTTTGTATGAACTGTCATAAATCTATTTATGAGTACAACGGTGAAACAACTGCAGAGTATACTAAAGAGTTTTATGATGCACAAATCAAAAAATTATATGCAGCAGCAGGATGGGATGATGCTAACCAAAAATATACTGGAGATTCACATCCGGTAAAATGGGTTCGTATTCATAATTTACCTGACTTCGTTTACTTCAACCACTCTCAGCACGTTTCTGTAGCAGGTGTTGAATGTCAAACATGTCATGGTCCTGTTGAGACTATGGAAGTAATGTATCAACATGCGCCATTAACAATGGGATGGTGTATCGATTGTCACAGAACTACAAATGTTAAAGTAGAAGACAATGCATACTACGAGAAAATTCACGAAGAATTATCTAAGAAGTATGGTGTAGATAAGCTTACAGCTGCACAAATGGGTGGTTTAGAATGTGGAAAATGCCACTATTAATAAAATTTAATAAGAAGTAATTCAATTATATAATATGTCATCAAACAAGAAATACTGGAAAAGTGTTGAAGAGCTAAACGAGAATAGCTCTATTGTTGAGACGCTAAAACAAAACGAGTTTGTAAGCGAGATTCCTACAGATGAATTTTTAGGTGATAAAAATGCATTGGAATCAAGTTCTACAACGCGTCGCGATTTCTTAAAATATGTAGGATTCAGTACAGCTGCGGCATCATTAGCTGCCTGTGAAGGTCCTGTAGTTAAGTCGATTCCTTATGTAGTACAACCAGAGGAAATTATTCCTGGTGTTGCTAACTACTATGCAACTACTATTGCAGATGGTTTCGATTTTGCTAGTGTTTTAGTGAAAACACGTGAAGGTCGTCCAATTAAGATTGAAAATAATGCTTTGGCTGCTACAAATGGTAGTGCTAATGCCAGAGTTAATGCTTCGGTTTTAGGATTGTATGATAGTTTAAGAGTACAAGGTCCTAAAAAAGATGGTAATGCCATTACTTGGGGTGATTTCGATGCTGATACGACTAAAAAGTTAAATGAGTTAAAAGCGGCTAACAAGAAGATTGTTTTATTAACACAAACTTTTGCGAGTCCTTCTACACGTAACTTAATTGCAGATTTTAAAGAAGAATACGGTAATGTACAACACGTTGTGTACGATGCGGTATCAGAATCTGCTGCTTTAGATGCTTTCCAGGCTAAATATGGAAAACGTGCTTTAGCTGGTTACGATTTCTCTAAAGCGATGACTATTGTATCTGTTGGAGCTGATTTCTTAGGTGACTGGCAAGGTGGCGGATTTGATTCTGGCTATGCTAAGAACAAAGTACCTAACCACGGTAAAATGTCTCGTCACATTCAGTTTGAATCTAACATGTCGCTAACAGGTGCTAATGCCGATAAACGTGTGCCTTTAACACCAAGTCAGCAAAAAGTAGCCTTAGCTAAATTATATAGCTATGTAGTTGGTGGTGCCGTTGCAGGTGAATTACCAGCGCACATAGACGAAGCTGTTCAAAAGGCAGCTGCTCAATTAAAGAAAGCAGGATCAAATGGTGTTGTAGTTACAGGAATTCAAGACGTAAATGCACAAACTGTTGTTCTGGAAATAAACGAGTTTTTAGCGAGCAAGGCTTTTGATGTTAAGGTTGCTATTAAAACAAGACAAGGTAATGATAAAGATGTTGCAAACTTAGTTGCTGATATGAAAGCAGGTAAGGTTTCTGCAATCATTATGGCTGGGGTTAATCCATTATATACATTACCAAATGCTGCAGATTTTGCTGAAGGATTAAAGAAGACTGAATTATCTATTACTTTCTCAATGAAAGAAGATGAAACTGCTTCAGAATCTCAGTATATCGCTGCTGCTCCTCACTATTTAGAGTCTTGGGGTGATGTTGAAATTAAAAACGGACACTATGCATTAATGCAGCCAACTATCCGTCCGTTATTCGACACTAGACAATTCCAGGAAGCGTTATTAATCTGGACGTCTAATAGTGTTGCTTACAACGATTATATTAAAGAAATCTGGACTTCAGATATTTTAAACGGAGCATCGTTTAACCAAGCGTTACACGATGGGCAGTTTGTATCTCAAGAAGTTCATGCAATTAACGATATTGATGCTTTAGAAGGTTTAGTTGAAAACAACGACGTTGAAAAACCATCTAATGCTGCAGCTAGTGCTTTAGCGGCTTCTGCTAAAAGTTCTGGTTTAGAATTATCATTGTATACCAAAGTAGGTATGGGAGACGGGCAACAAGCCAATAACCCTTGGTTACAAGAATTCCCGGATCCGATTACCAGAACATCTTGGGATAACTACTTAACAGTTTCTAAAGTTGATGCTGATGCCTTAGGTTTAAAAAACTATAACGTTGCTAATGGTGCGTTAAATGGTAGTTATGCTAAAGTTACTGTAAACGGTACGTCTTTAGTTGTTCCTGTGTTAATTCAACCAGGTCAGGCTAAAGGTTCTGTAGGTTTATCATTTGGATATGGTAAAACAAAAGGGATTAAAGAAGAAATGCAAACCGGTGTTAATGCGTATACGTTATACCACAACTTCAACAACGTACAGAATGTAACTGTTGAAGCAGCTGCTGGTGAGCACGAGTTTGCTTGTGTACAGTTGCACAATACTTTAATGGGACGTGGTGATATTGTTAAAGAAACTACTTTAGAGATATTCAACACTAAAGATAAAAAGTACTGGAATGCTATTCCTCAAGTGTCATTAAACCACGAGGAAACACCAGTAACTTCTCCAGACGTTGATTTATGGGATGAGTTCGATCGTTCAATTGGTCACCACTTTAACTTATCAATCGACTTAAACTCTTGTACAGGATGTGGGGCATGTGTTATTGCTTGTCACGCTGAAAACAATGTACCTGTAGTAGGTAAATCTGAAGTACGTCGTAGCCGTGATATGCACTGGTTACGTATCGATAGATATTATTCATCTGAAGAGTCATTCGCAGGTGATGATGAGAAGAAAGATAACATCTCTGGTTTAGGAAGCTCATTAAGTGAGTTCGGTGAAATGGAGCATGCTTCGGCTAATCCTCAGGTTGCCTTCCAACCAGTAATGTGTCAGCACTGTAACCACGCACCTTGTGAAACTGTATGTCCTGTGGCTGCAACATCACACGGTCGTCAAGGTCAAAACCACATGGCGTATAACCGTTGTGTAGGTACTAGATACTGTGCTAACAACTGTCCTTATAAAGTTCGTCGTTTTAACTGGTTCTTATATAACGGTAACGATGAGTTCGATTATCATATGAATGATGATTTAGGACGTATGGTATTAAATCCAGATGTTGTAGTTCGTTCTCGTGGTGTTATGGAGAAATGTTCTATGTGTATTCAAATGACACAAAAAACAGTTCTTGATGCTAAACGTGATGGACGTGTAATTAAGGATGGTGAATTCCAAACAGCTTGTTCTGCGGCTTGTTCTAGCGGCGCTATGACTTTTGGAGACATTAACGATAAGGAGAGCAAAGTTGCTAAACTTAAAGAAGATAACCGTATGTATCACTTACTAGAGCACGTAGGTACTAAACCAAACGTGATCTATCAAACGAAAGTGAGAAATACAACTGAAGCATAAATCTAATTAAAGAATCAATTATATAATTATGGCGTCTCATTACGAAGCACCTATTAGAAGACCCTTAGTTACAGGAGAGAAGTCTTACCACGATGTAACTGTGGATGTAGCAAAGCCTGTTGAAGGAAAAGCAAATAAACAGTGGTGGATAGTTTTTGGTATTGCACTAGCTGCCTTTCTTTGGGGTCTTGGATGTATCATTTATACCATATCTACAGGTATTGGAACTTGGGGTTTAAATAAAACCGTTGGTTGGGCCTGGGATATTACTAACTTCGTTTGGTGGGTTGGTATTGGTCACGCAGGAACACTTATTTCTGCTGTACTTTTATTATTCCGTCAAAAATGGAGAATGGCAATTAACCGTTCTGCGGAAGCGATGACTATCTTCTCGGTAGTACAAGCAGGTTTATTCCCAATTATTCACATGGGTCGTCCATGGTTAGGATACTGGGTATTGCCAATCCCGAACCAATTTGGTTCTTTATGGGTTAACTTTAACTCACCATTATTATGGGACGTATTCGCGATCTCTACATATTTATCTGTTTCATTAGTATTCTGGTGGACAGGTTTATTACCAGATTTCGCTATGTTAAGAGATAGAGCTATTAAGCCATTCCAAAAGAAAATTTATTCATTATTAAGTTTTGGTTGGACAGGTAGAGCAAAAGACTGGCAACGTTTTGAAGAAGTATCTTTAGTTCTTGCAGGTTTAGCAACACCGTTAGTACTTTCTGTACACACCATCGTATCGTTTGACTTCGCTACGTCGGTAATTCCAGGATGGCATACAACAATCTTCCCTCCATATTTCGTTGCCGGTGCGGTATTCTCAGGATTCGCGATGGTAAACACTTTACTTATTGTAATGCGTAAAGTATGTAACCTTGAAGATTATATTACAGTACAACATATCGAGTTAATGAACATCGTAATCATGATCACAGGTTCTATTGTAGGTGTGGCTTATATTACTGAGTTATTTATTGCTTGGTATTCTGGAGTAGAGTATGAGCAATACGCCTTCTTAAACAGAGCAACAGGACCTTACTGGTGGGCATATTGGGCGATGATGACTTGTAACGTATTCTCTCCACA
This sequence comes from Aestuariibaculum lutulentum, assembly GCF_032926325.1. Taxonomy (NCBI): domain Bacteria; kingdom Pseudomonadati; phylum Bacteroidota; class Flavobacteriia; order Flavobacteriales; family Flavobacteriaceae; genus Aestuariibaculum; species Aestuariibaculum lutulentum. Next base: position 1,774,846 of record NZ_CP136709.1, read on the forward strand.
GTTCATGTGGTTCAAGAAATTAAGAACAAGTATCATGTTCTCATTCTTTATCTCTATCGTGGTAAACATAGGAATGTGGTTCGAGCGTTTCGTAATTATCGTAACATCGTTACACCGTGATTACTTACCATCGTCTTGGACAATGTTCTCACCAACGTTTGTTGATATCGGTATCTTTGTTGGAACTATCGGATTCTTCTTCGTATTATTCTTATTATACTCAAGAACATTCCCGGTAATTGCACAGGCAGAGGTTAAGACTATCCTTAAATCTTCTGGAGAACGTTACAAGAAGATTAGAGAGGCAGGAGAAAGTTTAGTAGGAACAGGAGCTGACGAAAGAACTTCTGGAAAAGTTAACAACACTAAAAACTAAGCGTAAACAATGGAAGCATCTAAAGTAATTCACGCTATTTATAATGATGACGATATTTTAATGTCGGCTGTAAAAAAGGTTAAGGCAGCAAAATATCACATTGACGAAGTATATACACCGTTTCCGGTTCACGGACTAGATAAAGCTATGGGATTAGCTCCAACGCGTATTGCTATTACAGCATTTTTATACGGATTGGTAGGTTTAACAGTAGCGATCACTATGATGAATTTCATCATGATTGAAGACTGGCCACAAAACATTGGTGGTAAACCAAGTTTTAGCTTTATTGAAAATATGCCGGCTTTCGTACCAATTATGTTTGAGTTAACGGTATTTTTTGCAGCTCACTTAATGGTAATTACGTTTTACTTACGTAGTAGAATGTGGCCATTTAAAAATGCTGAAAACCCAGATCCAAGAACAACAGACGATCATTTCTTAATGGAAATCTCTGTTAACGGTAACGAAGAAGCATTACAAAGTTTACTAAGTGAAACTGGAGCAGTAGAAATTAATTTAATTGATAAAGCGCATTAAGATAAAGATGAAGAGCTTAATTAAAATATTAGCAGTAGCAGTTGTTTTAGTAGCTGTATCATGTAAAAAGGATACAGCACCAAACTACCAATTCATGCCAAATATGTATGAATCTGTAGGCTATGAAACATATAGCGAATCGGCTGCATTTAAAAACGGAGTAGAAGCACAATTACCAGTAGCAGGTACTATAGCTAGAGGATTTGTTCCTTTCGATATTGAAAATTCTACAGAGGGATACGAATTAGCTAAAGCCAATTTAGTTAGTCCTTTAGATTCTACTCAGGTTGATTTAGAAAGAGGAAAAGCGCTTTACGATATTTACTGTGGTATTTGTCACGGTAATAAAGGTGACGGTCAAGGTAACTTAGTAAAACGTGAAAAAATATTAGGTATACCAAACTACGCCGATAGAGAGATTACAGCAGGAAGTATTTACCACACTATTTATTACGGTAAAAATGCTATGGGTTCTTACGCTAATCAAATCAATGAAGAAGAGCGTTGGCAAGTAGTTTCATACGTGTTAAAATTAAGAGCTGATTTAGTAAAGTAAGAAGATAAGATTATATAGATATGTACACATTTTCAAATAAATTAAAGACATTTTCTATCATTCTAATGGTTTTAGGATTGTTAGGTGTTGGATATGGTTTTATGACATCTCATAAATCTTTAGACGAAGTAAAAACTATGCTTGCTGAAGAGGCATCACATCACGGTGGTGGTCATGGTGAAGAAGCTACTCACGCAGTAGCCGATACTCATGATGCTCATGGAGAGGCAGTACACGGAGAAGTTGCTCACGCTGAAGATGCGCACCACGGTGACGCTCACGCAGAGCACGTTCAACACCAAATAGCAAACCGTCCTTGGTCTGCTTTGTATGTTGGAGCTTTCTTTTTTATGATGATTGGTTTAGGCGTTTTAGCCTTCTATGCGATTCAAATTGCATCACAAGCAGGATGGTCTCCAGTATTATTCAGAGTTATGGAAGCAATCACTGCTTACGTATTACCTGGAGCTTTAATTGTATTAGCGATTGCTATTGCATCTGGTACAATTGGTCACTACAACCTTTTCATTTGGATGGATCCAGAAGTGGTTGCTCATGATGAATTAATTCAAGGAAAATCAGGTTGGTTAAACTTACCAATGTTTGCTGTTAGAGGTTTAGTATTTATTGCAGGATGGGCTTTATACCGTCACTTTGCTCGTAAATTCTCTATCGCTCAGGATAACGCACAGTATAACACGAACTTTAAGAAATCATTCCGTATCGCTGCGGCATTCTTAGTATTCTTTATCTATTCAGAATCTATGATGTCTTGGGATTGGGTAATGAGTGTTGATCCACACTGGTTCTCTACATTATTTGGATGGTATGTATTTGCAAGTATGTTTGTAAGTGGTATTACAGTTATCGCTTTAATGAGCATCTACTTAAAATCTAAAGGATACTTAGAATTTGTAAACGCAAACCACTTACACGATGTGGCTAAGTTTATGTTCGCTATTAGTATTTTCTGGACATACTTATGGTTCTCTCAATTCATGCTTATCTGGTACTCTAACATTCCAGAAGAGGTAACATACTTTATAACTCGTATAAACGATTATAAATTACCATTCTTCGGTATGGTTGCGCTTAACTTCATCTTCCCAGTATTATTATTGATGAATGCTGATTTTAAACGCGTGCCTTGGTTTGTGGTAATGACAGGTATCGTAATCTTATTTGGTCACTACGTTGACATTTTCAATATGATTATGCCTGCTACAGTTGGAGATAGATGGTTTATAGGAATTCCAGAAATCGGTTCAATATTATTATTCGGAGGTTTATTCATATTTGTTGTTTTCACCGCTTTAACAAAAGCACCGTTATTAGCAAAAGGATATCCTTTAATCAAAGAAAGTGAAGATTTCCATTATTAATTAAGATATAAATAAAGACGAACGATAACAATGACTGCTTTATTAACAATTATAGTATTAGTATTTATTCTGGTTGCCATCTGGCAAATGGTAAAGATTTTCGATTTGGCTCAGGCTTCATCGGAATGTGGCCAAGTAGCTACCGATAAGGACAACAAAATAAATGCTTATTTAATGATGGGCTTCTTAGCCTTCATTTATATCATTACCATTGTATGTATAGTTAAATGGGGAGATTTACCTTTACTATCTAACTCTGCTTCAGAACATGGTCCAACAATCGATAACTTAATGGCTATTTCGTTAGTTATCATATTCTTTGTTCAAACTATAACCCAATTTTTATTACACTATTTCGCATTTAAATATAAAGGTGAAAAAGGTAAAAAAGCGTTATTCTTTGCAGATAACAATAAGTTAGAGGCTATTTGGACAATCATTCCTGTAATTGTTTTAGCAGGTTTAATTATCTACGGATTGAATACTTGGGTTAACATTATGGGTGTTGACGAAAGTGATGACCCGATGGTAGTTGAATTATACGCTCAGCAGTTTAACTGGACAGCGCGTTATGCTGGTCAGGATAACACGTTAGGAAAAGCTAACGTACGTTTAATTGATATCGACAGAGCTAACGTTTTAGGTTTAGATGAAGCTGATCCTAATGCTCAAGATGATATCATTACTAAAGAATTACACTTACCTGTTGGAAAACCGGTATTATTTAAAATGCGTTCTCAAGACGTATTACACTCGGCTTACATGCCACACTTTAGAGCACAAATGAACTGTGTTCCTGGGATGATTACTCAGTTCGGATTTACTCCAACTGTAACAAGCGAGGAAATGAGACTAAACCCTGATATGGTTGAAAAAGTTGCAAACATCAACAAAATCAGAGTAGAAAAAAGTGAAGAATTGGTTGCTAAAGGAGAGGATGCTTTAGATCGCTACGAGTTTGATTACTTATTAATTTGTAACAAAATTTGTGGTAAATCTCACTACAATATGCAAATGAAAATTGTTGTTGAAACTCAAGAAGAATTTGACGCTTGGATTAAAGAGCAAAAGGAATTTAAAAATTCTCTTAACTAATCAATTAATAAAAAGATAAATACGATATAAGATTATGTCAGCACACGCAGATACTCACGCTCACGACGACCACGGACATCATCATAAAGAGACCTTCATGACGAAGTATATCTTTAGTATGGACCACAAGATGATTGCTAAGCAGTACCTTATTACTGGTACTATCATGGGAGTTATTGGGATTTTAATGTCTATGATGTTCCGTATGCAGATTGCATGGCCTGAAGAGCCAAACGTATTGTTTGAAGCTTTATTAGGTAAATGGGCTCCTGAAGGTGTAATGGATGCCGATATATATTTAGCATTAGTTACCATTCACGGTACCATCATGGTATTCTTTGTATTAACAGCAGGATTAAGTGGTACATTCAGTAACTTATTAATTCCGTTGCAAATTGGTGCTCGTGATATGGCATCAGGATTCTTAAACATGGTGTCTTACTGGTTATTCTTCTTATCTAGTATCATCATGGTAATTTCTTTATTTGTTGAAGCTGGACCAGCTGCTGCAGGTTGGACAATCTATCCTCCGTTAAGTGCTTTACCAATGGCGCAGGGTGGTTCTGGTATGGGTATGACCTTATGGTTAGTAGCTATGGCTATCTTTATTGCTTCTTCGTTGTTAGGATCATTAAACTATGTGGTTACTGTACTTAACTTACGTACAAAAGGTATGACCATGACAAGATTGCCTTTAACTATCTGGGCTTTCTTCATTACAGCTGTAATTGGTATCGTATCGTTCCCGGTATTATTATCCGCAGCCTTATTATTAATCATGGATAGAAGTTTTGGTACATCATTCTTCTTATCAGATATATTTATTCAAGGTGAAGTATTACACTACCACGGTGGTTCACCAGTATTATTCGAACACTTATTCTGGTTCTTAGGTCACCCGGAGGTATATATTGTTATTTTACCTGCGATGGGACTTGTGTCAGAGATTATGGCATCTAACTCACGTAAACCAATCTTTGGTTACCGTGCGATGATTGCTTCTATATTAGCAATTGCATTCTTATCTACGATTGTATGGGGTCACCACATGTTCGTATCAGGTATGAATCCATTCTTAGGATCTGTGTTTACATTCACAACCTTATTAATTGCGATTCCATCAGCAGTAAAAGCCTTCAACTGGATTACAACCATCTGGAAAGGTAACTTACAAATGAATCCAGCTATGTTATTCTCTATTGGTTTCGTATCTACGTTTATCACCGGAGGTTTAACAGGGATTATTTTAGGAGATTCTGCTTTAGATATTAACGTTCACGATACATATTTCGTTGTGGCTCACTTCCACTTAGTAATGGGTATCTCTGCACTTTACGGTATGTTTGCTGGTATTTACCACTGGTACCCTAAAATGTTCGGACGTATGTTAAACAAAAACTTAGGATACATTCACTTCTGGATTACTGCAGTATGTGCTTATGGTGTATTCTTCCCAATGCACTTTATCGGAATGGCTGGTTTACCACGTCGTTACTACACAAACAGTAACTTCCCGTTATTCGATGATTTAGCAGACGTAAATGTTATTATCACTGTATTCGCATTAGTTGGTGGTGTGGTTCAAATCATTTACTTATACAACTTCTTTATCAGTATTTTCTACGGAAAGAAAGCAACTCAAAACCCTTGGAAATCGACTACGTTGGAGTGGACAACTCCAGTAGAGCACATCCACGGAAATTGGCCAGGAGAGATTCCTACGGTATACCGTTGGGCTTACGATTACAGTAAACCAGGTCATGATGTTGACTTCGTTCCGCAAAACGTTCCTTTAAAGGATGGTGAAGAAGAACTTCAACACTAAGACAAACCATATTTAAATACCAAAAAGCCTTTCTAAATTTAGAAAGGCTTTTTCTTTATATTTGCTTATGCCGAGGTGCTTTCGGTATCTTTGCATTACAGATAGATGACTATGAATGAAAATTTAGATCCTACAAACGAACACTTTTCACCTGAAGAACTTGATGTTGAAAGAAAGTTAAGACCGCTTAGTTTTGGCGATTTTACAGGTCAGGATCAGGTGTTGGAAAACTTACAGGTTTTTGTTCAGGCTGCTAATATGCGTGATGAAGCTTTAGATCACACCTTGTTTCACGGACCCCCAGGATTGGGTAAAACGACTTTAGCACATATTCTGGCTAACGAACTTAATGTAGGGATTAAAGTAACTTCTGGGCCAGTTTTAGACAAGCCAGGGGATTTGGCCGGATTGTTAACGAATCTTGACGAACGTGATGTGTTGTTTATTGATGAGATTCACCGATTAAGCCCTATAGTTGAAGAGTATTTATATTCGGCTATGGAGGATTATAAAATTGATATCATGATCGAATCTGGGCCAAACGCAAGAACCGTTCAAATTAATTTGAATCCTTTTACTTTGGTTGGAGCTACTACCCGTTCTGGTTTACTAACCTCACCGATGCGTGCTCGTTTTGGAATCCAAAGTCGATTACAGTATTATAACACTGAATTACTATCAACCATTATAGAACGTAGTGCATCCATTTTAAATGTGCCTATTAGTATGGAAGCAGCTATAGAAATTGCAGGACGTAGTCGAGGAACACCTCGTATAGCGAATGCTTTATTGCGTCGTGTTCGTGATTTTGCTCAGATAAAGGGCGATGGACGTATCGATATTAAAATAGCAAAGTTTGCTTTACAGGCTCTGAATGTTGACGCCCATGGATTGGATGAAATGGATAATAAAATCTTAACCACAATTATCGATAAGTTTAAAGGTGGTCCTGTTGGCATTACAACTTTAGCAACTGCGGTAAGTGAAAGTGCAGAAACCATTGAAGAAGTTTACGAGCCGTTTTTAATTCAACAAGGGTTTATTATGCGTACACCTCGAGGTCGTGAAGTTACTGAAGCAGCCTATAAGCATCTAGGCCGTGTTCGTGGATCGGTACAAGGCGGTTTATTTGAATAGTAATGTCATCCTGAACTCGTTTCAGGATCTGTATACAAATGAGTTCTAAATTAAAACACACACAACTTATAAAAACCGAAGCCAAACGCCTCGGTTTTTTATCTTGTGGTATTAGCCAGGCTGGTTTTCTCGAAGCTGAAGCACCGCGTTTAGAACGTTGGTTAAATAAGCAAATGCATGGTGAAATGCATTACATGGAAAATCATTTCGACAAGCGCCTCGATCCAACGAAACTTGTTGAAGGTTCCAAAAGTGTCATTTCATTATTACTTAATTATTATCCCGAAAATACTCAAATAGATTCTGAAGCTCCAAAAATTAGTAAATATGCTTACGGTACTGATTATCATTTTGTAATTAAAGACAAATTAAAACAGCTCCTTAGTTTTATTCATGAAGAAATAGGAGAGGTTGATGGTCGTGCCTTTGTCGATTCCGCTCCGGTATTAGATAAAGCCTGGGCGGCAAAAAGTGGCTTAGGCTGGATTGGCAAAAACAGTAATTTACTAACCCAACAGGTAGGGTCCTTTTATTTTATAGCTGAATTAATTGTGGATTTAGAATTGGAATATGATTCTGTAACCACCGACCATTGCGGTACCTGCACTAAATGTATAGATGCCTGCCCTACACAGGCCATAACGGAACCTTTTGTTGTTGATGGTAGTAAATGTATTTCCTATTTCACTATCGAATTAAAAGATAATATACCTAATGAATTTAAAGGACAATTTGACAACTGGATGTTTGGTTGCGATGTGTGTCAGGATGTATGTCCATGGAACCGATTTTCAAAAGCCCACAACGAACCTTTATTCAATCCGCACCCCGAATTATTAAGCATGACTAAAAAAGACTGGGAAGAGATTACCCAGGAAGTTTTCAGTGAAATATTTAAAAAATCTGCAGTAAAGCGTACCAAATTTTCTGGATTAAAACGAAACATTGACTTTTTAAAACCTTAAAAAGTCAATGTTCTATTTTACCGATTGTTATTTGATTAATTTTTGTTTATTAATCAAGCTTAAAATAACAGAGATAATATAAATCAGCAATCCGTACATAGTTGTAATGGAGCTGACTTTTAAACCACCAGCCATCATTTCCTGACTCACTTGTCCCATTTGTTCAATACCTTTAAAGGCACTGTAAAGTCCGATAATTTGTCCTAAAATACCGAATGAAAGGGCTAAAACTCCAATGTCCTTTATCCATTCCGGGAATTTAACGAAACAAACAATAACAGCAAGTAGCAAAACGGTAAGGATGGTCATAAATAATGTACCTCCTTCATAAAATAAATTCAACATAATTTTTTGTTTTAAGTTTACCCTTAAAAGTATCTATAAAACACAGTTTCGGACGATGTTATAAACCGTTCTGGTGTTGTAAAATCCCTTTCTAAGGTAAAACATTAACCGTTAAGAAAGCAATTCAAACAGAATTATTATAATTTTAGGCTATGAATAAACATCTTTTATTTAAAATTGGGTATTGGCTAATAGCCTCCGTTTTAATCGCCTTGTTGTTGCAAAATTCAATTGTTAATTTTTGGAATGCCTGGTTAATTGCTTTGTTTTTTTTGCCTGCAGCTTTAATCGTAAAATTTGGAGTTGAAAGGGCTAATCTTCTTAAAGGTGTTAAAAAGTGGATCCGCTATTTTTATATTGCTATGTTGTCACTGTATTGGGGATATATTGCTATAGCAGTTGCTTACTGGTATTTTCTTGAACTTAAAGCAGATTTGTTAGACAAGGTTTTAATAAGCCCTGTGTTTATTTGGTTAATAATTGGCTTCTTCGTGTTGTTAGAGTTTATGTTTTTCAAAAAGGTGCAACCAAAAGAGCAGGAAACCATTACCATTTACAGCGACAGAAAAAAAACGACAATTAATATTGAGAACTTGGCATATATTGAAAGCCGAGGCGAGTTTACTCTGGCAGTTCTAGTGGATGGTAAAGAATTTAAAAACAATATGAGAATATCAGAATGGAAACAACGTCTTAATGGGTTTCTTCGCATTCATCGTTCATTTTTAGTTAATCCCCGTTATGCTACTTTAAATGGAAATGAAGTTGTTGTTAATGCCCAATGGAATTTTCCAATTTCACGAACTTATAAACAACAAGTATTAAGTTATTTTGAAAATTCCGTTCAATTATAAAGTTTTACATATCGATTTCATTGAAGATTAAATAGTGATATAATATGTTTTTTAGCTAAAAAAGTACCATTAAAAACTTAAAAGATTCAAGGCTTACCTAATATAGTATTACTATCTTTGCTTTTAGTTAACTTATTAATTTATGAGCGAAGAAAGTAAACGCAGAGAGGCACTTATATATCACGCAAAACCTACTCCAGGTAAAATTAAAGTAGTTCCAACCAAAAAATATGCAACACAAAGAGATTTATCTCTGGCATATTCTCCAGGGGTTGCAGAACCGTGTTTAGAAATTGAGAAAGACAAAAACAATGCTTATAAATATACAGCGAAAGGAAATTTAGTCGCTGTAATTTCCAATGGTACAGCAGTTTTAGGGCTTGGAAATATTGGTCCAGAGGCTTCTAAGCCAGTAATGGAAGGAAAAGGCTTGTTATTTAAAATATTTGCAGATATTGATGTATTCGATATTGAAGTCGATACAGAGGATGTCGATAAGTTTATTGAAACTGTAAAAAATATTGCTCCAACTTTTGGAGGAATCAATCTTGAAGATATTAAAGCTCCGGGTGCGTTTGAAATCGAACGCCGATTAAAGGAAGAGCTTGATATTCCTGTAATGCATGATGACCAGCATGGTACAGCTATTATTTCGGCGGCAGCCTTAATTAATGCTTTAGAATTAACAGGAAGAAAAATTGAAGAGGCAAAAATCGTAATTAGTGGTGCCGGTGCAGCAGCGATTTCATGTTCTCGTTTATACCAGGCTTTTGGTGCTAAACGTGAGAATATGGTTATGCTGGATAGTAAAGGTGTTATTCGTGACGATAGAGAAAACTTATCTTCAGAAAAGGCTGAGTTCGCGACGCATAGAAAAATTGATACTTTAGAAGAAGCGATGGTAGATTCTGATGTCTTTATTGGTTTATCTATGGCGAACGTATTGTCTCCAGAGATGTTATTATCAATGGCAAACGATCCTATCGTATTTGCTATGGCAAATCCTGATCCGGAGATTAAATACGATTTAGCAATAAAAACACGTAAAGATGTCATTATGGCTACAGGACGTAGTGACCATCCTAATCAGGTAAATAATGTACTTGGTTTCCCATTTATTTTCAGAGGTGCGTTAGATGTTCGTGCAACTAAAATTAATGAAGAAATGAAGATGGCTGCGGTTGAGGCTCTAGCGCGTTTAGCTAAAGAACCGGTGCCAGAGCAGGTAAATATTGCTTACGGAGAAACTAAATTAACTTTCGGTAAAGAATATATCATTCCGAAACCATTCGATCCGCGTTTAATTGTTGAAGTACCACCAGCTGTAGCTAAAGCTGCTATGGAAAGTGGTGTGGCAAAAGAACCTATCACCGATTGGGAAGAATATCAGGATAAGTTACGCGAGCGTTTAGGTTCCGATAACAAAATGGTACGTTTGTTATTGAACAGAGCGAAGTTAGATCCAAAACGTGTGGTGTTTGCTGAGGCAGATCAGCTACCGGTTTTAAAAGCTGCACAAATAGCTTACGAAGAAGGCATTGCGATTCCAATTTTATTAGGAAGAAAAGAAGCAATTCAGGCATTGATGGCTGAAATTGAATTTGATGCTGAAGATATTTTAATCATCGATCCTAAAACAGAAGAAGAAAACGAAAGAAAGGATAGATACGCTAAAGTATACTGGGAACAACGCAAACGTCGTGGTGTCACTTATTATTCGGCACAACGTTTAATGCGTGAGCGTAATTACTTTGCAGCTATGATGGTTAACGAAGGTGATGCTGATGCTTTGATTACAGGTTATTCAAGAAGTTATCCAACAGTTGTGAAGCCAATGTTAGAGTTAATAGGTATGGCTGATGGCGTAAGACGTGTGGCAACTACCAATATGATGATGACCAAACGTGGTCCATTATTCTTAAGTGATACCTCTATCAATATTGATCCGGATACTAAAACGTTAACCAAAATTGCGCAAATGACTTCGCAGGTGGTTAAAATGTTTGGATTAACACCGGTAATGGCGATGACTTCATATTCTAATTTTGGGTCTTCATCAGATCCAAGAGCGTCAAAAGTTCGTGATGCTGTAGCGTATTTACACCGTTATTATCCGGATATGATTGTAGATGGAGAATTACAAACAGATTTTGCTTTAAATGCAGATATGCTTAAAGACAAATTCCCATTCTCTAAATTGGTTGACAGAAAGGTAAACACCTTGATTTTCCCAACCTTGGATTCGGCTAACATTACGTATAAACTTTTAAAGGAGTTAAACGAGGCAGATTCTATTGGACCAATCATGATGGGTATGCGTAAACCTGTTCATATTCTTCAGTTTGGTGCTAGTGTAGACGAAATTGTAAACATGACAGCAATAGCGGTCGTTGACGCACAACAAAAGGAAAAACAGGAGAAGGAAAAGCAAAGTTTATAGTCATTCCATTCTAAATAATTTTACTACATTTGGGATGAAACCTATTGCTATAAATGATTACACATATTCAAGGGAAACTTGTAGAGAAAAACTTAACCGATGTTGTTATAGATTGTAACGGTGTTGGCTATTTATTAAACATTTCACTACATACGTATTCCGAAATTCCAGATAAAGAATTTTTAAAGTTATATACACACCTACAAATTAAAGAAGACGCCCATACCTTGTATGGGTTTTCTTCTTTGATAGAACGTGAAGTGTTCAGGTTGCTTATATCGGTTAGCGGTATTGGAGCAAGTATTGCCCGTACCATGTTATCCTCCTTGACTTCCAAGCAGGTTATTGAAGGGATTGCAGGTGAAGATGTGGCTTTAATTCAGTCTATAAAAGGTATTGGAGCGAAGACAGCACAGCGTGTTATCATCGACTTAAAGGATAAAGTTCTTAAAATTTACGATATTGGCGAAGTTTCTGTCTCTAAAGACAATACCAACAAAGATGAAGCGTTATCTGCTTTAGAGGTTCTTGGTTATGTGAGAAAGCAGGCAGAGCGTGTTGTAGACAAGATTTTAAAAGCAGAACCAGAAGCAACCGTAGAAAACATAATCAAGCAGGCTTTAAAAAATTTATAATTCGATTTTGAACATAACTAACCTTATTTCTAAAAAATCAAACTACAGGCGTACGCATGAACGCTACAAAAGCTTTTTGTTAGCTTTTGCATTATTATTTTCAGTAGTACTTTGGGCTCAGGAGCCAGATTCATTAAAAACAGGTTTTAACTTAGGAACCATTAAGACTGCCGATCCGGAAAGTATCGAGTCTAAATACACTTATGATCCTGTTACCAATCGTTATATCTATACCGAAAAGATAGGTAATTATAATATAAAGTATCCGGTAATCTTAACACCAAAAGAGTATTATGATTTGGTGGCAAAGGAGAGCTTAAGAGAATACTACAAGCAAAAGATTGATGCTTTCGATGGTAAAAAAGAAGGAGAAGAAGAAGCTCAAAAGAACTTACTTCCCGAATTCTATGTTAAATCTGGACTTTTTGAAAGTATTTTTGGGAGTGGAGATATTGAAGTAGTTCCGCAAGGGTCTGTGGAAATGGATTTAGGTGTGCTCTTTTCAAAGCAGGATAACCCGACATTTTCTCCGCGAAATAGAAGTAATTTCACTTTTGATTTCGACCAGCGTATCAGTTTGAGTTTATTAGGAAAAGTGGGAACACGTTTGCAGATTAATGCGAATTACGATACGCAATCGACTTTCGATTTTCAGAATCTAATCAAATTAGAATACACGCCTACAGAAGACGATATCATTCAAAAAATAGAAGTCGGTAACGTTAATATGCCATTAAACAGTTCCTTAATTACAGGTGCTCAAAGTTTATTTGGTGTTAAAACACAATTGCAATTTGGAAGAACAACCGTTACCGCGGTATTTTCCGAACAAAAATCTGAAGCTAACAGAGTCGTTGCTCAAGGCGGAGGAACCTTAGAAGAGTTTGAATTATTCATTCGTGATTACGACGAAAACCGACACTTCTTCTTATCTCAGTACTTTAGAGAAAATTACGATAGAGCATTAGAGAATTACCCATTCATTAATAACCGAGGCTTACAAATTACAAGACTTGAAGTTTGGGTAACCAACCGAAGTAATAAAACTGATAACGTTAGAAATATTGTTGCGCTTCAGGATTTAGGGGAAACCGATAAAGTGGCGTCTACAGTTAATGTGTTTGCTACGCCCGGAGCTTTTCCAGATAATGAAAATAATGCTTTCGATCCTACCAACATTGGTGGCGCTAATTCACAGTTAAATTCAGGTATTCGTGATGTTTCTACAGTTCAATCTGGTTTTAATATTTCAGGAGTAAACGAAGGATTCGACTATGCGAAACTGGAAAATGCTAGAAAGTTAGTTAATGGTCAGGAATATACATACAATAGTCAGTTGGGGTATATTTCATTAAATCAACGTTTAAATAATGACGAGGTACTTGCTGTTGCTTTTCAGTATACTGTTGGCGGACAAGTGTATCAGGTTGGGGAATTTGCAAACGATGGAGTTGATGCTACCGACGTTACGACAAACAGTTCTGGTCAGGTTACCAATGTGGTAAATACGAACCTGGTATTAAAATTATTAAAAAGTAGTGTTACCAATGTAACGCAGCCAATCTGGGACTTAATGATGAAAAACGTCTACGATACCGGCGCATACAATTTAAGTCAGGAAGATTTTAAATTAAATATTTTCTACAACGAAGCATCGCCGTTAAACTACATTAAACCGGTTAGTGGAAGTTTTGCTAAAGACATTTACGGGAATCCTGTAACAGGGAGTACCCCTGAAGAAGCACAATTACAAAATATTCCTTTATTACGCGTATTTAATTTAGACAAACTCAATTATAATAACGATCCGCAAACCAATGGTGACGGATTCTTCGATTTCGTTTCCGGTATAACTGTTATTCCGCAAAACGGTAAAATTATATTCACCAGTGCCGAACCTTTTGGGGAGTACTTATTTAAGGTTTTAGGAGATGGTGATTATACAAACGAAGCAAGTTATAACGACGATCAGAAAAAGTATGTCTACAACGTACTTTATAACAGTACCAAGACAGCTGCATTAGAACAGGTTGAAAAGAATAAATTCAAATTAAAAGGACGTTATAAATCGAGCGGAAGCGATGGTATTCCTATAGGGTCATTTAATGTGCCTCGTGGTTCTGTAAAGGTTACCGCTGGTGGTCGTGTGTTAGTTGAAGGTATCGACTATACGGTAAACTATCAGTTGGGACGTGTTCAAATTTTAGATGAAGCTTTAAAGGCATCGAATACACCTATTGAAGTATCGACAGAAAACAACGCGGTGTTCGGACAACAAACCAAACGTTTTACCGGTATTAACATTGAACATAAATTCAATGAAAACTTTGTGTTGGGCGGAACACTTTTAAATTTAAATGAACGCCCGATTACCCAAAAAGCCAATTACGGTTCAGAGCCTATAAATAATACCATTTTTGGTTTCAACGGAAATTACGCAACCAAAGTACCTTTCTTTACACGATTGGTAAATAAGTTGCCTAATATTGATACCGATGTAGAGTCGAATTTATCATTACGTGGTGAGTTTGCATATCTGGCTCCGGGAGCTCCAAAAGGAACTAATCTAAATGGAGAAGCAACATCGTATATTGATGACTTTGAAGGAACACAAAACAGTATCGATTTAAAATCGCAGCAATCGTGGTTTTTATCAAGTAGACCGTTGGAACTGAATGTTGCCACAAACCCTAACGAAGATCAAAACGGGATTCAGAATGGTTATCAGAGAGCGATGCTTAACTGGTATAACATCGATCCTATTTTTTATAGCGCACAGCGACCAAATGGTATATCAGACAACGATTTATCGAGTTTATACACGAGTCGCGTGTTTATTCAGGAGTTGTATCCAGAAAGAGATTTGGTTCAAGGACAAAATTCGGTTTTAAATACATTAGATTTAGCATACTATCCAACCGAGCGTGGACCATATAACTTTGATCCAACGACGACTAATAATGTAATTAATAATCCGCAGGATTCCTGGGCAGGGATTACACGTCAGTTAACGTCAACCGATTTTGAACAACAAAATGTGGAATATATCGAGTTCTGGTTGCAGGATCCGTTTCAGGAAAATACAGCGAATCCAGGAGGAACACTGGTATTCAACTTAGGAAACATTTCAGAGGATATCATAAAAGATGGTAAAAAGTTATATGAGAATGGTCTTCCAAAGGATGGTGATGTAAGTTTACTTAATCCAACTGAGTGGGGAACTGTGGCGCCTTTAAACCAGTCTTTAATTTATACTTTTGACACTACAGGTCAGGAAAGAGATAATCAGGATGTGGGATATGATGGTTATGATGATGCGGAAGAGCTTGCTATTTTTGGATCTAACTTTGGCGATGACCCTTCAAACGATAACTACACCTATTTCTTAAATGCCGAAGGAGGTATTTTTGAACGTTATAAAAAGTACAACGGAGTAGAAGGAAATACGCCTGATACATTCTCAAATACCGACCGCGGGGCTAATACCCAACCAGATGTCGAGGATGTGAATCGAGATAACACGATGAATACTATCGATAGTTATTTTGAGTATGCTCTTGAAATTACCAGACAAAACTTACCGGAATCGAAAGCCGATTTTGATAATCTTCCGAGTTCAAATCCGCTTAAGGAGTTTTTAAGAGATTTTAAAGAACGACCAAGATCATTGCCAAATGGCGATAGCAAAAATGTACGATGGTATCAGTTCAGAATACCAATTAACGTGCCTTTAGAAAAGTTTGACGATACTAATGTTTCAGAATACAAACGTTATGGGGGTATTACCGATTTCCGTTCTATTCGTTTCACCCGTGTGTATTTAAAAGATTTCGTTCAGCCAACGGTATTCCGTTTCGGTTCGTTAGAATTGGTGCGTAGCGAATGGCGTCGTTATACTCAGGCTTTAGATAAGAACGACCCAACACCTGAAGATTCACAAACCGATTTTTCAGTGGGTGTAATTGGAACCATTGAAAACGAAGGTAGCTACCAACGTCCGCCAGGTATCGAGCCAGAACAATTATTCAATAATAACACGGTTATCGATCAAAATGAGCAATCGTTAGTTGTTAAAGTTTGTAATCTTGAAGCTGAAGATTCTAAAGCGGTTTATAAAAATATAAGTATAGACATGCGTCAGTTTAAACGTCTTAGAATGTTTATTCATGCTGAAGACGGCGAAGATGGTGTTGGGAATTTAACTGATAATGATATTGTTGGTTTCATTAGAATGGGTAACGACCTTACCGAAAACTTCTACCAGATTGAAATTCCTTTACAGGTGTCTACGTCTTCATCACGAGAAGGTATCTGGCCAGAAGCCAATGAGATTAACTTACCTATCGAAATTTTAGGAAGAATAAAAGCTCAGGGTATTGCCGATATGACATTGAGCAATGAAGATCCAACGTTTTACGATGTTATTAATGGAGAAATTAGCGCTGTTGCCGATCCGTATTCAGGGTATGTTTCCGGACAACATCGTGTTGGAGTAAAAGGAAATCCAAACTTTGGAGATATCAGAACTCTTATGGTTGGGGTTAAAAACGCTACAAGTAGTAACGATGTTTGTGCTGAGGTTTGGTTCAATGAGTTGCGTTTATCTGATATGGATAACGAAGGTGGTTGGGCAGCTATTGTTAGTATGGACACCAACCTTGCCGATTTCATGAATATTAGTGCTACAGGTAGACAAAGTACGTCTGGTTTTGGTGGCATCGAGCAAGGACCTAGTCAGCGTAGTCTGGAAGATGTGAAGCAATACGATGTGGTTACGAATATTAACGTAGGGCAGTTATTACCAAAACAGTGGGGTATTCAGGTGCCATTTAACTATGCACAAAGTGAAGAGTTAATCACTCCAAAATATGATCAGTATTATGAAGATTTAACTTTAGAATCGAGATTGGATGCAGCTGAAACAAGTGCAGATAGAGATCGTATTAAAGAACAATCGGAAGATTATACTAAGCGTCAAAGTATCAACTTTATTGGTGTTCGTAAGATAAAAACCAACGAAGAAGAGAAACCACATTTTTACGATGTAGAAAACCTGACCTTGAACTACTCGTATAATAAGGTTGAGCACAGAGATTTTGAGATTGAAAATTCGGTTAATAAAACGGTACGTGCCGGAGCGAATTATGCTTATAATTTTGAACCATTCCGTATCGAACCATTTAAAAAGAATGATTCGTTATTTACTGGGAAATACTGGAAATTATTAAAAGATTTCAATCTTAATTTATTGCCATCAAGCTTTACGGTAAATACAGATATTAACAGACAGTTTAACCGTCAGAAATACAGAGAGGTTGAATTAGGCGCTGGAAATATTGGCGTGGAAGAACTGTTTAGAAGAAACTATATGTTCGATTTTCAGTATACCATAAATTATAATTTAACGGATGCGTTGAGTTTCAATTTCACCGCTGCCAATAACAATATTGTACGTAACTATTTTAAGAATACCATAGCCGGAGAGCAGTTACAGGATCCGAGTTTAGATGTTTGGGATGGTTTCTTCGATTTTGGAGATCCTAACCGTCAAATGCAAAACTTGGGTGTAACCTACGAGGTACCGATTAATAAAATTCCGGCCTTAAGTTTTATTAGTGCCACTTATCAGTATAATGCAAACTTTCAATGGCAAAAAGGATCTGATTTGTATGGAGAGTTAGAAGTTGATGGCGTGACTTACGATTTAGGTAATACGGTACAAAATGCCAATACGCATAACATCAATTCAAGTTTCGACATGAATAGATTGTATAGAGAATTAGGTTTGGTTAAAAAGCCAATAGCTCGTACAAGTAACTCTAATACCAATAGAAACAATCCTCCTGGTACGCAACAAAATCAACCAAAGAAAAACAGTCAGGCAGGAACAAAAGCATTAAATACAGGTATTGATCTTTTAACAGCTGTTAAACGTATTCAGATAAACTATTCAGAGAATAACGGTACGTTCTTACCGGGGTATTTACAAACACCTGGTTTTATTGGAACCTTAAAACCAACTGTTGGTTTCACGTTTGGTAGTCAAAGCGATGTGCGATATATGGCGGCCAGAAAAGGATGGTTGACCGTTTTTCCAGAGTTTAATCAGCAGTATTCAACAACCAATACAAAACAGTTAGATATCTCGGCAAGTTTAGAGCCTTTAAGAGATTTAAAGATAGACTTGGTTGGTAACCGTGCCTACTACGATAATTATACAGAGAATTACCGAGTAAATAATATTGGAGGCGAGTATGAATACGAATCGTTAACACCTAACAATTTTGGTAACTTTAATATTTCTACTGTATTAATTAAGACAGCGTTTAGTTCAAGTGATGAAAACTCAAGTGCAGCGTTCAACGATTTCAGAGCAAACCGTTTAACCATTGCAAGACGTTTAGCTCAGGACAAAGGTGTTGATATTACAGATGTAGATACAGACGGATTCCCTAAAGGATTTGGAAAAAATAGTCAGGCGGTATTATTACCAGCATTTTTAGCCGCTTATTCAGGTCAGGATGCAGGGAAAGTGAAAACATCTGCGTTTAGAGATATGCCAATTCCTAACTGGGATTTAAAGTATACCGGATTCATGAAGTTTACCTGGTTTAAAAAGAATTTTAAACGTTTCTCTTTAACGCATGGGTACCGTTCAACTTATACAATTAATCAATTCCAATCGAATTTAGATTATGTAAAACCTGATTTTAGTGTAGCATACGATAGCCAGCCGGCTGATGTTAAAAATCAGTCAGGGAATTATAAGAACGAAACCTTATACAGTAACATTAACTTAACCGAGATGTTTAGTCCGTTAGTGCGTATTGATTTCGAAATGAAAAACTCAGTTAAAATCTTAGCTGAAATTAAACGCGACAGACTACTATCTTTAAGTTTCGATAATAATTTAATGACCGAAGTTCAGGGTAAAGAATATGTGATTGGGCTAGGGTATCGAATTAAAGACTTAAGAATAAATTCTAATCTGGCTGGTCCAAGTAAGCGCATTATAAGTGATCTGAATATGAAAGCCGATATTTCGGTAAGAGATAATAAAACCATTATTAGATATCTCGATTTGGAAAACAATCAGGTAACATCTGGTCAAACCATCTGGGGACTTAAATATTCGGCCGATTATGCTTTCAGTAAAAACCTAACCGGTATTTTCTATTTCGATTATGCGTTTTCAGATTATGCGATTAGTACAGCCTTCCCGCAAACAACAATTCGATCAGGTTTTACCCTTCGATATAATTTTGGGAATTAACACAATAAGTGTTTGAATTTAGGTTTTGAATAAATACATTTGCCGAAACTAAAACTTATATATAATAAAAATGAATATTCCAGCAGAATTAAAATATACTAAAGACCACGAGTGGGTAAGTATAGACGGTGATGTAGCAACAATTGGTATTACAGATTTCGCACAAAGCGAGTTAGGTGATATTGTTTATGTTGAGGTTGAAACTGTTGATGAAACTTTAGAAGCTGAAGAAATTTTTGGAACTGTAGAAGCTGTTAAAACCGTATCAGATTTATTTTTACCAGTATCAGGTGAAATTATCGAGTTTAACGAAGGTTTAGAAGATGCTCCTGAAACAGTAAACAGTGACCCATACGGAGACGGTTGGATGATTAAAGTAAAATGTTCAGACCTTTCTCAAGTAGAAGGTTTAATGTCTGCAGACGATTATAAAGCCCTAATTGGTGCTTAAAAAAAATCTGTTTTTAATAAGTGTTCTTTACACTTTAGCATTAACGTTCGTTTGCTTAATGAAGCTAAAAGAAATGCCTGATGTTGGGATTTCAAATGCAGATAAAGTATTTCATAGTTTGACCTATTTAATATTAGCTTTACTGTGGTACAGTACGTTTTTGTTTAAGTTTAAGATGCCCAGCGTAAAAGCTTTAATTTATTCCGCATTATTTTCAACAATTTTTGGTATAATTATTGAGGTATTACAAGGGATGGTAACAGTAACGCGAAAACCTGATTTTGAGGATGTTATTGCAAACTCAGTAGGGGTTTTGTTGGCTGTAGTAGTAGTGTTGGTATACAACAGAACACAGATTAAAAAATTATAAAGACTTGCTTTTTTGACAAATAAATGGTTATTTTAGCAATCCTGAAAAAACGAAATTAAATTATGGAACCTAAAAAGAATCCTAAAGCTAATGTTGGACGTAACAGTTCACTTTACTTTGCAATTGGTTTAGCATTGTTGTTATTTTTAACAAACATGGCTATTAACTATAAAACTTACGACGATAAAGAAGTTGAAATCGGTATGGTAGCGATGGAACAAGAGATAGAAGAAGAAATTCCTCTAACAAACCAAATGGCTACGCCACCACCACCACCACCACCGCCAGCAGCTCCAGAAGTTATTGAAGTTGTAGAGGATGAGGTTGAAGTTGAAGAAACCGTTATCGAATCTACAGAGGTATCTCAGGAAACAGAAATTGTTGAGGTAGCAGACGTAGAAGTTGCAGCAGCAGTAGAAGAAGATATTGAGGTTCCTTTCGCAGTAATCGAGAACGTACCTGTTTTCCCTGGTTGTGAGAAAAAGAAAACCAATCAAGAGAAAAAAGATTGTATGTCTGAAAAAATCACACAGTTTGTTGGTAAAAAGTTTAATACCGATTTAGCAAGTGATTTAGGATTATCAGGAAGACAACGTATTAACGTAATCTTTAAAATTGACAAGTCAGGTAAGGTAACAGGTATTCGTGCCAGAGCACCACACCCAGGTTTAGAAAAAGAAGCAGCTCGTGTAATTGGAATGCTTCCTCAAATGGAACCAGGTAAACAACGTGGAAAAGCGGTAACTGTACCATATTCTTTACCTATCGTTTTTCAAGTACAAGACTAAGGTACCTCGTTTAATAACAAACGTTTATAATATTAAAAACCCGTTACAATTTTTGTAACGGGTTTTCTTTTTTGGTATGCTTATTGTGACTTTATCATAATATTAACATTTAACTTTTAATATTTATGAGTAATCAAAAGAAAACTCACGATCTCATTCGGCAAAATGAGCAAATCGTGAAAAAATCACAAAAGCATGAGGCTAATTTACAAAAAAACACGACCCTCTATTTTCAAATCGGATTAATAGTTTGTTTGCTATCCGCCTACGGACTATTAGAAATGAAATTTAAATCAGAACTTTCGCAAGAAATTTGTGCGCTTCCAATTGATGTAACACCTGATGAAATCGACGTTGAAAACTACGAAGTGTATCAGGAAAAAGTTGATATTCCAGAACCACCACAACCAGAATTACCTGATACGGATTTACCACCCGAAGTGATAGAAAACGATTCGGATATTGAACCCACAGACAATTTTAAAGCACAAGATGAACCCTCTTTATCTAATAGTGATTTAGATCCAGATAAGATAAAACTTGTTGATGCTCCAACTGTCGAGCCAGCGGTTAGTTTTATTAGAGTAGAACAAGTGCCTATTTATCCTGGTTGTGAAAAGGAAAAGGATAATGCAGGGCGTAAAAAATGCATGTCAGATAAAATCACAAAGCTAATTCAGCGTAAATTTAATACAGGTTTAGGTGGTGAATATGGTTTGTCGGGTAAACAGGTTATTAGAACGCGCTTCACTATAGATAAAAAAGGAGAGGTAAAAGATTTACAAATTAGAGCGCCACATCCGGAATTAAAAAATGAGGCCGAACGCGTTATTGATTTTATCCCTGTAATGACACCTGGGAAACAACGCGATAAAAATGTAGATGTTATTTACGATTTACCAATAATTTTCGAAGTTCAGGATTAATTTTATCCAACCAGTAAAATTTAAAGCCGATGTCGTTTTTCGATATCGGCTTTTTTTAACGAATGCATTATTAAAAATATAGTATCTTTCTGCCAAATTCAACTCTATCAACTATAATCTGGTATTCATGAAGCAATTCATCATCCTACTTTTTGTATGTCTTCAATATAGTGTATATGCACAAAATGAATTGTATTACGAGAAACCACCGGTATTTTCAAATTGTGATTCGGTAGTGGTTAGTGAATTACAAAAGTGTTTCGATAGTAATGTTTATAATAATATTTATAACACTTTTAATGTACCGCAAAAAGTTAATGACGATAAGTATAAAGGAGATATTGTGGTGCTTTTTGAGGTAGATACGCTTGGTAGCTTTAAAGTTATTTATGTTGATGCCATGTATGAAGAACTGAAAATGGAAACAAAACGTGTATTTTCAGAATTTCCAAAGGTGGCACCTGCAACTTATAACGGCAGAAAGACTTTTAAACAATATTCTATAAAGGTGAAGATTCCTCTGGTTAATCAATCTGATATTCAAAATCAGGAATCAAAAATGAAAACCATTACAGCGATAGAAGAAAAAGCAAAAACAGAGTTTGATAGTGTTAATGCTACTTTAGTTGCTTTTGAAAATAAGGCCTATTCAAGTCAGTTAAACATTCCGTTTACGCATGCCGATTATGCCAAATTCGATAGGCAAATCAACTTAGTGGGAACCAACAGTCATACCGCATCGAAGCCTTTTGTTTATCAGGATGTCGCGAAGTATTACGATTTTGATGCAAAAACAGAAATGCTTCTGCAGAAGAGAGAGACCTGGTTTGGTAGAAAGTTATGGAATGAGCATTTAGTGCAATTGCAAGGTAAAGACTATTGGTTTACCATCGACCCGATATTCGATTTGGAAGTTGGTAAAGATACCGATGCCGATTTCAGTTCTACCTATAATAATACTCGCGGTTTAAGAGTGCAAGGAGGATTAGGGAAGAAGTTTAACTTCTTTACGACCGTTTATGAAAGTCAGGGGCGTTTTGCTCAATATTTTAACGACTATGCAGAAAGCTTAAAAGCTTTCGGGCCTGATCCGGCTATTATTCCCGGACGTGGAATAGCAAAACGATTCAAAACAGATTCGTATGATTATCCGGTTGCCGAAGCTTATTTGTCTTATGCGCCTGTGGATTTTTTAAACATTCAGTTTGGGCATGGTAATAACTTTATAGGGGATGGGTATCGTTCCTTATTATTAAGCGATGTGGCAAGTCCGCACCCGTTTTTAAAATTAAATACGCAGTTCTGGAAAATTAAATACACTAACACCTGGATGTGGTTGCGCGATGTGCGTCCGGAAGTTACCGAAGACGGTGCCTTTTTAACCAAGTACATGGCGAATCATTATTTAAGCTGGAATGTATCGAAACGTTTAAATCTTGGTTTTTTCGAATCAGTAATGTGGACCGATGCTAATAACCGTGGATTTGATATTAATTACCTAAACCCGATTATTTTTTACAGAGCCATCGAGTTCGAAACCGGACAGGATGCTGGAAATGCCATTTTGGGAGCCTCTGGAAAATATAAGGTGAACGACAACATTAATGTTTATAGTCAGTTTGTATTAGATGAATTCAAACTCAGCGATGTAAAAGCTGGCGAACGAAGTTGGACCAATAAATATGGTTATCAGTTAGGTGTTAAATATTACAATGCCTTTAAAGTTGATAATCTATTGGTTCAGGCAGAATACAATCGTATTCGTCCTTATACCTATTCTCATAATACAATTGCCACGAATTACGGACATAACAACCAGTCTATGGCGCATTTATGGGGAGCCAATTTTAGTGAATTTATTTTGATAGGTCGTTATCATTATAACCGATGGTTTGCTAATGCTAAGTTGATTTTTGGTACACGCGGATTAGATTTTAATGATGGAACAGACAATTACAGTTATGGAGGTGATGTGTATCGCGATTATGACGATCGTCCATTCGATAAAGGTGTTGAAGTTGGTCAAGGAAATAAAACTAATGTGTTTAATGGAAACCTTCAGGCGGGATATTTAATAAATCCGGCATCAAATCTGAAAATTTTTGCAGATGTAACTTTTAGAGATTTTAATCCGGAAGCCGAAACAACATCAACATTTAAGTCAAACACCGTTTGGATGAATTTCGGAATCCGTACCGATTTATTTAATTGGTATTTCGATTTTTAGAGTAAGTTCTTTAAAGTCAGTTAACTTTTTTAAATACCTGTAAAAAGCATTGGTCAGATTGGTTTTAAAAAGTATCTTTGCACTCGCAAAATGAAAGCGATTAAGTAAAAAGAACATTGGGTAACTCAAAAACTTCATTAACAGCCCCTTCGGTTATTTCAGATTTTAAAGAAATTACTAAAATGCGTTTGGCATTAAGTGTCGTGTTTTCGTCACTTGCCGGTTATTTGCTTGGGGTAGATACAGTAAACTATAAGACACTTTTATTACTGGCTTTAGGTGGGTATTTTATGGTTGGTGCATCGAATGCATTTAACCAAATTATAGAAAAGGATTTAGATGCCTTAATGAACCGTACCAAAAACAGACCAATTCCTTCGGGGCGTATGTCGGTAACCACAGCATTTATTATAGCGTGTGTATTTACATTGGCGGGTATTATTATTTTGTACGCTATTAATAAGCAAACGGCAATGTTTGGTGCGATATCGATCTTTTTATACACTTGTGTGTATACACCATTAAAAACTAAGACACCATTAGCAGTATTTGTTGGGGCCATTCCAGGAGCTATACCGTTTATGTTAGGATGGGTAGCTGCAACCAGCGATTTTGGTATTGAACCAGGTACCTTATTTGCCCTTCAGTTTTTCTGGCAATTCCCACATTTCTGGGCGATAGGCTGGTTTTTGTATGAAGATTACAAAAAGGGAGGATTCTTTATGTTGCCAACAGGAAAACAGGATAAAGGTACCGCTGTGCAGGTTATTATGTATACCATCTGGACTATTTTGGTATCTATTATTCCAGTATTTGGTTTTACAGGAAAATTACAATTAAGTATCGTGTCGGCTGTGATTGTGTTCTTATTAGGATTATGGATGCTGTATTACGCCTTTAGATTATTTAATGTAATGACTGAAAAGGCCGCGCGCCAATTAATGCTTGTTAGCGTATCGTATATATCGTTAATACAAATTGTATACGTCATAGATAAATTTATTAGATAAACCATGGATTTAACACAAGGTACAACAGAAGAGAAAACCGGAAGAGCAAAAAAAATGATGCTTTGGTTTGGTATCATTTCATTAGTGATGTCGTTTGCAGGATGGACAAGTGCTTTTATTGTGAGTAGTTCTAGACCAGACTGGTTAAAAGACTTCCAATTACCAAATGCTTTTATTATCAGTACAGTTGTTATTGTATTAAGTAGCATCAGTATTTTATTAGCAAAGCAAGCCTTGAAGAAAGATAATAGAAACGGAGCCATGCTTTGGCTTGTTGTTACTTTAGTATTGGGTGTTGTTTTTATTTACAATCAGTTTGTTGGGTTTCAGCAAATCATAGATTTAGGCTACAACTTTACAGGGCCAACCAGTAATGTAACAATGTCTTATGTGTATGTTATTGCGGTAATGCATATATTACACGTTGTAGCGGGGTTAGTTTGTTTGTTAGTTGTAATTTATAATCATTTTAAACAGAAGTATCCATCAAGCAATATGCTTGGCTTTGAGCTAGCTGCAACATTTTGGCATTTTGTTGATATACTGTGGGTGTATCTATTTCTGTTTTTATATTTCGTAAGATAAAATAATTCACATTTTTATAAAATCTTTGTAAACATCGGTAAACATCGGCATTTAAGCCCTTAAAAATTAAGTTTGATGTTTCATTACATGAATAAAATACTTATTTTTGTCCAAATTTTAAAATAATAACCAACTTATATGAGTACTACAGTTGTAACTACTGAGACAGAAGGTAAAACTTGGGGTGGTGGTAATGAGCCACTTAAGGCAAGTTACGGTAAGATGATGATGTGGTTTTTCATCGTTTCGGATGCTTTAACATTTTCAGGTTTTTTAGCGGCCTATGGGTTTTCAAGATTTAAATTTATCGATGCGTGGCCAATAGCCGATGAAGTATTTACTCACGTACCGTTTTTACACGGGCAAGAGTTGCCAATGATTTATGTGGCATTCATGACGTTCGTTCTTATTATGTCGTCTGTAACTATGGTATTAGCTGTAGATGCAGGACACCATTTAAATAAAGCGAAAGTTACTTTATACATGTTCTTAACCATTATTGGTGGTTTAATCTTCGTAGGATCTCAAGCATGGGAGTGGGCTACATTTATTAAAGGAGATTTCGGAGCAGTAGAAACTAAAGGTGGTAATATTTTACAGTTCGTAGATACTGAAGGTCACCGTGTGGCATTAAAAGATTTTGTTGTTGCTGGTGAGCATGAGCGTGTTCAACAAGAACGTAAAAATGGATTATGGTTCGTAGGTGAAGGTTCTTTGCCAACTTACACTGTAGAAGATGTAATTCACAGTTTTGAGGCTAACGATAACCTTTTAATCAGAACACAGGAATTAACCGAGCACGGCCATAAAACAGTTTTAACAAGAGCTGAATCTCTATACCAGTTAAAAGCTAATGGTAAATTAGTTGTTGAGGGTGCTAACTTACAACACAACGAATATGGTTCGCCATTATTTGCAGACTTCTTTTTCTTTATTACTGGTTTCCACGGATTCCACGTATTCTCTGGAGTTGTTTTAAACATCATTATTTTCTTTAATGTTGTTTTAGGAACTTACGAAAAACGTAAGAGCTACGAAATGGTTGAGAAAGTTGGATTATACTGGCACTTTGTCGATTTAGTTTGGGTATTTGTATTTACATTCTTCTACCTAGTTTAATATTAAAAATAGCGTTAAAATGGCACAAGATCATAAATTAGAAATATTAAGAGGTTTAGTTAAATTTAAATCGAATACACAAAAAATCTGGGGTGTATTAGTATTCTTATCTCTTGTAACTGCAGTTGAAGTTATTTTAGGTATTTACAAACCAGAATCGTTAATGATAAAAGTGTTAGGTATGAAATTACTTAACTGGATATTTATCATTTTAACTATCGTAAAAGCATATTACATCACATGGGATTTCATGCACATGCGTGACGAAACTAAAGGCTTAAGACGTGCCGTTGTTTGGACAACTATTTTCTTAATTCTTTATCTAACCTTCATCCTATTACAAGAAGGTGGGTATGTATTTAACGTTTACGATAAAGGATATATAAAATCAGATTTTTAACTATTATAATTTAGTTAAATAGAAATATAAAGGCGGTTATTAAACCGCCTTTTTTTATTTTTGCAGCGCAATACACAACAGGTATTTAATGAATTATAAGAAAATAAGTAGATACGTCGTTTTAGCAGTTTTGTTCTTTCTGCCTGTAACGTTCCTATTGTTTTTATATCCGGCAACACATAATTATACTCCGCTGGATATTGTTAATGAATCGGTATTGGATATCGAAGGATTTACTTCAGAAGACGAAGAAAGTATTCTTTTAAAAAATCATATTACAGTATTGGGATTTTTAGGAATAAACCCAATGGATAATGCGGTTGAAGTTTCAAATCTAAAAGAACTGGTTTACGATAAATTTAAAGGCTTTAAAAAGTTTCAGATTGTGTTGGTTGTACCAAACGGAACCGAACAATCTGTTGAAAAATTAAAGGAGGAAGTTTTTACTTATGAGGATTTGAAATTCTGGCATTTTGTTTACGGGTCTCCTGAACAAATTCAAAGAGTATATTCAAGTCTTAAAACTGAAGAAGCTTTAGGTTCTCGTTTAGAAACCAACAAAATATTTATAGTTGACAAAGACCTTTATCAACGTGGGCGCTTCGATGATAGAGAAGACCGTGAAAAGGAAAAAAACAATCCGGTTTATGGCTTATATGCCTATAACACTATAGAAGTTGCCGAAATTAAAAATAAAATGAGTGACGATTTACGTATCTTGTTTACCGAATACAGACAAAAACGTAAAGGAGAATTCGATTCGACAAGCCGAAGAGAAAACGATTTAAAAAATAGTAATGAAGAAGAATAATTATTCATACATAGGCATTGCATTTATCATTCTGTTGTTTGGTATTTTGTTCATTCCTAAAATTATTGAGCGCATTCAAAATGGCGACGTCGTTCGAGATGAAAGCCGCAGCGATTTTGCAAATGAAAAAAGAGACATTACATCCGATTTGGCTTTTATTGAAGTTGATGGAGTGGCTAAAAAAGTGCCGAGTTTTTCATTTACCGACCAAAATGGGAAAACCATTACCAATGAAGATTACTTAGGTAAAGTATATGTGGTAGAATTCTTTTTTACAACGTGTCCAACCATTTGTCCAAGAATGAGTAAAAATTTGGTTCAGGTTCAGAATACGTTTAAAGATTTTGAAAATTTTGGGGTAGCATCGTTCACTATAAATCCAGCTTACGATTCAGTTGAAGTGCTAAAGGAATATGCAACTCAGTATGGTGTTACCAACCCAAACTGGCATTTAATGACAGGCGATCGTGATGATATTTATAAATTATCAAACGAAGGATTTAATTTGTATTCAGCCGAAGATGAAAACGCTGCTGGAGGTTTCGAACATTCTGGTAACTTTGCATTAATCGACAAAAACGGATTCATTCGTTCACGAAAAGACGATTACGG
Source organism: Aestuariibaculum lutulentum (assembly GCF_032926325.1). Taxonomy (NCBI): domain Bacteria; kingdom Pseudomonadati; phylum Bacteroidota; class Flavobacteriia; order Flavobacteriales; family Flavobacteriaceae; genus Aestuariibaculum; species Aestuariibaculum lutulentum. Next base: position 1,803,568 of record NZ_CP136709.1, read on the forward strand.
AAATCCAATTATATATTACAGAGGAATCGCTTCGGAAGAAGAGCAAGTAGATGAAGATGGCGTTCCTCAGGAAATTACAGCATTAAAAGAAGATATTAAAAAATTACTTGATGAATAAATCAGAGCAAATTATAGACGACAAGAAGTATAATAAGTTAATCGTTGTTTTATCGGTTGTTATTCCGGTTGTCGTAGCGATTTTATTTGGTGTTAAAATAGATGCGACTTTACCTGTTTTTTTACCGCCAATCTATGCCGTAATAAATGCGATTACAGCTTTAGTTTTGGTAATGGCTTTTATTGCTGTACAAAATGGAAAGATTAAGTTGCACGAGCAACTTATGAAATTTGCTATCTTGTTGTCGTTACTGTTTTTAGTTATGTATGTGGCATACCACATGACAAGTGATTCTACAAAGTTTGGAGGGGAAGGTATATTAAAGTATATGTATTATTTTATTTTAATTACGCATATTTTAATGTCTATTATCGTAATACCTTTTGTGCTTATAACATACGTTCGAGGTATTACCAATAATATTGAAAGACACAAGAAAATTGCGAAAATTACATTTCCATTATGGCTTTATGTCGCTATTACAGGTGTTGTTGTGTACATAATGATTTCTCCGTATTATGCATAATTCTGTAAAATATAAAATACTGTTTAGTGTCCTGGCATTAGTTTCTTTTTTTGAAACAAATGCCCAGTGTGCCATGTGTCGTGCGGTTTTAGAAAGTGAAGAAGGACAGTCGGCAGCACAGGGAATTAACGATGGTATTGTCTATTTAATGGCGCTTCCGTATATATTAGTAGGTGGCATTGGCTATCTTATTTATAAGAAATTTAACACCTCAAAAAAATAAAGTGTAAATTATTTAAACTATTTTGTAACATATTCTTGCTTAGTGAGTCTAACTTCAAAACGACTCCAAGTAAACAAACTTTCTTAGTATATGTTACAAATTCATGAATTGCACAAATCCTATCCAATAGGGGATTCCAGTTTACACGTATTAAAGGGTATTGATTTATCTGTTAAAGAAGGTGAGATGGTTGCCATCATGGGCTCTTCGGGTTCTGGTAAGTCCACATTACTGAACATTATTGGAATGCTCGATGAAGCCGATTCTGGGGACTATATTTTGGATGGTTTGGCCATAAAAGATCTTACCGAAAAGAAATCTGCCGTTTATCGCAATAAGTTTCTTGGTTTTATTTTTCAGTCGTTTAACCTTATCAATTATAAGACTGCACTTGAAAATGTTGCCTTACCTTTATACTATCAAGGAATGAAACGTAAGGAACGTTTAGAATTAGCTATGTTTCATTTAGAAAAAGTTGGCTTGGCAGAATGGTCTCATCATTTACCAAAGGAACTTTCCGGAGGACAGAAGCAGCGTGTTGCGATTGCTCGAGCCTTGGCAGCCAACCCAAAATTACTTCTTGCCGATGAGCCCACCGGTGCACTGGATACCAAAACATCCTATGAAATTATGGCTTTTATTCAGCAGTTAAATGATGAAGGTAAGACCATATTAATGGTAACTCATGAAGAAGATATCGCCAATATGTGTAAACGTATTATTCGTTTACGTGATGGTGTTATTATGGAAGATACTAAAGTTGATCAAGTAAGAGCCGAACAGTATGTTTGATTTAGATCTTTGGCGAGAAATATTTCAAAGTATTAATAAAAATAGAACCAGAAGTGTTATGTCTGGTTTTACCGTTTCATTTGCTATTTTGTTATTTGTCATTCTTTTTGGAATCGCCAATGGTTTAAAAAATACCTTTAAACAAGCTTTCGGAGACGAGGCTTTAAATCGGGTTTTTATAAATTCTGGGAAAACAGTTACTGCGAGTAAAGGACTTCAGGCTGGCAGACGTATTCGGTTTAAAAATGAAGATTTCGATTATATAAAAAATGAATTTGATAGCGATATAGAATTTATTACCGGTCGGATTAACAGAAGTGTCAATGCATCTTTCAGAAGTGAGAAAAAAAGTTATAGTCTGTCGGCTGTTCATCCGGACTTTCAGTTTTTAGAAAAAACAGAAATTAAAGAGGGACGTTATATCAATCAAAACGATATACAAAATACGAGCAAGGTTGTTGTTATTGGACGCCTTGTAGAAGAAGATCTTTTTAAAGAAACAAAAGCTTTAGGAAAATATATTAATTTAAGTGGTATTCCATATAAAGTTGTAGGTGTTTATACAGACGATGGTGGAGATGACGAAGAACGACTTATCTATACGCCAATATCTACCGTTCAGCGTTTGTATGGTAATAACGATTATATCGATCAAATATATTTAACTTATAATCCCGAGTTAAATTATGATCAGGCTTTGGCATTCAGTAATCTTTTAATGATAAAGTTAAAAGATAGATTTTCAGTAGATGCTACAGATCAGCGTGCTATTAGGGTTCATAATCTAGCTTCAGAAGCTCAAAAGGTGAGTATGTTTAGTATGGCATTAACCAGTATTATTCTAATTATTGGTTTGGGAACTTTAATAGCTGGAATTGTTGGGATTAGTAATATCATGATTTTTATAGTTAAAGAGCGCACGAAAGAGATTGGAATACGAAAGGCTTTAGGAGCGTCACCAAAATCTATTGTTTCGATAATTTTAATAGAGTCTATAGTTGTAACGACTATTGCCGGATACGTTGGGCTACTTATTGGTGTTTGGGTTTTAAAAATTATAGGACCAAGTTTGGTGCAATATTCTATTATTAATCCATATGTAAGTACCAGTCTCGTGATAAGTGCAACAATAATTTTAATAATTTCTGGAGCCATTGCCGGATATTTTCCTGCTAAGAAGGCGTCAGAGATAAAACCAATAGTAGCTTTAAGAAACGATTAGTATGTTTAGATTTTTATTCGATAAAGATACTTGGCAGGAAGTTTTCGACAGTTTAAGTAAAAACAAGTTGAGAACCATCCTTACTATGGTTGGTGTCTGGTGGGGAATATTGTTACTGGTTAGTTTGCTAGGCGCTGCTCGTGGCTTGGAGAATACGTTTAATCGTTTGTTTGGAGATTTTTCAACGAATAGTGTTATTGTTTTTGGAGGTCAAACTAGTATTCCTTTTAACGGATTTCAAAAAGGAAAAAGGGTTCGGTTAAGGTTGTCGGATATTGAAAAATTAGATGAAAATATAAAAGGTATTGAGTTTACGGTACCCAGAAATATGAATCAAGCACTTGTGGTTAGAGATTTTCTCTCAGCAGATTTAAATGTTCTTGGAGATTATCCTGTTTTAGACAAAATCAAAAAAAGAAATCTAATCAGTGGGCGATTTATAAATCAGAATGATATTGATAACCATAAAAAAGTAACGGTTATTTCTGAGGATACTTATAAGCAGCTGTTCAAAAAAGACGAAAAGGCCATAGGCGAATATATCCAAATTGGAGAAATTAATTATCTGGTTGTTGGTGTATACAAAAAGGGAGTTATTGATAATTTCGGCCCAAGTGAAGATGTATATATTCCCTTTTCTACATTTCAGCAAGTCTATAATCAGGCAGATAAAGTTTCTTTTTTAATGATTACAGGTAAGCCGGAATACGATATAGAACAAATAGAAATGGATACCAAGTTGCTGTTAAAAAATCTGAATCAAGTACATCCAGAGGATAATCAGGCTTTTGGGGCTATTAATATTGGAAAGGAGTTTGCAAAAAGGTATAAGTTTTTAACCGGAATGCAGTTTTTAACCTGGTTTGTAGGTATTGCGACATTAATAGCAGGTGTCTTTGCCATTGGAAATATCTTGTTAATTACCGTAAAAGAACGTACTAAAGAAATAGGCGTTCGCCGTGCATTGGGGGCCACACCTTTTGAAATTCAAAGACAAATAGTTGTCGAAGCGGTATTTTTAACAATGGTTGCGGGAATGTTTGGAGTGATTTCTGGTGGGTGGATTTTAATTACATTAAATCATTTTTACGGACAAGGTAGTGAAGCAGTTTTGGTTAATGCATCAGTATCTATTCTTGTACTATTTATAGCATTAGTTGTTTCAGTTGTTTTTGGAACGTTGATAGGACTCATTCCTGCCATTAAGGCAACTAGTGTAAAACCAATAGAAGCATTAAGAGAAGAATAAACAATCAAAATAAACATGAATAAAACAGTAAAAATTATTATAGGAATTGTTGTTTTAATCCTATTACTGGTAGTGTTGAAGTATTTTAAGGATGCCAATTCAAAAACTATTGAAGAATACGAAGTTGAAGAGCCATTTTACACCTCGATTAATACCAAAGCTGTGGCAACAGGGAAATTGAATCCTGAAGAAGAAATTGAATTAAAACCTCAAATTTCCGGAATCATCGATGAGATTCTTGTTGAAGAAGGCGATAGGGTTGAAAAGGGCGATTTAATTGCTAAAATTCGAGTAGTACCTAATGAGCAAAGTTTGGTGAGTGCAAGTAGTCAAATAAAAACTGCGCAGTTGTCTTTTAATAATGCTGAAACGTTATACAATAGAAATAAATCGCTTTTTGAAAAAGGGGTGATTTCTCAACAGGACTTTGAAAACAGTGAATTATCATTTAACCAGGCGAAAGAAACTTTAAAGCAGGCACAAAATAATTATCAAATTATTAAAAGGGGGTCTATTTCAGGAGGTGCTTCAGCCAATACCAATATTATAGCACAAATTTCAGGAACTATTTTAGAGATTCCGGTGAGAGAAGGCGATCAGGTTATTGAGAGTAACAACTTTAATGAAGGAACAACCATTGCGACTGTCGCCGATATGAGTCAAATGATTTTTGAAGGTAAGGTTGATGAGGCCGAAGTGGGTAAGCTTTCTGAAGGTAGAGAGATAAAAGTCGTATTGGGAGCCATAAAAGATAAAGATTTTCCAGCTAAGTTAACCTTTATTGCACCTAAAGGTGTTGAAGAAAACGGCGCTGTTCAGTTCACTATAAAGGCTAACGTAACTATAGATGAAGGTACTAATGTAAGAGCGGGCTATAGTGCTAATGCGGAAATTGATATTGAAAGTAAAGACAGTGTCTTTGCTATTCGAGAAGCGTTGTTGCAATACAATCGAATTACTGAAAAACCTTTTGTAGAGGTTTTAGAAGCAGAAGGAAAGTATAAAAAAGTAGATGTGGTTTTAGGAATTTCAGATGGTATTAATGTTGAAATTACAGAAGGACTCAAAAAAGAGGATAAGATAAAAATCTGGAATAAAACATCTGATGAAGAAAAGGTAGAAGTAAGACCAGGACCACCTGCACACTAAAAGATAAGATAGAGTATGTTTAAATATAAAACTAAAATTAGTATAGTCGTATTTTTTATAGGAGCTGCGGTTTTTGCTCAGGAAAAAATATGGAGCTTACAGGAATGTGTCGACTATGCCTTAGAAAATAATATTAGTGTACAAAAGTCCAATAATTCTATATTAACAAGCGAACAAAATGTAGTGGCTGCAAAAGGTAATTTATTACCATCCTTGGGAGCAAGTGCAAGCCAATCCATGGGGTTTGGTAATCAGGAGTTGTTTCAAGGTCAGTTTGTTAATCGTACATCGCACCAAACGAATGTGGGGATACAGGTTTCCCAAAATGTATTTAATGGTTTCCGTAATACCAATATTTATAAACAATCCTTGTTGTCTCAGGAAGCTAGTGAATTACAATTGCAGCAATTAAAAGACGATATTTCACTAAATGTAGCGAATGCTTATTTAAATATTTTGTTCAACAAGGAGAATTTAGAAGCAGCAAAAGCTCAAATTGAATTTTCAAAAGGACAATTAGAGCAGGTTAAAAGTTTTGTAGATGCAGGAGTTCAGCCCAAAGCCAATATTTTTGATGCCGAAGCCACTTTGGCTTCAGACGAGCAGAGTTTAACAACTGCCGAAAACAATTATAATTTGTCCTTGCTAACATTGTCGCAATTGCTTCAAATTCCATACAAAGGATTTCAGGTAGAAATGATAAATATCGATGCGTCTTATTTTGCTTTATTTTATGATGATGTCGATTCTATTTTAGAATATGCTTATAGTAATAGAAATGAAATTAAACTGGCAGAGAAAAATATAGAAGTCGCCGAGTTGGGCACCGAAATAAACAAGGCGGGATATTGGCCAAGTGTAAGTTTTGGATATGGTTTTGGGTCTAATGTTTTTTATTCTAATTTAACCGAAAATGAAGATTCATTTTTTAATCAGCTTAATAATCAAAAATCGCATTCGTTTAGGTTAGGGCTAAACATTCCTATTTTCTCTCAGTTTCAAAACAAAACGGCAGTAGCCAAATCGCAAATACAGGAATTAAACTCTAAATTAGATTTAGAACAAGCTAAATTAGATTTAGAAGGAAATATTCAAAGAGCCTTTACAGATGCGCAAGCAGCATTGAAAGCATATGAATCTGCAAAAAAATCTATCGAATCTCAAAAACTGGCCTTCGAAAATGCGGAAGAACGCTACAAATTAGGGAATATGACGGCTTTCGATTTAGAGCAAACCAGAATAAGATACTTAAATGCACAGAATTTATTAATAAATGCGAAGTATGATTTTGTTTTTAAGACAAAAGTTTTAGACTTTTACATGGGAAAAACAATAACAAATTAAAATTGGCATTAATACTTAACATAGAAACGGCTACAACAAACTGTTCTGTAGCTTTATCGAGAGATGGAGAGACAATCTTTTTAAAAGAAGATAACAGTAAGAACTATTCGCATGCCGAAAGTTTACATGTATTTATAGATTCAGTTTTAAAAGAAGCCAATGTTGATGCAAATAATTTAGATGCTATTGCCATTAGTAAAGGGCCTGGTTCTTATACAGGATTACGTATTGGGGTGTCGGCAGCAAAAGGCTTATGTTTTGCATTAGATAAACCTTTGGTGTCAGTGCCTACATTACAAGCATTGGCTTGCCAGGTGAAAATAACGGAAGGCATTATCGTATCGATGTTAGATGCCAGACGTATGGAAGTATATTCGGCAATTTACGATTCAAATTATAACGAGGTAAGAGCAACCGAAGCTCAGATTTTAGATGAAAACGCTTTCGCGGAATATTTAAATCAGGGTAAAGTATACTTTATAGGTAATGGCGTTGAAAAAACTAAAACCTTAATCCAGCATCCAAATGCTATTTTTGTTGACGATAAATTACCATCAGCAAACGAGATGGGGGCAATTAGTGATGCTAAGTATAAAAAAAGCGACACCGAAGATGTCGCTTATTTTGAGCCTTATTATTTAAAGGACTTTGTGGTTATGAAACCAAAACCGAAGTCTTAACCTTTCTTTTGTATTTCAACTTGATGTGGGTAAGGAATTTCAATACCTGCAGCATCAAGAGCTAACTTAATATTTTCGGTACATTCAAAGTAAACTGTCCAGTAATCTTCAGCGTTACACCATGGTCTTACCGCGAAGTTTACAGAGCTATCTGCCAACTCAAGAACGTTAACTGATGGAGCAGGCGTGTCAATAACTTTTGGGTGAGATGTTAAAACGTTCATTAAAACCTCTTTGGTTTGTTTAATGTCGGCATCATAGCTAACACCAATAACTAAATCTACTCGACGTGTTCCTTCAGTGGTATAATTGATAATGTTTCCGTTAGATAAGGCACCGTTTGGAATAATGATTTCTCTGTTTGAAAGTCCGGTTAATTTTGTTGTAAAGATTTCAATGTGTTTTACAACGCCTATTTCACCTTGTGCTTCAATTAAATCGCCAATTTTAAAAGGTTTAAAAATCATAATTAAAACCCCACCTGCAAAATTACCTAAAGAACCTTGTAGAGCCATACCTACGGCTAAACCTGCAGCAGCAATAATGGCAGCAAACGATGTGGTTGGTACTCCAAGGGTTCCTAGCAATGTAATGATTAAAAGGATTTTTAAGCCCCAGCTAAAAAGGTTTAATAAAAACTTCTGCAGACTTTCCTCATAATTACTTTTCGACATAATTTTTTTAGTCGCCTTCAGGATATTTTTAATAATCCACGATCCAATAATCCAGATAAGAATGGCACCTATTACTTTTAATCCGTATTCGGTGATAAAGTCCATTAACTTTCCAGAGTCAAAACTTTGAAAATCAATTTCTGCTAAATTCATAATGTGTTTGTTTATATTTCATTCAAAAATATTAACTAATCTAGACTTTACCTGATAAAACCAGTGAAAAAATAGTTAAATCTTACAAATGTTATAATTGGTTAATAATGTTTACTCCGTTTAAGACACGCAAACTTTTGCTGAGGTCAAAGTTAAATGGCTTTTATAGTATTATAGCATTACCCTCCGTGGTGCTTCTGGTCGGGCTGTCCACTATATCATTTTATGCTACTATATATAATAGTATAAGAAGTGATTTTTAGGTATACATATGTAGTGTATTATAAAGAATAGGTAGTAAGCATAAAAAGGATGCCGTTTCATCCCAAAGGTAAAATCATCTTCATATAATATATATAGAAGAGTTGTTCTTATATTATAGATATTATAAAACCGAAGGTTTTTGTTCTAATGCAGTCATAACATTAAGTTGAATCAAAAATAATTTGGATGTAACTTATTGTAAATAAGCATTGGACAAAAAAGATTAAAAAAAAGGCATAAAAAAGTTTGTTTGGTAGAGAAAAAGGGTGGTATATTTGCAGCCCGTTAGCGGCTAAGCTGCTGCGGTAAGTTCATAAAAAGATAGCGATACGAGGTTTAGAGATTTGATTTTCAGGTCAAAGGAAAAAACTTCAAAAAAATATCAAAAACATCTTGTCAGAATTAAAAAAGGTTGTATGTTTGCAGCCGCAAAAATAGCGAAGGTTATGAGTAGCGAAGTTCTTGTAAGAAGTGTTGATATACTTGAGAAAACGAAGTTTTAAAGCTTCAAAAATTTTTTCAAAAAAAAAGTATCAAAACTATTGTGAGGTTAAAAAAAGGGTTTTATATTTGCACCCGCTTAACGAGGAAACGAGTTAAGAGATAAAGAGAAATAAGTTCATAAACATATTGAATTGACAGCGTAAGATTTAAGTTGGAAACGATTTAAATCAACTAAGAGAATAAACCATTTTGAGTACTAGAGATTCCAATTAGTTGTTAAATAATATTTAAAATTTAACGATGAAGAGTTTGATCCTGGCTCAGGATGAACGCTAGCGGCAGGCCTAACACATGCAAGTCGAGGGGTAACAGGGAGCTTGCTCTGCTGACGACCGGCGCACGGGTGCGTAACGCGTATACAATCTGCCTTGTACTGGGGGATAGCCTTTAGAAATGAAGATTAACACCCCATAGTATAATTACTTCGCATGGAGTTTTTATTAAAGGTTACGGTACAAGATGAGTATGCGTCCTATTAGCTAGATGGTGTGGTAACGGCACACCATGGCGACGATAGGTAGGGGGCCTGAGAGGGTTATCCCCCACACTGGTACTGAGACACGGACCAGACTCCTACGGGAGGCAGCAGTGAGGAATATTGGACAATGGTCGAAAGACTGATCCAGCCATGCCGCGTGCAGGAAGACTGCCCTATGGGTTGTAAACTGCTTTTATACGGGAAGAAACCACTCTACGTGTAGAGTTCTGACGGTACCGTAAGAATAAGGATCGGCTAACTCCGTGCCAGCAGCCGCGGTAATACGGAGGATCCAAGCGTTATCCGGAATCATTGGGTTTAAAGGGTCCGTAGGTGGATGATTAAGTCAGAGGTGAAATCCTGCAGCTCAACTGTAGAATTGCCTTTGATACTGGTTATCTTGAATCATTATGAAGTGGTTAGAATATGTAGTGTAGCGGTGAAATGCATAGATATTACATAGAATACCAATTGCGAAGGCAGATCACTAATAATGTATTGACACTGATGGACGAAAGCGTGGGGAGCGAACAGGATTAGATACCCTGGTAGTCCACGCCGTAAACGATGGATACTAGCTGTTCGGATTTCGGTCTGAGTGGCTAAGCGAAAGTGATAAGTATCCCACCTGGGGAGTACGTTCGCAAGAATGAAACTCAAAGGAATTGACGGGGGCCCGCACAAGCGGTGGAGCATGTGGTTTAATTCGATGATACGCGAGGAACCTTACCAGGGCTTAAATGTAAGTTGCATGATTTAGAGATAGATCTTTCTTCGGACTACTTACAAGGTGCTGCATGGTTGTCGTCAGCTCGTGCCGTGAGGTGTCAGGTTAAGTCCTATAACGAGCGCAACCCCTGTTGTTAGTTGCCAGCGAGTAATGTCGGGAACTCTAACAAGACTGCCAGTGCAAACTGTGAGGAAGGTGGGGATGACGTCAAATCATCACGGCCCTTACGTCCTGGGCTACACACGTGCTACAATGGTAGGGACAGAGAGCAGCTACCCCGCGAGGGGATGCGAATCTATAAACCCTATCTCAGTTCGGATCGGAGTCTGCAACTCGACTCCGTGAAGCTGGAATCGCTAGTAATCGCATATCAGCCATGATGCGGTGAATACGTTCCCGGGCCTTGTACACACCGCCCGTCAAGCCATGGAAGCTGGGAGTGCCTGAAGTCCGTCACCGCAAGGAGCGGCCTAGGGTAAAATCGGTAACTAGGGCTAAGTCGTAACAAGGTAGCCGTACCGGAAGGTGCGGCTGGAACACCTCCTTTCTAGAGAAAGACGACTAATGGTATCAATAAAACTAAGAAAAGAGTAGTTTATTCTCATAGCTGTTAATTTAAAAAACAAGTCACCAGAAAACGGTGCTCAGTATTGATACTGAAAACTGAAAACTGTAGACAAAACACAGTCTCATAGCTCAGCTGGTTAGAGCGCTACACTGATAATGTAGAGGTCGGCAGTTCGAGTCTGCCTGAGACTACGAAGTACCAGAGATGGTCACGTTCATTAAATATTGAAAGGAAATTCTGGAAGTTAGAGAATTCAACGTTTGTAATTCTGAATTCACAATTCTGAATTTCATTATGGGGGATTAGCTCAGCTGGCTAGAGCGCCTGCCTTGCACGCAGGAGGTCATCGGTTCGACTCCGATATTCTCCACGAGTCCTGAGGGACGAAAGTTCATTGACATATTGAAAAAAGATACATGAAAGATAGATTTAATATCTATTTTAAAAAATTTGTAATTATAATATTCGTTACGAGCGATATTATAATAGATATTCACAAGATAATAATCTGGTGAATAAAACTCATAAAAAAGCAAAAAGTACAATAAGCTAAATAAGGGCGTATGGGGAATGCCTAGGCTCTCAGAGGCGATGAAGGACGTGATAAGCTGCGAAAAGCTGCGGGGATCGGCACATACGATTTGATCCGCAGATATCCGAATGGGGCAACCCACTATATTGAAGATATAGTATCCGTTAAGGAGGCGAACCCGGAGAACTGAAACATCTAAGTACCCGGAGGAGAAGAAAACAAAAGTG